>NZ_CP102578.1:10959891-11268695 GCF_042230915.1 Archangium gephyra | reverse complement strand
TCCACGCCGCGCTCGATGAGGAAGCGGCGCACGGCCTCGGCGCGGTCCTGGGACAGCTTGATGTTGTAGTCGCGCGCGCCGCGGTTGTCGGTGTGGCCGGCGATGCGCAGGCGGATGAGCTCCGGGTGGGCCTTGAGGATGCTGGCCACCTCCTCGAGGAGGGGGAAGGACTCGGCGAGGATTTCGGACTTGCTGGTGGCGAAGCGGACCTGGTCGCGGATTTCGATGCGGCCCGACTTGAGCTCGGCGAGCTTGGGCTTCTCCGGGACAGGCGCTGGAGGAGGCGTGGGCTGCACCGCGGGCTCCGGCGCGGGCGGCGGAGGCGGAGGGCAGCCACGGTGGGCGGCGTCACCGGGCTCGTTCGGGCAGGCGTCTTGCGCGTCGGGGATGCCGTCATGGTCGGCGTCCGGGGGCGGAGGCGGCGCGGCACAGGGAGCGGGCTCGGGGGCCGGTGCGGGCACGCACGCGGGCGCGGGCGTGGGCTCCGGCGCGGCCTGGGGCTCCTCCTTCACGCGTGTCTGGGGGAAGGGGCGGAAGGAGACTCCCGCGAAGGCGCGGAACACCGGGTTGCCCGGCATCTGGCCGATGCCCGGGCCCGCCAGCGCGTACACCTCCAGCTGCTTGGACAGCGGGTAGCGGGCACCCGCGAGCAGCTCCAGGGCACTGCGGGTCTGCGTGAGGGACACGAGGCCGCGGGCGCTCAGCTCGCCGCGCAGGCCCTCCCCCAGCGTGCTGACGGAGGCTCCCAGGGTGACGTAGCTGCCCACCTCGTCGATGACGCGGGGGGAGTAGTTGGAGAGCCGGTTGTACTGGCGGACGACGGTGCTCACCTCCACGCCCAGCCGGAGCAAGGAGCCGAAGTCGCGGCCGAAGCCGGCCCCGGCGGTGAATGCGAGCCCCGGCCCCGGGTCCTGCGAGAGCCCTTCCTTGCTACCGAAGGGCAGCGTCAATCCCAGGTTGAGGCCGATGTCCCCCAGCGCCGAGGCGGACTGGCGTGCGAGCACGAAGCGGCCCTGCAGCAGGGGCGCGCCGAGCACCGTGCCCGAGACGGGCGCGATGCCGTGGGAGGTCAGGTCATCGCCCACCTGCATGAGCACCACGGGCAGCTGGAGCGCCAGCTCGATGCTGTCATGGAGGCCATAGGCGACGCCGAGGTGGCTGCTCAGACGGGGGCCGATGACGGCACCCTGGCGCACGCCGTTCACCATGAAGACCAGCGGGTCATGCTGGTACTGGGCGGCCAGGGAGAGGCGGAGGTCACCTCGCACCAGGGTGTCGCCGGTGCTGAGCAGGAGCGAGTGCTGGCCACCCGGGCTGAGCGTCACCTGCTCGATGTCGAAGGATTTGACGGGGGTGGTCTGCGCGAGCGCTGGAGCGGCGGCGAGCGCGCCGAAGAGGACGGTGGTGCGAAGTTTCACGGGAGGCTCGGGGCGAAATGGGGCTGCGTGCCTGCTGTGAGTGACAGGCCCCCCCTTGGGTTGCATCCGCTGTGCCGGGCGTTTCGGGGCGTCAGCGTCACCTGCGCCCGCTTCGCGTTGCAGGACGGGCACACCCCTCGTTCCACGTGCTGACGTGTCAACCGGGACGAGGGACGTGTCCGCTGACGTGTCAGCCGCCCCATTCGAGCCACATGCCGTCCCGACACCGCCCAGGGCGTCTCCTCGTGGACCGGCACCACCCGTGTCGGCATGGTGAAAGCGGCTGGCCTCGACCCGGGCCGGGTCACGTTCGTTGCCGCGGACTTCGAGAAGGAGGACTGGCTCGAGCGGCTCGTGGACGCGGGTTTTGACGCCAGCAAACCGGCACTCTTCCTGCGCAAGCTCGCCAGCACCGCCAGGGGCAGCGTCGTCGCGTTCGACTACATCACGACCGAGCCTCTCGAATCGCGGGGGCTCTCCTGGAGTCTGGCGAGAGCGGCGGCCAGGGCCGGCGGAGAACCACTGAAATCCGGCATCGAGAGCACTCCGCCGGTGAGCGAGTGCCTGGCCGGGTTGCTCCAGTCTTGCGGACTCTCACTCGGCGAGCACCAGCTCCTTGGGCAGGAGACGGGAGGAAAGCGCGCATGGGGCGGCTTCGCCACCGCGGTGGTGACGTAGGCGGAGCCCCTCGTCTGGAGCGAATCGTGAAGGTGCGGACCTGGAACGTCCTTCACCGCGTGCACGCCGAGAACCACGGCGAGCTGTCTGATCACCGCCCCGTCGCCGCGACCGTGACGTGAGCCGCGGTCCCCTCCCTGACGCGGGTGGACGCGCGAGGATTCCGAGCCGGGCCCTCGCGCTCCGGCTCACTGGATGTCGTAGCGATTCGTGATGATGGCGCTCATCGCGTAGTTGCCGCCATCGACGGAGATGGTGAGGGGCTTGCCGAGCCAGCTGCTCAGCCCGGAGACGAACCCCGTGCACTGCGAGCAGAGCACGACGCCGTTGCGGGTGACGTTCCAAGTCCCGTCGATCCGGTCCATCTGCGAAATGGGGGTCGCCGAAACGAGCTGGAACTCATAGGTCTCACCGGCGCTCGTCTTGGCGCGGGCGAAGGCGAACGCGAAGGAGGTGCTGACGTTCCAGCTCACCGCGGTATCGACGGATGCCGGGGTCTGGGTGGTACCCAGCGTGGTGAGACTGCCAGGCTGGTTCGCCCAGGAGCTGTAGACAGGGTTGGCCGAGGCGACAGCGGGCACCAGGGCGGACAGCGCGACCAGCAGGCGAAGGCTCTTCATGGAGTCATCCTCTCCTTGGGGGGAGCCCCATCATCTTGATGGAATTAAATGGATGTCAATGAATCCGTGTTTTACCTTTTTGTTGAATGATGAGGGGGTGGGCGCGAAGGGAAGCGCAGGCTGCTGCTGGCGTACGTAGCTCCCCATGAGGGGTTGCCCGCCGCCTCGAGTCGAGTCCACTCCTGACGAGGTCAGTCCAACCCCGTCTTGCCCGGTGCCCAGTAGGCCTTGGTCCGGGAGTCCACCGCGCTGATGCCGCGGGTCTTCAGGCCCCGGCGCACGGCCTGGATGGCCGCCGCGCGGCCCGAGAGGACGAGGCGGGCACCCGGCTGCGCCCGCAGGGCCGAGGCGACAGCGTCCACCAGCGCCTCATGGTGGCCGTCGCCCGGTTGGCGCTCGACGAGGACGGCCGAGCTGCCCAGGCCGAGGACGTCGAGGACGCCGCGCGTCTCGGCGGGGTCCGTCACCTCCAGCACCGTGGGGCCTGCGGTGCCACGCGCGAGCGCCAGACCCACGCTCGTCTCGTCTCCCACGACGAGGATGGGCCGCGGCGCATCGCCGACAGGGAGCGAGGAGCGGGGGCCGAACACCTGGATGGCGTCGCCGCGACGGACCTCTCGCGCCCATCGTGTCCCCGGCCCTTCGCCATGGAGGTAGACGAGCAGCTCGGTCTCTCCCGTGCGCGCATCCCAGCGGAAGGGCGTGTAGGCGCGCGTGCCGACGGAGGGCAAGAACAGCTGCACCTTGTCGCCAGGCGTCCAGGTGACACCCTGCAACCCGGGCCCGCCGAGGACGAGGTGGCGAAAGTGGGGGCTGACGGCTTCGGTTCGCGTGACGGTGGCGTCGCGGAACAGCACGCGGCCGACGAGGCCCTGCACGAATGCCTTGGGGGAGGCCATGAGACTCCTGGGTTGGAAGGGCCGCTCCACCCCTCACCGAGGGGTCTCGGCTCCCTCCGCGAAGGCGCGCTGGACGAGCGCATGGAAGGGCGCGTGGGCCGGAAGCGTGCCGAACGTCTGTCCGTGTGCACCGGCCAGCCGCGACTCGCAGAAGGCGTCCGAGACCTGGGAGTTGCCCGCGCGGATGAGGACAGAGGCCTGCAGTGCCAGCGCGAGGCGCTCGACGATGAACCGCGCGCGCGACTCGAGCGTGCTCAGGTCATCGAACTCCTTCGCCAGGCGCGAGGCCTCGGCGTCGAGCGCCGGATGGCCTCCCCGGGCGGCGAGGATCTCCTCGAACAGGGCGTCGCGGCTGGCCGGCTCGCGCGTGGCGGCGCGCAGCATGTCCAGACACTGGATGTTGCCGCTGCCCTCCCAGATGGAGTTGAGCGGGGCCTGCCGGTAGAGCCGCGCGAGGTTCGACTCCTCGACGTAGCCGGCACCGCCGAGGCACTCCTGCGCCTCGTTGATGAAGGCGGGCGCGCGCTTGCACACCCAGTACTTGCCGATGGCCGTCGCGATACGGCCAAAGGCCGCTTCCCGGGCTTCCCGGTGGCTCGCGTCCACGGCCCGGGCCACGCGCGCGGTGAGCGCGGTATGTGCTTCCGATTCGAGCGCCAGATCCGCGAGCACATTGAGCATCAGCGGTTGCTCGATCAGCCGCTTGCCGAAGGTCTTGCGGTGGCGTGCATGGTGGATGGCCTGCACGAGCGCCTGGCGCATCTGGCCGCTCGAGCCGATCATGCAGTCCTGGCGCGTGAGGGCCACCATCTCGAGAATGGTGGAGACGCCGCGGCCCTCCTCGCCCACCATCCAGGCGGTGGCGCCCTGGAACTCGACCTCGGAGCTGGCGTTGCTCCAGTCCCCGAGCTTGTCCTTGAGGCGCTGGATGCGGATGGCATTGCGCTCCCCGTCCGGGGTGAAGCGCGGCAGCAGGAAGCAGGACAGCCCGCCCTCGGCCTGTGCGAGCACGAGGAACGCGTCGCTCATGGGGGCCGAGAAGAACCACTTGTGGCCGACGAGCGCATAGGGCTGCCCGGGCCCGCGGCTCCCGAGCTGCTGTGCCCGCGTGGTGTTGGTCCGCACATCCGAGCCGCCCTGCTTCTCGGTCATGCCCATGCCGATGGTGGCGCCCCGCTTCTGCGCCGCGGGGATGAAGCGCGCGTCATAGGTGGTCGAGCTCACGCGGGGCAGCCACTCCCGGGCGAGCTCGGGCTGGCGGCGCAGCGTGGGCACGCTGGCGTACGTCATCGTCAGGGGGCAACTCGTGCCCTGATCGGCCTGGTTGTGCAGGTAGAACAGCGCCATGCGGGCCACGTGCGCACCGGGCCTGTCCTCGTGGCGCCAGGCGAAGTTCGGTACGCCGTGGGCGACACCCAGCTCCATGAGGCGGTGGTAGGCGGGATGGAACTCCACCTCGTCCAGGCGGTTGCCATAGCGGTCGAACGGCTTGAGCTTCGGCTTGTTCTCGTTGGCCGTGAACCCGAGCTGCATCAGCTCACCGCCCACGACGGGGCCGTACTTCGCGAGCTCGGCCTCCGCCCAGGCGCCGCCTTCCCGGGTCACGGCTTCACGCAACACCGTGTCGGTCGCCCACGCGTCATAGGTGAGGGGCGGGGGCTGGTTGGTGACCTGGTGCGTGATGAAGCCTTCGGCGACGGAGCGAAGTTCGTCCATGGAGGGATTCCTACTCCGCTCGAGCCCACCGCGGGAACTACCTTCCCGAGAGCTTCCGCACCGCGCGCACGTTGGCGTAGCCCCAGGCCACGAGCGGCACATACAGCATGCTGAAGTTGGCCAGGCCCGAGCAGTACCGGCTGGAGAACGCTTCGATCACCTTCCAGCGATCCCGGAAGGTGTTCCAGGCCAGCACCCCGCCGCCGATGAGCGAGAGCAGCACCAGAGGGGGGAACCGCGAGGCGGGGTCTCCCGGCATCAGCGTCACCAGGGGCAGGGTGATGAGGGTGGTGCACACGAATGACGCAATCCAGGCCTGGAGGAGGAAGGCGAAGAAGACGTAGATCCTGGCCGCGTACTTGCCGCGCTCCATGTACAGCTGCTCACCGGCCGCGTCTCCGTAGAGCGGGAGCTCGAGCTGGGCCGCGGCGGAGACTCCAGCGGGGAGGGCCTTCGCATCCAGCCGGAGCCGCCCTGACTCCACATCCTCCACACGCTTCCAGGGGGGCAGGTGGCGCCCGGCCAACAAGGCCAGGACGTGCGCGTTGAAGCCCTCGGCATCCAGGTCCAGCACGGGTTTGGCCCGCCAGGGAGCGTCCACGGACGTCCACACGGCGATCCGCCGCGAGAACCAGCCAAGCGCCTGGATCGAGGAGAGCGGGGTCGTGTCCCCGTCGTGGTACAGGTTCTGGTCGTCCATCCTCCACCCGTCCCCCTGGAGCTCTCCCTGCGCGAGGCGCTGCCGGGCGGCATGGGCCACCCGCTTCGCGAGCAGCTCGAGGAAGCCGTCGAGCCCGGACTCCTCATACTTGGGGGTGAACTGCTCCACGCGTGCCTGGGCTTCGGGCGCCCGGAGGCGGAGGCTCTGCCGCGTTCCGCCGAAGAGGACCGGGCGGACGGCCACCGCGAAATCGAGGGCCTGAAGGGGGAAGCGGAGCTGCTCGCCACCCCGGGTGAGGAGCAGAGCCTCACGGTCGAGCGTCAGAGTGCCGCGACTCCCGCTCCGGCGCTTCCACCCGGGGACGCTCAGCGCGCAGAAGGTGAGGCCCAGCACGCCGTAGACAGCCCCGAGCACCCCAGTTCCGAGCTTCCCTGGCGGGAGGCGCCCCAGCAACGCGGCGATGGCGCAGCCGAGGCTCGAGAGGCCCAGGATGAGCAGGGACAGGGAGCCGCTGTATGCGCGCAGCGGGGGAGGCTGGACCTGATGCTCCTCGCGCTCGGGGCCTGTATCCGCGAGCGGATCCGGCCCCTGCGGCTGTGAAGCGGGTTTTCCCGCGGAATTGAAGGACCAGGCTGCTGGACTGTTCAAGATGGCTTTCCCCCTCGGTGACCTGGAGCGTGCTCCAGCATCAAACCCTATCCTGTTCCGGGGGCGGACACGACAACGCCCCCGGCCGACAGCCCCGGAGGCGTTGATAGCGACGGTGCTCCACCATAGGGCGGACGCTAGATCGTCGGCATGAAGACCTTGAAGCCGCTGCGGCCACCGGCGCCGAGCGTGTTGCGCTCGATGAAGTCGCTCACGGACGAGCGGCCGTCCCCGGTGGTGATGGCGGTGTGGCCGTAGATGCTGCCCAGGCGCGACGAGGTCTTCTCCCAGGTGAGCACGAGGCCCGGAATCTTCAGCGCCTCCTCGAGCGACATGTTGACCTGCTTGAACTTGTCACGCGGCAGGTTGTTGTCGATCTGGTTGCCATTGCCCCAGACCTTGAAGCCGAAGGCATTCTGGATGGCCTTGCTCACGCCGGTGGCGCACAGGCCCTGGCTGTTGTAGCCGCCGATGCTCATCGCGGCCGCGCGGCCGGCGCTCGCGAGCTTGCGCATCGCGGGAGTCACCTGGCCCGGCTTCCCGGCGCCACCGCTCCCCTGGACATGCCCGCCGCCGCTGGTGCCGCCGCTGCGGCCCGAGCCACCGGACGCCTTCGTGCCGCCACCGCGGGTACCGCCCCGGGTGGGCTCGAAGCTGTCATTCCGGGCGTGGCCAGGGATGCGCAGCGTCTTTCCCGCGTAGATCAAGTTCGGGTTGGCGATCTTGTTGACGCGAGCCAACTCCGAGACGCTGGTCTTGAAACGGGAGGCGAGGGCCGAGAGGGTGTCGCCCTGGCGGATGCGGTAGGTGGACATGAAGATCTCCTGGAACAATTATCGAAGCGCCCTCCGCGGAGTTGCGCCCGAATTTCCCAGGCTCTTGGAATCCACCCACGCCCACGGCCGCCACCCGGAGAATCCTGAATCAAACCGGGTAGATGGGTGGCGGCGGGGTCTACTGGCGGCTGGTCAGAGATCCGCAACCGGGCAGATATTCTGCACGCAGCAGTTCCAACAGGCGGTGCGGGTTCCGCCGGCGGCCTCACAGGCGCTGATGCACGCCGCCATCTCCGGCGTGATGCTGGGGGTGTTGCCTCCCGTGGTGGGGCTGGAGGCGAAGGCGGACGCGCCCCCCACGAACAGACCGAACACAAAAACGCTCGCGGCGATCAGATTCTTCTTCATCTCAGACTCCTCCGGACGTGCGCCCCTGCCTGGGACGTGCACAGACGATAGTCCATACACTTCACTCGCGTCCATTCCGCGGACGCACTCAAAGTGAGTCGTCTTGGATCCACTCGAGCAGCCAGCAGCCCTTCCGGATGAAGAAGAACGATGTCTGGTAGTCCGTATCGGGCTTGCTGAGGAAGACTTCGGCCTTGTCGTCGCCGTCCGGAGCCCAGCGCATCGTCAGGCCGTCCTGCTGCTGCCGTTGGAGGCTCGGCAGGAGCGGGAACCGCAGCTCGGCGCCGTCCACCCTCCGGGTGACGCGCTTCGGCTCCGGCTCGGCCGCGGCATCGATGGAATCGATTCGCAGCGGCCGGACGGTGAAGGCCTCCTGAACGCTCGCATCGTTCGCGAACGCCGTCAGGAAGGTGCCGAAGTCCTGCGAGGGACAGGCCGCCTGGGGCGGCGCGGGTTCCGGAACATGGGAACCCGTGGCCGCCCTGCAGGAAACCAACCCAGACATCAGGACCAGCAACGCTGGACGCACGGGGCTCAGTTACCGAACTGGAGCTCGCCGGGCGGCGGGTTGTTTCCGCCGTCCGAGAGGCCGAACAACGACTCGGCCAGACGGTACTCGTTGTAGGCGGGCGAGCTGGCCAGGATGCTCGCCGCCATGGTGGGATCGAGGGGCTTGCCGTCGTAGTCGGACAACAGGCCACCCAGACCCATGTGGCCCATGAACTGCTCGTTGGCCCGCGCCTGCAGCTGCTGCATCTGCTCCCGGCTCATGGTCAGGGTGATGGGCTCATCGCTGTCACGCGCGGCCTTGGCCTTGGCCTCGTCACCGGTGTAGGCGTACACCAGGATCTCGCGGAAGTTCGCATCATCCGTGTCGAACTTGTACGTGTAGCTCTCGCTGCCCGGGATGAGCTTGCCGCTCTGGTCGAAGCGCTGCGAGATGTTGAGGTCCGGGTGATCTCCCCCGTACACCAGGTCCAGCGAGCGCGTCGTCGTCCCGTCCGGGTGGTGGGTGATGAGCATGTCGCCGGTGTTCGCGGCGCCCTCGGCGCTCAGCTCGATGGGCCCGAGCTCCAGCCCGAACTCGGTCTGCGACTCGTACTTCACCCGCTCCAGGCGCAGGGCGTTGCTCACCCCCGCACCGTCCCGCTCCGGCAGCCGGCCGCTCTGGCGGAAGGTGTCGTAGGCCTGCTGGCCCTGGGGGTTGGACAGGTCGAACGTGGCCGTGCGCAGTTGGTAGTTGGTGAGGGTGTCGGTGCGGCCGCCGGACACCGAGACGGGGCCCACGCCCACGCTGATCTTCCCCTCGTTCTCGATGAACTGCTTGGGGCCCGCCGTCACCTGCACGCTGTTCCCCGTGCGGCTCATCTCGATCATCATCCCCTCGCCCTCGCGGATGTCGCTGGACATGCCCAGCTCGGCCGCGTGGTAGGAGATGCCCACCTCCATGGAGGTGCCCGTGAACTGCGACTGCTCGAGGCGCACCGAGCCGCCATCCGGCAGCGTGTTCGGGTCGAGCGGGTGGGGCGGAGGAATCTCGCCGCGCCGCATGCGCTCGAAGTCCGCCTCCGACATCCGCACCTCGTACTCCATCTGATTGCCGGCGGAGACGCCCCCGCCCACCGTCACGGCCTTGAGCTCCAGCTCGCCCGTGGCGGACACGGACGTCTCCGCGTTCATGGTGACGGTGACGAAGCCGTCCTCGCGCTTCACCTCGCTCTCGAGCGAGGAGCTGAAATTCACCTGCACCGGCCCGGGCTGGTCCGGGTAGTTCACCGTGACGGGGCCCACCTGGGCGCTGTCGGTGGCGACGTTGTAGTCCTGGGGGTTGGCCGGGTTGGGCAGGTTGTTGGGGACGCTCGGCGGCTGGTCGGCCACCATCATCCGCTGCAGCGCGGGCGGCACGTTGGCCGCGGCCAGCGCCTTGGCGCGCTCGGGCGAGCCCGGCTCGGTGGCGAACACCTTGGCGGCGGTGGTGCCGGGCATCGTGCCCACCTCGCGGTACTGGGGCTGCTCGCGCAGGTACGCCTGCATGTCCTCGTAGCTCTTGCCGCTGCTCGGGTCGAGCACCCGCTCACCCTGGCGCACCACCACGTGGCCCGTCTGCCCCTCCTGGCCCGCGCGCTGGTCCTGCAGGAAGACCAGCTCCGAGCGGGCCTGCAGCTGGGGCGTGCTCTTGGAGATGAAGTCCGCGGCCTGGTCCAGGCAGTTGACGCTGCCGTCCCGGGTGTTCTCCGTGAAGAGCGAGGAGGCCGGGGCGGCCGTCTGCCCATCCAGCTTCACGGTGTTGCGGGCCGCCTTCGTCTCGAAGCTCGACTGCTGCGACGCCGTGCGCGCCGCCTGGGCCGCCGCCTCGCGTGCCGCCTGGGCCGCCGCCTCGCGCGCCGCCGCCTGGGCCGCCTGACGCGCCGCTTCGGCCGCCGCCTGCCGGGCCGCATCCGCCTGAGCCTGAATGGCCGTGGAGACTCCGCCACCATCCGCGCGCTTGATGCTCATTTCGTCTGATCCTCGAAGGCGGACTGCGGGCCGGGGAGCGCGGAAAGCGCGTCCGAGGGCAGTCGCACTTTCTCATTATCGGATGGGGGGCCTCGCGGTTGCGTCGCGGGATGACGCTTTTTCGCGACATCCCCGAATGATTCCGTGCCCTTGTGCCGAAGGGTCGCATGCCTGCCCACCTCGTGCGACATCCACGGGGCCGCTCTGGCTTGGGGCGCGGGCGCGTGGTGGAGGCATCCGGCAGGCGGGCCGGCGCGTGAGCGGGAGGACGCTGGACGTGTCCGGCTCAGGAGATGATGAAGCCCGCCTGGCCTCGCAGCCACACCAGGTTGTACGTCTGGAGCTGGTCACCGAAGGGGTGGGGGCGGGGGTGCTCGTGGCTGCGGGTGTAGATACCCACCGTGGAGACGGGCGCCTCACTGCCCTGGAGGATGTCGACCCGCGGGAGCACGAGGGTGAAATAAAGCGAGGCCTCCCCGTCGGAGCCTTGCGTGAGTGTGAGGGTCACCAGCGTGCCGAGCTCCGTGTCATGCAGGTGCAGCTCTCTTCCCCGGGCGCTCACGGCCCGCGTCCGATCCTTGTAATAGAAGAGTGGCTCGCCGGTGAGGCTGGTGCCCAGGAAGCTGACCTGGATGTCCCGGGTGCGTAACACGAAATGATTGGCGTGGATGAGGCGGGCGGTCACGCCCTGGCTCGAGGTCTCCGATGTCTGGGTCATGGAAGGCTCCTTTCCTAGAGGTGGAACCCGCTCGCCAGGGATGTCACGGGGGCCATCCCGTGCATCTCCACTCCCCGGTCGAGCATCGGCACTCACGTGCTCACGTGCCGTACGCGTGGCCTCCATCTGGATGTCTGGGATTGAGCCAGACCCCCAACCCAGGAGCGAGTGCCATGAACAAGGAGATGATCATCCGGGCCTGGAAGGATCCGGTGTACCGCGCCAGTCTTTCCCCCGAGCAGCGTGCCGCCATTCCCGAGTCTCCCTCGGGAATACCCCTCAACGAGGTGGATGAGTCGGAGCTGGACGGTGTCGTGGGTGGACGGCCGCCTCTCACCTATCCGATCTGTTTCACGGAGCCCAAGACGGTCTACAAATGCCCCACCGGGCAGATCTACATCAGCGCCTGCTATTGCCCCACCCAGCCCGTGACGACCATCTTCTAGGGCCGGTGAGGCTCACTTCGCCAGCGGCACGCCCAGGTCCTGGAGCACCTTGAAGTCGAACACCAGCATGCCGCCCCAGGAGAAGGCGCGGCCGTTGGCGAGGTCGAACTGGGCGAAGGGCATCACCGAGAGGATGTCGAGGAAGCCCACCCGGGGCCCCACGCCCAGGTGGAGCGGACGGTTCTCGGCGCCTTCCAGGCGCTTGGACCAGAGCAGATGCGCGCCGATGCCGAACTTGAACTCCTTGGCCCACGAGCGTGCGTAGGGCGCCCAGTTCATCGGCCGGAAGTCGAGCGCCGCATAGGGGCCGAGGTGCTCGGCCGCGAAGAGGTTCGCTGCATCGCCATACACCCCGGCGGACCAGTACCAGGAGGGCACCCTCAGGGCCGTGCCCTTCTCGTCGAAGCGCCACTCGCCCAGCGAGCCCCCCAGGTGCAGTCCGAGCCCCGTCGAGCCGACCCAGTCCCCGCGGTACCGGTACCCCAGGGCCAGCGGGCGGATGAAGAACTGCAACCGCCGGCCGAGGGGATTGGGATCCTTCCACGCCGAGTGGGGCTCCTCCTCGGGGGGACAGAGGGCCTGATTGCCGTTCTCATCCCGCGGATTGGGCTGACGGCAGGTGTCGCACTCATCGCCCACACCATCGTCGTCCGCATCCTCATGCTCGCCATCCTGCACGGGCACGAGCGGACAGAGGTCGCAGCTGTCTCCGGCCCCATCCCCGTCACTGTCCTCCTGGCCGGGATTCTTGTTGAACGGGCAGTTGTCGGCGCACGCCTGCATCCGCTCGGGATTGCAGGGGGGCGCCTCCAACTGGCCTGGGGGCAGATCCGGGACGCCATCCTTGTCGGTGTCGGCGGCGGCGGGCGGGGTGGCCGGTGGAGTCTGGGCGGCGGCCGGAGCCAGCGCGAGCAGGAGGACGGTGAGCAGTGGGAGCGGAGTGGCGCGCATCAGAGGCAGAGCTCGAAGACGAGGGAGTCACTGCAGAGCCGCGAGTGTTCCCCCGCGGGGAGACGGCGGATGGTGGCCTCGTCCTGCACCCACGAGGGCAACCGGTCGCGGGTGAACTGGTCCGGGACGAGGCTGTCGCCGCCCACGAAGATGACCTCCTCGGTGCTCGGGAAGTTCGGGAGCCGGAAGGGCGTGTCGATGTTGTTGCCCTGGATGATGCGGATGAAGTCGAGCTTGCGCAGGGGCTCGAAGTAGCCGGACGAGGTGGCCTGGTACAGGGCCCGGGCCCGCTCGAGCATTCCCGCGTCGATGTGCTGCGAGAGGTCCACGGGCGTACCGGGCGCGGGCAGGAGCCCGGCGTTCATCCAGGTGGATTCCAGGAGCAGATCCGGGCGGTTGGGGTTGCCCTTGGTGATGCTCCAGCGCGGCAGCATCTGGTAGATGGCGGGCCAGGTGCGCACCACGTCCTTCGGGATGGATTCCTTGAAGAGGGTGCCCTGCAGCAGGGCGATCAGCGCGTTCACGGTGCCGAAGAAGGGCACGCCCACGAAACTCACGCCCTGGACGAGCCGCGCCAGCTCCTCGGCGCCGAGGAACCGGGCCGCCGCCATGACCACGAGCCCTCCCTGCGAGTGCGCCACGAGCCGCCAGCGGTCCCCCCGCGCCGCCTCGGCCTGGAGCTGCTCGGCGAGGCGCTTGCCGCTGTAGCGGATGTCGAGCCGCCAGTCGTAATCGAAGAAGTCCCACTTGGGGAACGCGTGCCCGAACGGCTCATACGCGAGCGTCATGTACCCGCGGGCGACGAGCACGTTGTCGAGCGGCTCGAGGGACTCCGGATCCGCCGCGTACTTGCAACGGAGCGTCTGCGCGGCACCGGCCTGGGTGAGGAGCTCGAAGATGGTCGCGGTCCGCGCGCCCCCGGCGCTCTCGTAGAGCACTCCTCCCGTTCCCGGGACCACCATCTGGCGGCGTGGCATGGCATCCCCCCTGTCGCTCGGGGAAGCCAACACCAGACACGCACGGAGGGTCTAACGCCTCGCGCCCGCAACGGCCATCACCTGACAAACGGGGGCCGGGATGTTCAGCGCTCACTCCTTCAACTGGGAGAGGGGGCCCGTGCCATCGTCCCCGAAGCGGCTCACGTCCACCCCCACCGAGTCCAGCATGGAGATGAACAGGTTGGCGATGGGCTGCCCGCCGTAGCGCACGTGCCGTCCTGGCGTCACCGCGCCCCCGCCGCGCCCCGCGAGCACCACCGGCATGTCCGTGTGCCCGTGCGAGTTGCCATCCGCCACCTCGCTGCCGAAGTACACCAGCGCGTTGTCCAGCAGCGTCGCCTCGCCCTCCTGGACGGACTTCATCCGCTGCAGCAGGTAGCTGAACTGCTCCAGCTCCCACCGGTCTATCTTCGCGAGCGCCGCGTGGTTCTCCGCGTTGTTCTGGTGGTGCGAGTACGTGTGGTGCCCGCTCGTCAGCCCGAGGAAGTCATACACCCGGTCGCTGCGCGCGTTGCCGAGCATGAAGGTCGCCACCCGTGTCAGGTCGCACTGGAAGGCGAGCACCATCAGGTCGCACATCACCTTCGTCTTCTCGCGCACGTCCTCCGTCCGCTCGGGCCTCGGTCCCTTCGAGCACGTGGGGGCCTGCTGGTCGAGCGCCGCCACGCGCAGCTCCAGCTCGCGCACGCTGGTGAAGTACTCGTCCAGCTTGCGCTGGTCCCTCGCCCCCAGCCGCTGCTTCAGCGCCCGCGCGTCCTCGCTCACGAAGTCCAGGATGCTCTGCTCGTAGGCCTTGCGCCGCTCTATCTGCGCCCGCGTCGCGTCCGGGTCGAAGCCCGCGAAGAGCCGGTCGAACACCGCCTGCGGGTTCGTCTCCTTCGCCCGGGGGCTGGTGGGCCCCGCCCAGGAGATGTTGCGCGCGTAGGCGCAGCTGAAGTTGGCGTCACAGGAGCCCGTTCCATCTCCTCCGTCGTTGCCCAACTCCAGCGAGGGCAGCCGCGTGTGGGGCCGCAGCGCCTTGGCGGCCACCTGGTCCATGGAGACGCCCGCGCGGACGCCGTCCTGCCTGTCCGTCTTGACCACCTTCACGCAGGAGAGGAAGGCGCCCGTGCCCGCCGCGTGGTGGCCGAACTCGTCCGGCCGTCCGGGCTCGTGCGACAGCCCGGAGAGCACCAGCACGTCATCCTTCACCGGTGCCAGGGGTTGCAGCGTGGGCGACAGCGTCCAGCCGCGCCCGCTGCCCCGGGGCGTGAAGTTCGGCATGTAGAGGCCGCAGGGCACGTAGAAGACGGCCAGGCGGCGGGGAGCACTTCCGGGCTCGGCCGCCCGGGCCACCCGGGGCTCCATCTGCTCCAGCACCGGCAGCGCCATCAGCGCTCCCAGGCCTCGGAGCAACGTCCGCCGGGACAGCCGGATGTTCTTCATCGCGAGCCCTCCACGTCCGAGCTCCCCGGCTCCCCGCGGCGGTGGGTGAAGGCCTCGCTCCGGATGAGGGAGAGGATGAGGTCCGATAGCCGGCCCCCGCGCTCACCCGCATTGCTCGCGATGTCCTCCAGCGTGCAGGCGTCCGCGTTCATCGGCCCTCGCCCCAGCCCGTAGACGAGCAGGTGCTGGGTGATGCAGCGCTCCAACGCCGGGTCCGCATCGAGCAGGGCGCGCAGCTCCACTCCGTCCTTGACGTTGGTGTCTCCCAGCAGGTCGCGCACCGTGTTGTCGTACTCGGCGCGGTTGAGCTGGTGCAGGGTGATGCGGCCCGGGTCCCTCGGGGCCAGGCAGGCCGGGGTGCTGCCGGTGGGCCCCGTCTGGGATTGCGCGGGCGCCGGGGGCAATACCTTCGCTTTCGGTAGCTCGTTGCTCGTACATCCGGCGAGCAGCAGCGCACAGGCCGCGCCCGCCCATGTCTTGCGCCAGCCGCGTGGGACCCCATCGTACACGTCGGACCTCCTTTCCCGACGGAGGTCCTGAGCAATTTCGCCACCAACCCCTCTCCCCGTCGGGCTCCGCATCACCGCCCCTGTGGGAGGGACGGGGCGGTGTCGGGAACCCATCGGATGCCTGGGCAAGAGAGTGGACGGTGACGGAAGCGAAGTGCCTCTCGCGGGTCGCCGCTTGCGTCACCGTGGGGCGTGCGCGTTCACAGCCTTCGCCAGCAGGATGTGGTCCCTGGTTGCTGGTGCTGCGACATGATGGGCACCGCGAAGGGAGAAGACATGCCGCACCGTTTCATGCGCCGTTGGGGAGGAGTGCTCGCGGGCTGCTTGCTACTCGGGGCTTGTGTGAGCACGCCCGGCCGTGGGGCCCCGCGCAGCTATGCGTTGGATTCACTGCGGGCCGGCTGTCTGAAGAATCCGCTCCTTTGCGCCACCGCGAGTGGAAGCGAGGTGGCCACCGGGCCGGTGCAGACGGTGGGGGCGGCCGTGGCATCCGCCGCCGCGGTGGGCCACGCGCTGACTCCCGAGATGAAGACCTCCATCAAGGAGGAGATGGAGGAATGCGCGGACAAGGCGCGCACGGAGGTGTTGTCGCGACTCAGGGGGACCTTCGAGGGGTTGGTCCCCAAGGCGGCCGAGTGCAAGGCCATGACGGTGGACGCACAGGGCCGGAGCGTGACGTGGGCCATCCGGTTGGGGCTGGAGATGCACGAGGTGGCGCTGGCGTGTGCGCAGGCGAAGCTGGGTGAGCGAGGCCTGCGGTTCAGCCTCAAGCAGCGCTACCGGTTCAACCGGGAGACGAAGGAGAAGTCCCTCATCAGCCCCGAGGAACTGGCGAAACTGCTGCGGCAAGGGGGCGAGGAATTGAAGGGGACGCTGGAGCCGGATGTGGTCATCCATACGGGAGACCCGCTCCAGGTGCTGGCTGTCTATGACTTCAAGTTCCGCTGTGTGAACTTCGACCAGGAACCCGGGTGGAGAACATACCCTCCGGGACATCGGTACGCGGGCCGGTCGCAGGGGAGTATATACAAGGATGCATTTGGCCCCGAGGTCCACCCCATCGGTCCTCGGAAAGGAGTGTTCTGGTGAGTGAGCGCTATCCGAGGATCCGCCTGCGCGCGAGGTTCGGCGGCTACTCGGTGACCGATGGTTTGCGGCTGGATTTCTACATGCGCCGGCCGCACACGGAGATGGCGCGGGCCGTGATGCGCTCGATGGACACCTACGTGAACGCGGTAGGCGCGGAGAATCTCGGCTTCTACGTGGACGACGAGGGAGATGGTCAGGAACTCGATGCGGAGGGTTGGGCGCTCAACCGGTGCAAGCTGCTGGAGATGCGCTGGCCTCGAGTCATCCTGGTAGATGCCAGGGCAAGCGGGCCGCAGAGATACCATTTCGAGTACTACGGCAACGCGCGCATCGATGACCCCGAGTGGAGAGGCTCGGACAAGGAGGCGTGTGTAGCCTCGTTCTGGCTCTCCACGGAGTACCTGGAGGAGCACGGCCCGGAGCGGGTGCGCGCACTGGCGTTGGAAGTGGCCGCCCCGCTGCCCTTCTGCTCCGGCAATGGGGGGCTGGCCTTCCTGGGTCCGCTCGGCGAGGAGATTCGTGAGCGGTGCTTCCGCTACCCGGGCATGGACATCCCCGATGTGGAGTCCTTCGCGTACAACATCGGCACGCGGGTGCGAGGCCCCTCGTGGCTCACGTTCCTGGGCCAGCCGGTGTTGGGAGAGCTGGGCGGCGTGGACGCCTTGCGCGCGCGGCTGCACTCGCCGGGAACCACGGTGCAGGACCTGGACGGAGGACGGGCGGTGGTGACGCTCGGCGAATGGCCGGAGGCGGGCGACACCGAGCAGGGCCGCACGCTCCCCGCCTACCGTGAGCTGGCTCGCGTGCTGGAGCCCTGGCATTACGAAGGGCCCCTGTACGACAAGGACTTCTCTCCCGAGGACAGGCGCCGCTGGGAGCGCCGGTTCCTCGACTGACCTCGGCTCCTGCCTCAGCGCGCCAGCTGGAACACGAAGGCGTTGGCGCCCGGCGCGGGGCTCAGCGGGCCGGTGCCGAAGTCCACCGGCGCCCGGAAGGTGCCGGTGAGCGCGCTCTCGCCATAGCTCGACACGGACAGGTCCACCGGCAGCGCCTGGGCGGACGGGTACGTCTGGCTCCACTGCAGCTTGCCCGTGGAGCGCTGGAGCCGCAGCACGTACACGTTGGTCGCCCCCGGATAGCCCTCCAGCGTGCCCAGGCCGAGGCCGAAGTCCTCGCCTCCCGTGTAGCGGCCCGCCACCACCACGCCCGAGCCCTGGTCCATCTCCAGCAGGCCCCACGTGCTGCCGAGCAGCGAGCCCCACTGCGCGTCTCCCTCCTTCCCGTAGGCGAGCGCGAAGCCTCGGCTCGTGGGCGCGGCCAGCTCCTGTCCGCGGAAGACGATCTTCCCCGTGAAATAGCCAGACACCGCCACCACGCCCCCGTGCGCCGCCACGCTCATGGCCACGCCCGTGGCGCCCTCGAGCTGCCGCGTCCACTGGGGCGTGCCCTCGGAGGTGAGCCGCGAGAGGAAGGGCGTGAGGAGCGGGGAGGGCGGGACGAAGCGGCCACCGGCCAGGTACAGCTCTCCCGCGTCATCCTGTGCGAGGTCCATCGACACGCCGCGCGCGGAGTCGACGAACACCCAGCGCAGCGTGCCCTGGGCGTCGTACTGCACGAGGTATGGATTGCTGGCGCCGGTGACGGGGCCGTTGCCGAAGTCCACCCGGCCCGTCAGCGTGCCCGCGGTGGTGATGTGGCCCCGCGTGTTGACGGCCAGCTCCGTGGCGGTGGTGGGCAGGGCGCGCGCCCAGAGCGGCTCTCCATTCCCATCCACCCGCGCCAGGAAGGCTCCGGCCGGCAGCACGCGCCCGCCGAGCTCCAGCCCTCCGCTCTGCACGCCCGTGAGGACCACGCTGTCGTAGGGCTCCACCGCGAGGGCCAGGCCCCGCACGTACGGGGTGCCCGTGCCCGCGGGCGCCACGAGCAACCGCGTCCACAGCAGCCTGCCCTGCATCGAGTACTTGGAGAGGACCAGCACGGAGGCGCCCGAGGACGAGCCGAGGGGGCCCTCTCCGGCGTCGACGGGCGTGCGGTGGTTGCCCAGGGTGAGGAGGTTGCCCCGCGAGTCGTGCACGACGGCCACGGGCGCATCGGTGTCCGTCGCGCTGCGCACCGTGTGCACCCACTGCGTCTGGCCTCCGGTGTCACGGCGCCGCGGTACGGTCCGCGCCGCCAGCTCCTGTTGCGCGAGGTCCTCGGCCAGCAGCTCCTCGCCGGGTCCGCAGCCCGCGAGCACGGCCATCACGAGCAAGAGGACGGACTGGGGGTAGGCTCGCTTCATCTCTCCGGCCATGACTGCCTCCTGCCGGTCGATGCCGGCGCTCGTAGGGCCAAGGTGGGGGTTGCCCGCCGAGGTCTCAACGGTGAAGACGGTCGCCGGTTCGAGCCTCTTGTCCGAGAGGACATAGCGCCCGTCGGGCCTTCAACAACGCTGTGCACCGAGAGGCTTCCAGTTTTTGAGAAGCTGCGCCCCTGCCTGCTTCATGCGGTGGCGCCGTGTATGGGGCCAGGAGCGCCAGTGGTGAAATGGCGGGAGTTTCCCAGCGGAGGTGCCGCGTGACGGATGCCGAGTGTCTGGAGTTGCTGCGGTGGGCCGCGTCGCACTTGCAACTGCGCTACGAGGGCTTCCGGCGCGTGCGCGGGCAGGTGTGCAAGCGCGTGGGCCGGAGGATGAAGGCGCTCGGCGTGCCGGGGCTGGCCGCCTACCTCGCGCGGCTGGAGGCGGACCCGGCCGAGCGCGCCGTGCTGGATGCGCTGTGCCGCGTCACCATCTCGCGCTTCTACCGGGACCAGGGCGTCTTCGACGCGCTGCGGGAGCCGTTGCTGCCCCAGATATTGGAGGCCGCACGAGCCCGGGGCGAGTCCACCTTGCGCGTGTGGAGCGCGGGGTGTGCCTCGGGGGAGGAGCCCTACAGCGTGGCCGTGCTCTTCCGGCTGGGCCTGCGGCCGCGCTTCCCGGACTTCCGCCTGGAGCTGGTGGCCACCGACGCGGACGCCTCGCTGCTGGAGCGGGCCCGCCGCGGCTGCTACCGGCGCGCCACGCTGCGCGAGCTGCCCGCGGGTTGGGTGGACGAGGCCTTCTCCTCCCAGGGCGGCGAGCTGTGCCTGCGGCCCGAGTACCGCGAGGGGCTCGACTTCCGCTGCGAGGACTTGCGCCAGGGCATGCCCGAGGGCCCCTTCCACCTGGTGCTCTGCCGCAACGTGGCCTTCACCTACTTCGCCCGGCCGGTGCAGCGCGAGGTGCTGGCGCGGCTGTTGGAGCGGCTGGTGCCCGGGGGCGTGCTCGCCCTTGGCGCCCACGAGTCCCTCCCCGAGGACGCGCAGGGCCTCGTGCGCGCCGCGGGAGCACTGCCCCTCTTCCACCCCGCCGGCCCGCGCGGTTGACGCGCGCCGACTTGATGGAATTCAACAAATCCGTTAAGCGCGTTATTCTCTCATTTTCTGCGGAACCGGAAAGCCCCGGAGCAGGAAGGATGCGAGCTTATGCGTAAGGTTTTGGGTGCAGTCGCGGCAGTGATGCTGTTGGGCTGTGGTGGTGGCGCGCGCACGGACGGTGCGGCGCAGGCCGTGGACGGCCTGGAGCTGAAGCAGGCGTCCGGCGCCGTGTCGGGCCGCTTCGCGCAGGCGGGCACCGAGGCCCAATTCTCCTCCAAGCAGGTGGAGGAGGGCGTCTACCGGATTGAGGTGCGGCAGAACGGCATGACGCTGACGGGCCTGGTGGACACGGCCAACGGCGTGATGTCGCTGGACGGCTTTGGCGAGGAGACGGGCCAGGACACGCAGATGCTGGACGGGGACCGCGAGGTGCTGTCGGGCCTGTACGCGGCGCTCAACGCGCAGCTGCCCGCGGGTGACGCGGCGGCGCCCGAGGCCAAGTTCCTGCGGCGCGCGGTGAGCCTCTGGTCGCAGCACCCCTCCTCCGTGGAGTTGCAGCGCACGGTGATGGGCGAGGAGGGCCGTGGCTACACCATGCTGTGCAGCTACGCCAAGTGCAACGGCTCCTGGACGGGCACCTGCAACGGCTATTACAACTGGTACTCGTACGCCAAGCACGACTGCCAGCACGGCGGCTTCGACTACACGGGCAACCAGCAGATCGCCCAGCTCGGTGACCACTTCTCGTGCAGCGGCGACGAGTACTACATGAGCAACGGCGCCTTCGTGTGCGGCGAGCCGGACCACTGGAGCCGCCCGAAGGTGATCGGCATCTGCTTCGGCCGCTGCGGTGGTGGCTGCGGTGGTGACACCCAGTACACGCTGGACGCCACCAACCACGACGGCTGCGTGCGCAACGGCCACGCGCTGGCGAGCGCCTACTGCGACGACCAGTTCACCTCGGCCAGCGACGACGAGATGTTCGCCGGCAACTGCTACTGATGATGCGCTGGCTGAACAGGAGGGCGGTGCCGCGCGCGGCGCTGTGGCTGGGCCTGGTGGCCGCCCTCGGCTGTAACTCGGAGTCCCGGAAGACCGAGGCCGCGCGGGCCACGGTGCAGCGCTTCTTCGAGGCGCTGCCCTCGGGCGACTGCGCGGTGCTCGCTCCCTTGCTGACCGGCAAGGAGGGCGACACCTGCCAGGCGACCGTGGAGGAGCTGAACGAGCACGGCGTCTCCCTGGTGGAGGTGCTGGACGCGAAGGTGGACGGGCGGGACTCGAGCGCGGTGGTGGTGCGCGCGCGGGTGGCGCGGGATGGGCAGGTGCGCGAGCAACCGATGTTGCTGCGCGTGGAGCAGCATCCGGAAGGCTGGAAGCTGCGCCTATAATGGACGAGCGATGAACAACCGGTCCCGTTTCCTTCTCCCTCTTGGCGCGGCGCTGCTGTTGGGCGCCGCGCTGGTGTTGCGCTTCCTGCTCACCGGGCCCGAGGCCACGGCTCCGGCCGCGACGGCTCCGTCCATGACGGCGTCCCCGGCCTCGACGGCCGCGTCCGAATCCTCTCCGGCCGCCGTGAGGGGGCAGCCGTCCGCGCTGGTGAAGTCCGAGCCGCGGGCGGTGGTGTCCTCGGAGGGGCGTGGGGCGACGGTGGTGCCGACCGGCCCCGGGGACGAGGTGCCGGAACCGGAGGTGGAGAACGCGCCGCCCCAGCAGAACGATCCCATCAAGCCGGAGCTGCCGCAGACGGCGGAGTGGAAGCACGGGAAGCTGGTGCGCATCACGGAGCTGATGGAGCGGGACGTGGAGCGGCTGGAGGAGGAGAGGGCGGTGGCGGAGGCGAATGGGGACAAGGAGGAGGCGAAGCGGCTGGAGGTGCAGCTGTCGCGTCACCGGGCGAGGCTGACGAAGCTGAACGAGGAGACGGCGGCCCTGGCGGGGCAGGCGAGCCAGGAGCGGGCGGCTCAGTAGCCGTAGCCCGTGAGCCCACTTCCCCCGCGCGAGCCCACTTCCCCGCGCGAGCTCACTTCCCCGCGCGAGCTCACTTCCCCGCGCGAGCCCACTTCTCCGCGCGAGCCCACTTCCCCCGCGTGAGTTCATTTCCCCTCTCCCCTCGGGAGAGGGACGGGGTGAGGGTATCGGATGAACTCAGGTTGTGATCGCGCAGTGGGTCCGCGCACCCCTGTTGTACAGGTGTTCCTCGCGCTGTGGACGCTGAGCGCCTGTGCCCCGGCCCCGTCCACGCCCCTGCCTTCCACGACCCGGACGGACACGGTGGTTTCCGGCACCGAGGCCCGGGAGGACGCGGCCGTGGTGGCGCTGCTGGCGCGGCGGGCGCGTTGCACGGGCGAGCCGCTGACGCTGCTGTGCACGGGGTCGCTGATCGCACCGGACGTGGTGCTGACGGCGGCGCACTGCCTGGAGATCTTCGGCACGGATGGCGCGTACGAAGTCTTCCTCGGCGCGCGGCTGTTGCCGGAGCCCGAGCCCGAGGGCCGCTTCATGCGTGTGGCGCGAGCGGTGCGGCACCCGGGTTACGACCGGACGACGCACGCCTGGGACGCGGCGCTGCTGCGGCTGTCGAAGCCGGTGGACGTGTCCCCGCTCCCCCTCCCCGAGCCCGGGAAGACCTCACTGGAGCCGGGCCAGGCCGCGCGCGTGGTGGGCTTTGGCGACACGAAGGACGCGAGCACGCCCGCGGGCCAGCGGCGCCAGGGGAGTCTGGTGCTGACGGAGGTGGAGGCGGCCGCCTTCCGTGCGGGGCCCTCGCCAGCGATGAGCTGCGTGGGCGACAGCGGGGGGCCGGTGCTGGTGCGGGGCGTGGAGGGGCGCGAGGTGCTGGTGGGTGTCACCGCGAGCGGCGACGTGGCCTGCCGGACGGAGGCCTTCAACGTCCGGGTGGACGCGCTGCTCGAGGACTTCATCCACCCGTTCCTCGCCGAGCCCGCGGAGCCGCGGGGCCCGGTGCTGCCCCTCGAGTCCCTCTGCACCGCCGCGTGCACGAGCGATGCGCAGTGCCCAGCGGGACTCGCATGCGAGTCCGTGGCCGAGGGCGGCGAGGCGCGTTGCCTCCAGCCCGCGTTGCAGGAAGGGGACTACGGCGCCGTGTGCGCCGAGGACGCGCAATGCGGAGCGGGCAGCGTGTGCGCGCGCCTGGAGCCCGAGGGCGAGGACGCATGCCGCTGCTTCACGCCCTGTGCCCAGACACCCCCGGCACCGCTCCCCGAGGAGGCGAGTGGTTGCGCGGGGACGCCGGGCACGGGCCCGTGGGTGTGGGGCGTGAGCGCGTGGGCCTTGCTGTGCGCCACGCGCTCGCGCCGGGGAGGCCCGTCAGGAGGAGCCGGAGCGCTCAGCCGCCGTGGAGGCGCGCGCGCTTGCGCGGGCCGCCGCGGTGGGTGATGTCCATCTCGCTCGGGGCCTTCTTGCGGCCCTGCACGGGCGAGCCGCGCTTGCTGCGCGTCTCCTGGCGCTGCTTGGCCTCGTTGCGAGGCTTTTTCGGACGCTCCTCGCGGCGGTAGGCGGCGGCGGCCTCGGTGGGCACCGTCTTGCGGTGGGGCCCGTGGCGGTACTGGGCGGCGGCCTCGTCCGGAATCGTCTTGCGGCGCGAGGTGGTGCTGCCCGTCTCCGGCAGGGGCAGCTTGAGGCTCTGGGCCGTCTTGCCCTCGCCGGGAGGACGGCGCCGGCTGACGGAGCGCTCGGTGGTGCGGGTGCGGCCGACGATGCTGCCGCTCTTCTTGAGGGCGTGGGCGCTCTTGCCGGCGGGAACGGCGCCGGTGTCCGAGGCCATCACCGTCATGGTCGTGCCCTTGGCCTTGGCGCGCTTGGCGCGCAGCTGCTTGGTCTTCTCTGGCATGGGTTCTCCCCCCACATGTAGGTAGGGATGACCGGCCGGAATGACCAGGGGGGCCGGTCCATCTGTCGGGTATGGGTTGTTGGATGCCGCGGGGGCGCTACGAGGCGGTGCCGCGCTTCGTCTTGCGCCGGGTGACGGTCCTCTTGCCGGGCCGCACCTCGGTGGTGGCGGGCCCGAGTCCCACGGGCTCCGTCATGGCCGGGCCAGGGGTGGCCTTGCGCATGAGCTTCTGACGCCGCAGGGCCGCGGCCTGGTCGCGGGGCACGGTCTTCTTCCCCTTGCCCAGTCCCTGCGCCTGACGGTTGGGCTGCGCCTCGTCCGCGCTCGTCACCCGCCGCTTGTTCTTGATGCCTGCTTCCCGGGTCCTCACTGCCATAGCGTGGCCTCCTGCATCGGAGGTAAGGACACCCGGGCCGGTTTTCCATCCCCCGCGGGCTTCACCCCGCGCCGGGCGCTTGCTGGCTCAGCGCCCCATCTCGGCCGCGGCCCGCGGGCAGTCCTTCACGATGGCCTGGGCCTGCGCGTCCCCGTCCTCGGCCTCGCTCAACGCGCGCGACACCGACGTGGAGCACTTGAAGGGCGAGGGCGGCGTCTTCGCGTTGCAGCAGCGCCACCCGTCCAGCTTCTTCAGGTAGCCGAGCGCCTCGCGCTTCGTGGGCATCACGATGAACCACACCGAGGCGAAAGCCATCACCAGCCAGAAGCCCTGCCAGCCCAGGCCGCGCTGCCACTTCTTGGTGAAGGGGGGCACGGCCTCCGGCTGCACCTTCTGGAAGCGATCGAAGTAGCGCCGCTGCAGGAAGGGCGAGATGACCAAGTCCACCGGGACGAGCAGGGCCCGGAGCAGGCCGCGCCCGGGCCCCGGCGCGCTGCCGTCCGTCACCAGCCGCAGGCCCACCACGCCCCGCCACAGCGTCCACCCGCTCAGGCCGCCGGCCAGGGACATGAGGAGCCACGTCACCGCGCCGGCCACCACGAGCGCGCGCGGCGTGCGGTCCACGTCCAGCGCCCGCAGCGCTCCCCAACCCAGCAGCGCCGAGGTGGCCAGGTCCAGAAGGTCCGCGAACCACAGCCGCCACAGGTAGCGGGTGTCGGCCGGTTCGAACTCCGAGGAGAACAGCGCGTCGCTCATTCGCACCCAGCATAGTCCGCGAATCGCGCCCGTCTCCGAATAGTTGCGCGGCCGCGCCTAGCCGCCGCTGCGCTTGAGGTGCATCTGGCTGGGAGGCTTCTTGCGCCCACGCACCGGCGCTTCCGGGTGGGGAATCTTCGGCAGGCGGGGCTCCGCGGCCGGGCCCAGCCGGGCCCGTGACAGCAGCCGCTCGCGCCGCAGCAGCGGGAGCTCATCCCGGAAGGGGATGGGCTTGCCCTTGCTCGTCTGGGGGCCGTGCTGCACGGTGTGCGCCGCCGCGTGGCGCCGGTTCTTGATGCCAACCGTGTCCGTTCGAACCGCCATGGTGCTCTCCCTCCTCTGCCAGGAGAGGAATGAGCCCGGGGGGCGCTACCGTCATCTCAGCGAGGGACGGACGAGGGCGCTGATCGGCCGCTCGAGCAGGGGCGGGACGGGAGAGACCCTCAGGAGGAGCGGCGCTTGCCGCGCGACAGCTCGTCCACGGAGAAGAGCAGGCCGTCCCGGGGGGCGGAGGATGCGGCCGAGGAGGACTCGGACGGACGCCGGCGGGCCTTGGCGGGCTTCTCGTTGGCCGTCTCCGCCAGGGTGGCCTTCACGGCGCGGCCCGAGAGGTTCGGCAGGGACTTGAGGGGCGGCAGGTGCACCTTGCGGCAGTTGCGGCACCACGACTGGGGCCGGCGCTCGCCGCGGATGATGCGCGTGCCGAAGTCCTGCTCCGTCGGGCCCACGTGGCCGCAGCGGGGGCAGCGCGACAGCGCCGTCTTGCCGATCTCCTTCGCCAGCTGCCGCCCGTGCTGCACCACCAGCTTCAACGCCGCGGCGAAGCCCGGCGGCTTGGGCGCCGGACTCGGCTTGCGAGCCCGCTTCTTCCGCCCGCTTTCATTCCGGACAGCCATCAGGTCCATCCCGCTGAGAAGGTCACCCTGCTCAAGGACTCGCAACGCGCCGTTGGTGGTCGAGTGGCTCACGGCTCTACTCATACTAGGGGGGTCTGACACGCCCTGCTGATCGGCCAGGTCGCCCGGCCGCTCCCCTGGCTCCCCACCTTCCCCGAGCCAGCCCGCCCCCTCTCCCCGCGTCCCCAGAAACTCCTTCCTGATCGCCCGCTCCCGCCAGTCCCCCACCCATGCCCACCTTCCAGGAAACGACACTCCAGAGGAGAGCGACATGGCCGACACGCCCACCGGCGGACCCATGAGCCGTAGTGAGAAGCGCCACCAATCCCACCTCGGCCGCACCTACGCCGCCTTCATCAAGCACCTGTCCGAGGTAGGAAAGTTGGATGCGGGGGTGGTTGAGTGTGCGGCGGTGTCGGTCGTCAACGCGCTGCTGCACCGCATCCAGCCGGAGGAGGCGAAGGATCTGGAGGCGCAGTTGCCGCGCAAGCTGCTGGAGTTCCTGCCCAAGGAGGGCCCGGACAAGCCGGCGCGGCAGTACGGCCGGACGCGGGACGACTTCCTGAAGGTGGTGGCGGAGGACCTGCGCAAGGACGTCTCCGAGGTGGAGCCCATCGTGCGCGCCGTCTTCCTGGGCCTGCGCGAGCACATCTCCGAGGGCGAGGCGCACGACGTGGAGAGCAACCTGCCCCCGGACCTGCAGGACCTCTGGCGGCGCACGCAGTAGACCCCTACGTCCGGTCCCCTCCAGTCGCGGGCGGCTGGGGGGCCGGCATCTGGAACCGCGAGAGCAGGCCTGCTCCGAGCTGGGCGAGCAGGAAGAAGCCCCCGCAGATGAGCAGGTAGATGCGGGCGAAGTTCGTCTCGTTCGCGGGCTGCACGAGGGCCAGCACGTAGGCGGGGATTCCGCCGATCGCCAGGGCGAAGACCAGCTGGAACAGCAGGAGGAGCCAGCGGTGTTGAGACCGCCCCCAATGGGCCAGCTCCGTGTTGAGCGCGAACGTCTGCGTCCCTTCCAGCTCGAGCCGCTGCTGAAGCTGCTGCTCGTACCGGCACAGGTTCTGGACCAGGGCCTCGATGATCGACTGCTTGAGCAGGTCGCGGAACCACAGGATGGCGGCCACCGACAGTGCGCAGAGGAAGCCGACAAAGGCCATCTGGGCGACGTGCTGCTGCCCCGCGGGTCCGGCGACTCCGAGCTCCACCTTCCCGTTGTGCGCGTAGAGCGCGAGGCCGCTGATGGCGAATGACACGAGGCTCCCGAGCGCGGCGAGCATCTTGAAGTCCGAGAACGAGCCCTGGAGGTAGGCGTCCACCTTTTCATTCAGGCGGACGTACTCCTTGTAGACGTAGTCGATGCGCTTGAAGGGTCGGAGCTTCTTGGGCCGGGAAGACTCCGGCTTCTGGGAGGGACCTGACATGGGGGCGCAGTGTGGTCCATCCACCAGGGCTCAGGGGGCGCTCGTGTCGCCTCCGCCGGTGGTGGAGGGGGGGAACACAGGCGTGCCGCCCGGCGTGGTGGGATCGTGCGGGAGGCTGCCGCGCGGGCTGCGCAGGTAGACGAAGGGCGTGGCGAAGAGGAAGTTGCTCACCCGCGACGTATAGATGTCCGCGTAGCGCTCCACTTGGCGCGCCAGGTGGCTCTTGTCGTTGCCCGCCCGCGTGAGCAGGCCCCAGATGGGGTTGGCCAGCTCGCTGGCGGCGCGCGCCATGGGCCCCAGCTCCGCGTCGAGCGCCTCCAGTTGCAATCGCAGCTCGGCCGCGCGGGCGTGGAGCTGGTCGTCCGGCGGCGAGGGCTCGCGCGGGCCGTAGCCCATCCTCCTCCGCTGCAACTCCAGCCGCACCTGGCAGGCCTCGGCCTCCAGGCGCTCCTTGCGCACCATCCGCTCCTCCAGCCGCGCCTCGGTGGCCCGGAAGGCGCTGATGGCGCGGATCTCATCCTCCAGCTCGCGGATGACGAGCGCGGTGCGCCAGCGCAGCACGTTCTTGGTGACGTGCACGTCGCCGAACATGTGGTCGCCCACGTAGAGAATCTCATCCCCGCTCATGCCCAGCGAGCGCTCCACCTCCAGGGCGCTGCCGCCGAAGTAGGGCACCCCCGGCTTGAGCGGCCCTGAGTGCGGCCGCAGCAGGCCCTCCTGGCCCTGCACCGTCACCACCTCGAAGAGCGAGGAGCGCGTGGTGAAGAACTCGGGCTTGCGCGCGCTGACGATGACCACGTCGAACAGCTCGCGCCACGTCATCCCCTTGAGGTACGGGTCGAACGCCGCGTGCATCATCGGCAGCGTGTAGGCCCATTCGCTGTTGGTGATGAGCAGCAGCTTCTTGCCCGCGTTCTTCTGGTCCAACAGCGCCAGGGCCGTTTCCGGCTCGGCCAGCACGTAGCGCCCCGGGTCGGCGATGATCTCCGCCTTGAGCGCGCCCTCCATATGGGTGGCATCCAGGCTGCGGCGCACGTGCTCGTAGACATCCGTGTAGCCCATGGGGCCGGCGAGCTTGCCGGCATCCAGCAGGTCCACCACCTGGGCGTACAGACACGCCTCGGAAAGTGAGAACAAGGTATTGAGAAAAACCCAGCGGCGCTCGGACAGGTCGATGATGGTGCGGGCGTACTCGGTGCGCTGGGCCTCGAAGTCCATGGGCCGGGTGCCGTGCAGCGCCTTCTTCACGAAGCCGAAGCGGTTGGCCTTGAGGAGGTTGCCCTTCTCGGTGTCGATGATGAGGCCGCGCATGGCCAGCATCGGATCGAATGTCAGGTGGCCCACCGGCCAGCCCTGCGCCACGAGCCGATCGCGCATGTGCTCGTAGGCCCTTTGTTCCCACGCCTCCACTTTGTAATGGATGAGCGTGTAATCCATGTCATAGCCGACAGCTTTGATAGCCCTCATGTTGAGGGTGCGATTACAGAAGAGCCCGCGCTCGGGTGGGGGGGCTGTCAGGTTCCCGGTCATATGCCTACGTTCGTGCCCTGGCCGGTGCCAAAAGTCGATACTTCTGGCGGTGTGGGCGTTGGTGGAGGGCGGGGAGCTGGCCAGGACCCGCCTCGAGTGAGGGGAGCCGAACATGAGGGGTCTGCCGGGACTCGCGGTGCTGGTGGTGGCGTTGGTGGCGGGGGGGGCGAGTGCCGAGGACGAGTGGGAGCAGATCTCCGATGGAGATGTGACCATCCGGGTGCGCAAGCGGACGGACATCCCCGGGGGCCGGGAAGTGTGGGCGGAAGGCGTGCTGGACGTCGGCCTCCAGGACATCCAGTCGGTGCTGAGGGACCACGAGAGCTTCCGGCACTGGATGCCGTACGTGACGGAGTCGCGCGTGCTGTCGACGGGGCCGGAGGGGACGCGGGTGACGTACACGCGGTTGGATCTGCCCGTCATCTCCAACCGGGACTACGTGGTGCGCGTGGTGGACGAGCAGCTGCTGCAGGAGGACGGGACGGGGCAGTTCCGCCAGACGTGGAGCTCGGAGAACGGGGCCCTGCCGGAGCAGAAGGGCGTGGTGCGGCTGCGCCACAACCAGGGCAGCTGGGTCTTCACCCCACGCGGCGAGGGCAAGGCGCACTTCGTCTACCGCTTCACGGTGGAGCCCGGTGGCTCCATCCCCGGCTTCCTGGCGGGCTTCGGCCAGAAGGACGCGGTGCTGGACACGGTGCGCGCGGTGGAGAAGCGGGCGCGCAAGGTGGCCGCGGAGCGGACCGCGTCGAGCCAGGCGGCCTCGAAGGCCGCTCCCCGGCCGCTGTAGCCGTCAGGACAGCCCCACCCCGAGCAGCACCAGGGTGAGGGTGCCAGCCACGCCCAGCGTCCAGCCGATGGAGTGCAGCTTCCGCGGCGAGGGCAGGGCCACGCACAGCCCGAGCGCCACGAGGCTCACGGGCAGCAGCGCCAGCACGCGCAGCAGGGGCAGCCCGGAGACGAGCGCCCAGAGGACGGCGGTGCACAGGAGGGCGGCCACCAGCGCCGCGCCCGTGCACCGCAGCCGCTCGCGGTGGGCGTGGGGCCGGTGGCTGGCGATGACGGTGCGCACCGCCAGGGTGGCCAGCCCGAAGGACAGCCCGTAGGTGCCCCAGAGCGTCAGCGCGCCAGGCGCCGGCAGGCCTCCGGCCATGGCGACGGGCACCGCCCAGGCCGAGAGCGCGAGCGCGGCGAGCACCTCGCCCGAGAGGGTGCGCTCCTGCCGACTCCAGGCGAGCAGCAGCACCTCACCACCCAGGATGATGGGCAGCGCGAGGAAGGGCCGGGCCTCGGGCGGCAGGGCGAGGGCGCCGAGTACGAAGGCCAGCGCTCCCAGCGCCCCCATCAGCAGACCCCACCCCCTGGCGCGGGCTCCATCCCGCTCGCCGCGGCGCGCGCCCCGGTGGCCGAGCAGCAGCAACAACGGCTCGTGGGCGAGCAGGCAGGCGAGCGCGGCCCCCGAGAGCCAGAGGGCACTGGCGGGCGCGCCGGAGACGAAGAGGGCGGTGGCCAGGGGCAGGCCGAGCTGGAACCAGACGCCGTGCTCGCGCGGAAGGAGGCCCTGGAGCAGCGAGACCGGAGTGGGGTGGGTGGAGAGGGAAGCCATCGCGTGTCCTCGAGCAGGAGGGGCCCGGGTGAGGCCCGCTGACACCCAGAGCAAGGGGTGTTCCAGCGCGGGTGCGAAGGGGCCGGGGGGCTTGCCTGCGCAAGGGGTGCACTGGGACCCGGGGCGCCCGCAAAGCTTGCGCGCGACGGGCGTGTCTCCCGGGGACGGGGGCGGGAGGCACGTTTCCTGAAGTGGGCTGAAACCACTGGCCGGTGGGCCTCTGGGGGCACCGGAGAAGTGGGGAAGCACCATGGACTCAATGATGATCGAGGCTCGGACGGCACTGCTGCAGCGGCGGAGCAGCCTGCGAGGCCTGTTGAGGCTCAACCTGCCGGAGCCGGACCCGGTGGACGAGGCGGTGGAGGAGAGCGCGGAAGAGGTGCGGGCGCGGTTGTCGGATCGGGAGGAGCGCGAGCTGCGGGACATCGACGACGCGCTGGTGCGCATCGAGCAGGGCCGCTTCGGGCACTGCGCGCGCTGCGGCGGGGCGATCGGCCGGCACCGGCTGCGGGCAGTCCCCGAGGCACGTCACTGCATGGCGTGCAGTGCGCAGGTGGGTCGCTGAGGCGTGCTCTCCGGAGCGCGCGCCGCCAGTCCACGGCGACCGGGCGCGGCGCTGTCAGCGGTACGTGGAGGCAGCGGAAGCGGCACTAGGCGCCGTGCGCGACTGCGCGGAGGCAGGAGGGGGCGGGGCCGCGGGACGCCGGTGGGGCCGGTGGACACCGGGCAGGAGCCCCGCGAGCGGCGCGCGCGTGGCACACCCTCCGAGCATCAGCAGGAGCGTGATGCCGAGGGCGCGCGGGCCGCAACGCCTCCAGGTGAGCCCGCGTGGAGAGTCCGTGGAATCGGCGCGCATGGAATATCCCCCCAGGAAGTCCGGCGTATCCACCGAGCATCCGAAGGCCCCGGGCGTCACGTCAAACGCGGGCCGGCTTCCTTCGTTGGAAAGACAGCGGACGTCATCTTTGGAGTCATCCTCGGCGGGATGACCGTGGAAGTGGTTTTGTCCTTGCCTTGCAGGGGACGCCGCACGTAGGGTGTCCGCGTACGCCCTGGAGCTTGGTTCCTCCTGCCCGTCCTGCTCTCCCAGTCGGCCATGGCCTCCACCGTCGTCCCAGGAACCGGCGCACCATGAGCCCGCCACGGCACCCCAGGGAACTTCTCGAGGGAGATTGGGTTCGGGACTTCCGCATCGTGCGCTGGCTGGGGGCTGGACACTCCGCCTTCATGTTCCTGGTGGAGCGTGGGGGCCGCCGCTACGCGTTGAAGATGTCGACCCGGCCCGCCTCGCTCACGGATGAGGGCTCGGTAGAGGCCTGCGTGCGCCGCGAGGTGGCCTCGCTGGAGCACCCCCAGTTGCTGCCGGTGCTCGAGTGGGGCCGGTGGCCGGCTCCGGAGACGGACTACTCCTACTTCGTCACGCCCTACGTCTGTGGGAGCACCTTCCACGCGTGGTGCCAGCAGAAGCGCGCGTCCCTCGACCGCTGCCTGGGCGTGCTGTGCGAAGTGCTGAAGGTGCTGGAGGCGCTCCATGCGCGAGGCGTGAGCCATGGGCACCTCCAGGCGGAGAACCTGCTGGTGCGGTGGGAGGATGGCAGGCCCTTCCTCATCGACTTCGGCTCGGCGCGGCTGCCATGGGCGCTCTCCCGCCAGCCTCCCGAGGCCGTCTCCCTTGTTTCACGGTTGGAGGCCCGGCCCGCCGCGGACCTGTATGCCTTTGGCGTGCTGCTGTACGAGACGCTCACCCAGTGCGCCATCACCTCCGCGACGCCACCGGCTCCCCGAGAGCTCGACTCCACGATTCCCGCCGCCTTGAGTGCACTGGTCATGTCGCTGTTGGCGCAGGAGCCCCAGCGGCGTCCCAGGAGCGCCAGGGCCGTCCGCGAGGCGCTGGTCCGGTTGCGAAGGGACGAGGAGTTCACCCGGGCCAGGCGGCACCTGGCGCGAGGCGCCGCCGAGGGCTCTCGGCCGCAGGCGTTGCCGCCCGGCGTGGCGTGGCTGGAGCAGGTCAAGGAGGAGCTTCCAGAGCCGGATCCGCCGCGGCTGCAGCTCGCACCGGCGCCCGTGGAGCGTCCTCCGTCCGAGCCCTCGAAGCGGGCGGGGGAGTGGCCGAGGTGCTTCGCCGCCGTGGTCCTGGCCCTGGGGTTGCTCGGGCTGGGGTGGATGCTTCACCACGTGGTGCGTCCGCCACCTCGGGAGTGCTGCGTCTGCGCGGAGCACACCGCGCGGTCCGCGTCCTCCTCACCTCCGCTCAAGGTCCACCCGGCCCGGCCGGACTGGCGCTGAGCTGGACCGGGGGATGGGGCGGAGCCTCGTACAGTGGGCAACAGAGCAACCGGCCTGACACGGTGTGTTCTGGCTGGCGGACCCACGAGGCAGGCAGCCGAGAAGGCGTGCGCGGTCCAGGCCCAGCGGCTATAGGTCGAGGGTATGAATGACGTCTCCACTGTGCGGGTCGCACCCGCGGTGTTGCCAAAGCCGAACGACCCGTGCTGGTGCGGCAGTGGCACCAAGTACAAGAAGTGCCACAAGGGCGCGGATGCCGTGGAGGCTCGCAAGCGGGGGCCCGAGGCTCCCTCGCGTGGCATCCGGCCGGGCGTCATCAGCCCCATGCGCACCGTGCCTGCCAGCGTCCCGCGTCCGGACTACGCCGTGTCGGGCCGGCCCGCCCGCATCTTCCCTCCCTCCGAGGTGAAGAGCCCGGACGTCATCGCCCGCATGCGCCGCGCCTGCAAGGCCGCCGCCGAGGTGATGGCCGCCACGGCCGCCCACATCCGCCCCGGCATCACCACGGATGAGCTGGATGCCATCGCGCACGAGGAGTACGTGCGCCGCGGCGGCTACCCCAGCCCGCTCAACTACCACGGCTTCCCCAAGTCCATCTGCACCTCGGTCAACGAGGTCATCTGCCACGGCATCCCCGACAACCGGGCGCTCGAGGACGGCGACATCGTCAACCTCGACATCACCATCTACCTGGAGGGCGTGCACGGCGACACCAATGCCACCTTCCCCGTGGGCAAGATCGACCCGGACAGCGAGCGCCTCATCCGCGTCACGCACGAGTGCCTCATGCGCGGCATCGAGGCGGTGAAGCCCGGCCTGCCCATCAACGTCATCGGCAAGGCCATTGAAGCGCACGCGACGCAGAACGGCATGGGCGTGGTGCGTGCCTACTGCGGCCACGGCATCGGCGAGCGCTTCCACACCGCGCTCCAGATTCCGCACCACTTCGACCCCGAGGCCAAGACGATCATGGAGCCCGGGATGACGTTCACCATCGAGCCGATGATTACGCTCGGCCACTGGCACCACCGGGTGTGGGACGATGGTTGGACGGCGGTGACGGCGGATGGCAGCCGCACGGCGCAGTTCGAGCACACCCTGCTGGTGACGGACCAGGGCGCCGAAATCCTCACCGTGGCCTGACCGGAGCCACCGGGTAGACTCCTCCACCGTTTCCAGCGGAGGCACTGTTGCCGCTGGCCGTGGAGGAGCCCGCGCCCTGAGCGTCCTCCGTGCGGCTCAGCCGCGGAGCGCGCCCGCCACGGGCCTCGAGTCCACGCGGGCTCCGCGGACGGACTGCCACCACGGCTCCACGCCCTCCACCCGCGAGGGCTCCACCGGGGCTCCCAGCTTCGGCATCACCAGGCGCACCCGCTGCTCCTGCCCCAGCCGCACGAGCGTCTCCGCCGGGTCATCCCACGCGTGGATGGCGAGGTTGAACGTGCCCCAGTGCACCGGGAGGAACGCGCCACCGCCGAGCAGCTCCAGCGCCTTCAGCGCGTTCTCCGGCCCGAGGTGGATGTCGCCCCAGGCCGGGTGGAACGCGCCCACCTCCAGCATCACCAGGTCGAACGGCCCGAGCTTCTGGCGGATGTCCGCGTACTCCGGCGTGAGCCCCGTGTCGCCGCTGAAGAAGACCTTGTGCTTCGGGCTCTCGATGACGAAGGACGACCAGAGCGTGCGGTTGCGGTCTCCCAGGCCCCGTCCGGAGAAGTGCTGCGAGGGCGCGGCGGTGATGCGCAGCTCGCCCCGTGGCAGCGTGGCGGACTCCCACCAGTCCAGCTCCGTGATGCGGCCGTGCGGCACGCCCCACGCCTCCAGGTGCGCGCCCACGCCCAGCGAGGTGTAGAAGGGCACGTCCGTGCGCGCCAGCTCGAGGATGGTCGGGTGGTCGAGGTGGTCGTAGTGGTCATGCGAGACGATGACCGCGTCCAGCGGGGGCAGTTGCGAGAGCGTCACCGGCACCGGATGGAAGCGCTTGGGCCCCGCGAAGGACCAGGGGGACACGCGCTCGCCCCAGACGGGGTCCGTGAGCACGCGCAGCCCGTCCACCTCGAGCAGCACCGTGGAGTGTCCGAGCCACGTCGCGCGCAGCCCCGTGTCCACCGGCCGGGCCCACGTCGCGAGCGGGCTCTCGATGGGCAGCGGTCCGGGCGGCGTCCGCTCCTTGCCGCCGAGGAAGAACTCGCCCATCGTCGAGAACGCGGTGCCCGGCTTGAGCCCGGGGCCCACGCCCGCGGTGTTCTTGAAGAACCCCTCCAAAAAGCGGGGCGAGGCGCGCATGCGCTCGAGACGGAGGCCGTGGGCCTTCCCACCGAAGACGGAACCCTTGGACATGTCGCGGGTTTAACGCGGAGCCCCACCGCGTGCCACTGCACCCCGTGTGTCCCTGGAGCCACGTCCCCTCGTGTGCGGCCGGAGACGGGGTTGCGCAAAGCCTTGAAATTCAAAGGCATTGCGCCCGGGCTCGCTGGTTGCACTGCGAGCGGCCATGTCCAACCCACTTCGTTCCGAGTTGATGCGATCGCTGGCCGGTGCGGCCGTGGCCCGAGGCCTCCTGTTGATGGCGCTCTTCGCGGGGAGTGCCCACGGCGAGCCGGTGACGCGCCGGCCCGCCTCGCCCTCCACGCTGCACTTCGTGGTCCTGGCCGACGACACCTCCTACCTGGTGCTGGCCGATGTCGAGAAGGCAGAGTCGCTGCCGCCGCATGGACCGTTGCGCCTGACCGGCGAGGAGTCGGCCCCGAGCGCAATCGCCGAGGTCTCCGAGGCCGACCTCCCGGCGGACCTGCGCGCGTGGAGCAAGCGCAAGGTGGTCGTCGACGAGCGCTGCCATGCGGCCGTGTCTGGTTTTGCCATCGTGGCGCGCGTGGTGGGCCGCCCGGACTACGCGGGCTTCACGGAGAACGAGTGGACCGCCGACAGTGTCCTCTCCGTCGGCAACAAGGTGCTGGCCGCTCGCCTCGACCGCTGCAAGGGCAACTTCGCCCGCGCGGCCAGCGCCGCACCGATTCGGGTTCCACGGCCGGTCGTGAACGAGGCCGCCGTGGCCGCGGCGCGCGCCGATTTCCTCGCGTCCGAGGTCATCGCCCAGGCCAGGGCCGAGCAAGCCCAAGCCGAGGTCGCGGGTGCGCTCGAGCAGGTGTATGTGCCGCGCGTGGTGACGGTCCGGCACCCCACCACCGGCGAGACCTGGATTTCACTCCACCTGCGCATCGGGGAGGAGGGGTGCAGTGAGCCGCAGGCCAACGTGTGGGGCCTCTACCGCGTCACCGCGCGGGGCGTCGAGCGGACGCGGCTCCTCCAACTCGTCCCGCTCCAGACCATCGACACCTTGCTCGACGTCGATGGGGACGGGCAGCTCGAGCTCTTCATCCAGGATGATTTCGGCTTCAGCCGCGAGCTTCGCTCCGGTGAGGGCAAGGTCCTCAACCGCATCACCCTGCCCATCTACGAGTGCATGTGTTGAGGCGGGAGGAAGGGCTCGAGCGGGGACGAGGCAGCATCCGTCCCGTCCCGCTCCCGGGCCTGCTACGGGTTGGCGATGGCGAACTGGTGGAGCTTGTTGATGTTGCTCGAACCGCAGCCACTGACGCTGCCCGCGATGATCTTCCCGTGCAGGAAGGCGTCACGGATCAGCGCCAGCTTGGTCTGGGACTGCGCATCGGCGAAGTCGAAGGTGAGGTTGTAGTTGGCGAAGGCGCCCGTGCACGTGCCCTTCACGCCACCCTCCACCTGCACCAGCACCTGCGTGTCGTTCATGAAGATATCCAGCACCTTGCCCTTGAACGCGGGCGTCGGGGGCAGCGCCAGCGCCATGGCGGGGATGACGGAGGCCAGCAGCGCGGCGGCAACGAGGGTCTTGGTCTTGCTCATGTCATGTCTCCTGGTTCGGGAAACCCGAGGGAAGTGAATGGGTGTGCCGCTCGATGACTGAAGCGGCGAAGCCCGTGTTTCCCTTGAGCAAGCCCTGAGCCAACGGCCCTGGCTGGAGCCGCTCCTCTGGAGGGCCCGGCTCCCGCCTGGGCGAGACATGCTCGTGGCGCGTCAATGACGCGTCATGAGCCGCGGTGGACGCGTCATGAGCCGATGCGCACGACGAAGGTGTAGTCCACGTCGAGCGGCTTGCCCTGGGTGGTGACGGGCGTGACACGCCAGGTGGACAGGGCCTCGAGCAGCTCCTGCTCCATATAGGGCAGGCCATTGAGCAGCCGGCAGTTCGTCACCCGGCCATCACGCGTCACCACGCAGCGCACCAGCGCGGTGCCGCGCACGCGCTCGGCCCGGGCCTCGGCGGTGAGCTGCGGCTCCCTGCCGCTCACCCGCTGGGGACGCGTCATCGCCGAGGGCTCGAAGTCCACGGGCTCGCCCGCCCCGAGGGCCTCCGGCTGGGGCCTCCTCAGCTCGGGCGCCCGGGCCGCCACGGGCGTTCTCGGCTCGGCCTTCGCCTCCGTCCTCACCTCGGCGGTGGACGTGGGGCGGGGCGCGGCGCGCTTCTTGGGCCGCTCGGCCTTGGCCACGGGGGCCGGCGCAGGCGCGGGCGCGGGGGCTGGAGCCATCTCGGCGATGGGCTCGGACGCCGGGAGCGCCGAGGTGGTCGCCCGTGAGGCCGTGACACACCCGGTACCACCCAGGGCGATGCACGCGGCCAGCAGGCAGAAGAGGGCAGGGCGAGGCTGCACGGAGAGGAGCGGGCCAGTCATGCAGTAATTTTACACCAGAACGGGACGGAATGCTGCGAGATCAATCCGAACGCCCCGGAAATCCCGTGGAGCCACTGTATGGGATTCAGGGGTCAGGTGGGTGTTATTGGAAGAGAGGAGGTGGACCATGCCGCTGCGACGAGACATCCCCCTGTTCCAACTCGCGACCGAGGATGGGCACGAGCGCGGTACGCGCAAGGCCTGGCAGCGGCGGGAGATGGTGGTGGCGTTGCTGCACGCCAATTGTGAGGACTGCCAGCGATTGCACGCGGAGCTGGAGGCGCTGGCACCCGGGTGGCACCAGCAGGAGGTGGAGGCCTTCACGGTGATGATGCCGGGACAGCGCGGGGAGCCGGTGCTGCCGGGGGCGCTGAAGGACGACGAGCAGGGCACGGTGACGTGGAGGCTCGCGGAGTGCTTCGGGCGGGTGCCCGGCACGGCGGTGGTGGCGGTGGCCAACCGCTTCGGCGAGCTGTACGGGGTGGTGGACGTGCACGGCCAGCCCACGGCGCGGGTGCTCGGCGAGGCGCTGGAGTGGTTGGACCTGGCGCAGCGCCAGTGCGGCGAGTGCTCCGCGCCGCTCTGGGAGTGAGCGCCTAGGGGACGGGAGCCTTGCCCCGGGGCGTCACGCGCACGGGCGGCTCGATGAGCTCGGGCGCGGTGGCGCACGGGTCGTCCGGCTCGTAGGCGGGCGCATAGGGGCCGGCGCGTGTCTCCTTCCACTGGCGGGGCACGCGCTCGAGGCCCACCGGGAAGACGGTGAGCTGGCCGTCCTTGTCGATGCGCATCCGCAGGAAGTTCTTCCAGTCGGCGATGGCCAGCGAGATGAAGGCCTCGTTGGAGTGGGCCTTGAAGCCGTTGACGCTCACCATCAGGTACAGGCCCATGATGAAGGGCCCGACGAGGAAGCCACCCAGGAAGGTGAAGAAGGCGCCCAGGAAGAACTTGGCCCACACGTGCTTCCACCCGGCGGCGCACAGGGTGGCCCCGGGGACGAGGATGGTGTTGCCGGGGAGGATCTCCTGGCAGATGCCCAGCCCGTTGGCGGTGAGGTACATGCCGCCCCAGGCCACGAGGAACGCGGCGGTGATGTGCGCCAGGCCATGCAGTCCGCCGGCCAGCCAGCGCCAGCGCCCGAAGTCCTTGTCCGCGAAGCTCACGAGCCCGCCGAGCGTGGACAGTCCGAGCACCAGGGACCAGGGCCGTGTCACCACCGAGGAGGCCACCGCGGAGAGCACGTGGGGCAACTGCGTCAGCCCGTAGCTTCCGATCTCCGTGTAGGTGGCCAGCGCGAGCAGCAGGTAGAGCGCGCCCGTCATCAAGCCGAAGAGAGGGCTGTGGCGGATGAGCAGCAGGTTCTGCCAGGCCAGCTTCCGGGAGGTTTTCTCGTCCGGGAAGCTCTTCTTGTGCACGTACCGGTCGCGCAGCCGCCGCGCCGCCGGAGCGTGGGTGGGGTGGAGGAAGGCGCCGCCGCCGCCCGCGATGATTTTGTGTTTGCCCTCGGGGTCCTCGTGGCGCCGGTAGTGGTGCAGGTCGCCCGCGAGGAAGAGGCTGATGCGCCGGCCAAACACCTTCTCCTGGAGGTAGTCGAGGTTGTTCTCCAGGTAGCCGCGGCGGCGCTTGGAGGCGGCCATGACCCAGGCGGGCTCGGCGTTGCAGAGGATGATGCGGTCCTCGGGCCCCATGTGCTCGGCCACCTGGCGGAAGTACTCCACCTGGGGCACGTCGATGTCGCTGTCGAGTTGCACGTCGGTGCCGACGAGCCACCAGCCCTGGGGCAGCTTGAGGGCGAAGTAGCTGCGGCTCTGGCGGGTGCGCCGGCCGGCCAGCCAGCGGTTGGCGCAGAACAGCCGCATGAAGGCGGACAGGCCATCGTACCAGTCGTGGTTGCCGGGGATGGCGAACAGGTCCGGGCTGGGCTCCGGGGTGCGGCTCAGGGCCTCCTCGTAGGGCTGGACCAGGCGCTCCTCGTACGTGTCGCGGCTGGCGCCCGGGTACACCTGGTCCCCGCCGAACACGAGGATGCGTCCGCGCTCGATGGCGTGGGACTGGCCGGTGGGGTCCTTCACCTCGAGAGAGGGCAGCGCGAGGAGCCGGGCCACGGCATAGGTGGAGTTCCACCCGTCACCGGTGTCCGCCACGTAGTCCAGCCAGAAGTCCTCGCCGGGGGACTCCTGCGAGTAGTCGAAGTAGGGCGGCTGGGGGCGCACCACGGCCTCGATGAGCCGGTGGTCCGCGCGAGCGCCGAAGACGGCGGCCACCAGCGCGTCCAGGCCGGTGCGGATGAGCATGGACGGGTGGAGCCAGCGCACCATGTCCGCGTGCCGCTCGGGCTTCGTCGCGGTCCCGGAGTCGTCGGGAGTGCCGGCCTCGTGGAGGGTGAAGTCGCTGGAGGGCGCTTCGTGCGGCTGCGCGGGCTGCGGCTTCTTCGCGGTGGCGGGCTCGTGGGGTGTCACTGGAGGCGACGGTCCCCCAGCCCCGCGCTCCGGTCAACTCCCCGGCTCGGGACGTGATGGGGCACATGGAGGAGGAGGGCGCTTCCGTTCCCGCTCCCCGAGCGGGCGAGCGGGCTGACGATTCCGGTTGCCCGGAGGGCGCCGGGCGTGATGCATGACGGGGTCATGAACGAGTTTCCCATCACCGTGCGCTTCCCCGTGCAGTGGGGCGAGATGGATGCGTACGGCCACGTGAACAACGCGCGGTACTTCACCTGGTTCGAGGCGGCCCGGATCGCCTACATGGCCCGGGTGGGGCTGGTGAGCGCGGAGATGCAGAAGCCGGATGGAGGCGTGGGCCCGATTGTCGCCGCGACGAACGCGGAGTTCCTGCGTCCCGTCGTCTTCCCGGCGGACCTGGTGGTGGGCGCGCGCGTGACACGCCTGGGCAATACCAGCCTCACCATGGAGTACGCGGTGGAGGATGCGCACAGCGGGGTGCGCTATGCGCGCGGCGGAGCGGTGCTCGTCACCCTGCGCTACCCCACGTACGACAAGGTGCCCGTGCCCCCGGAGATTCGCGCCGCCATCGAGGCGCTCGAGGGCCGCATCTTCGAGTGAGCCCCTACGGCGAGGGGCTGGAGGAGGCGCGGGGAGTTGGCACGCACCTCCACGGCTCCTTGGCCGTCTTGCGGTGGCAGGTGAAGCCGGGCTCGCAGGATGAGGCGTTCTCGGGAGTGCAGGACTTGTGGCACTGATACAGGTGGCAGACGGTGCCCTCGGGACAGGGAGGGGCGCCCGCGCTGCAGCCCGAGGTGCACTGCATCCACACCGCATCCACCGGCTGCGGATAGTCCTGGAGCAGGCAGCGCTGGTCCTGGGGACAGGGGTTCTGCTGGCAATCCCGTCCGTACACCGTGGCGCAGATGGAGGCGTGCCTGCCTTCGAGCACGGGGTGTTCCAGGGCAACGCACCTCTGTTCATCAGGGCAGGTCCGGCCCTCGCAGGTGGGCAGGCAGGAGGGTCCGTCCGCTGGGCCCTCCTGACAAAAGAAGCCCTCGGGACAGGAAGAGGGGTCCTCCGGTTTGCAGCGGCGGCCACAGCGGGACTGGCAGAGCAGGTCCTTCTCACAGGCGTAGTCCCTGCTGGACGGATGCTCCAAACACACCTCGCCCTCCTTGCGCATGCCTGTCAGCGAGCAGACACGGATGGGGTCCTCATTCGAGGTCATGGTCTGGGTGCGGCAGACGAATCCCTCCCGGCATTGCAGATCCGTCATGCATCGGCTGTCCGTGCAGTAACGGCTCATTGTATGGGTGCTGAAGAAGCACCGGAGGGGCGACTCGCAGTCCCTATTCGAAACGCACGATTGCCCGTAGGTGAGCAGGCCTCGGCGTTGCTCGTCGGAGAGCATGGGAATGGGCGTCTTGCCCTGCGCGTGCGGCAGGTTCATGCCCTGCTTGAACATGGCGGCATGGAGCAGCCACACGAGAGGTAGCGTCAGGAGGATGCCGAACAGGGTGGCGAGGAGCGGGCGCCAACTCATGCGGTTCTTCCGGCTCACGGCCTGTTGTCAGGCGGAGGAGGACGGCACTCAGGGGGGCAGTCCTGCTGTGCCTCGGGCGTATTGCCTCGTCCATGGTAATTCTTGCAGAGCTTCATCCACTCTCCATCGTCGAGCGCACAGTCACTCATCGAGTAGTACTCGAGCATGTCCCGCTCCAGGGCTTGCTCGAGCGTTCCCTCCCTACCCCAGGCATGGGGGCAGCCCACCGTCGCGATGAGCAGCAGGGGCAACAGCATCAACAGCGCAACTCGGCTCGTCATGCGGCCTCTTTTCGATGCGGCGGCTCGGGTCTCGGACACTACCCGCCGCGGCGCGCGTCCGCCGGGGCGTTGGGGTGGCGCTGCAGCAACTGGCGCAGCTGCGGCTGCCGGCGCACGGCCTCCTGTTTGAGCAGGTGGACGATGAGGGCCGGCGGCGCCGCGCTCCAGCGCGCGATGTTCTGGATGAGCATGGGCGAGCGGTAGGTGCGCCCGCACAGCAGCGCCGCCGTCTTGCCATCCACCGCGAGCCCCACTAGCGACGCCAGCACCCGGCCCTCCGTGTTGAGGATGAGCTCCACGCGCTCCTCGGCCGGCGCGGTGTTGAAGCGCGTACGCATCACCTCTCGCGCGGTGCGGCGCGTGCCCTCGGGCACGTCCCGGTCCATCGACACCTTGTACTGCTCCATCAACCGGCGCCCACTCCACAGGCGGCGGAAGAGGCTCGAGGGCAGCTGTGGGTTGCGCACCAGCCAGCGGCGCACCCCCGCGTCCGAGGCGAAGGCCGCGCGCCCACACAGCGCCTCCAGTCCCACCGGGTTGTGGTGGTGCCTCGCGATGAGCCGTGCGTGCCCCAGCCCCACCCGCATGTTCTCCAGCACGGACTTGATGACCGCCGGCACCGGATCGAAGCAGAAGGCGGACAGCTCCGGGTCCTCCGCGGCCCGGGCCTGGCTGGCTCGCTCGTCCTCGGGCAGCGGATGCAATCGCCGCTCGAACAGCTGCCTCCAGTTGCCCGCGGCGGCCTCGGCCGTGGCGTCCTCGGGCTCCTCCGCTTCCTCCGGGGGCTGCTCCTCCCCGTCGGGCGGTGGCTCCTCACCTCCGGCCCGTGGCTCCTCGGGCGCGGCCCCGGAGCGAGGCGAGGGCGGGGCGGGTGGTGGCGCCGGGGCGGGAGTGGGAGCGGGTAGCACCGCGCCGTGCTCGAGCAGGCGGGCCATGATGGCCTGGATGCGCTCGGGGGGGAGGCCGGTGAGGGCGGGCAGGTGCCGCACGGGGGTGAAACCGTCCAGCCGCGACAGGACGAAGCCCTCTTCCGGCGTGAGGGGGAGCTTCGCGAGGGCGGCCGGGGGAATGGGCTTGGGCGTCCAGTCGTTCACGATCCGTCTTCCCGGAGTGCCTCAACCCTAGGCCGAATGACATCAGATCGCCAAAGAGACGTGGCGGAGGGTTGACGAATGGGGAGGCTCCGGACGCACAATTCACCTATGACCGAGCGCATCCCGACCTACGCCGAGTTCTGGCCGTACTATCTGCGTGAGCACTCGCTGCCCATCACGCGCTGGTTGCACTTCCTGGGCACCTCGGTGGCGGTGAGCCTGGGCGTCACCGCCGCGCTCACGGGCAAGGCGTACCTGGTCCCCTTCGCGCTGGTGTCCGGCTACGGCTTCGCCTGGGTGAGCCACTTCACCCTCGAGAAGAACCGCCCGGCGACCTTCAAGTACCCGCTGTGGTCGCTCTTCTCCGACTTCCGCATGGCGGGCCTGATGCTGGTGGGCCGCCTGTCCAAGCACCTCGCGCGCGCGGGCGTCCGGGACGAGGACGACCAGTCCGGAGGTCATTTGCGGCGGGTGCCGGTGCCGGTTCCGGTCCGTACCCGCCGCAACGGCCGCTGAGACGCGGCACTCCCTTCGGGGAACAGGCGTCCGGGACACGTCCCGGGCGCTGAGGTACACCCGGGCGTGATGCGCATGCCACTGCTCGCCGCCCTGTGCTTCCTGCTTCCTTCCCTCGCCCTCGCCGGTGATGCCCGCTGCAAGGGCTCGCCCCAGGCTCGCGCCGCCCGCTTCTCCGAGAAGCTCCTGAAGGGCAGGCAGCCAGCCGAGCGCTACGCCGAATACGTCCGTGCCTGCTCGCTGGACGCGGTGGTGGAGCTCACGAAGTCGCTCGTCCGCTTCAAGACCGTCAGCAGCGAGCTGCCCGCGGCGAAGAGCCCGGAGATCGCCGCCATGGGCCGCTTCCTGGAGCAGTGGGCCCAGGCGCACGGCCTGGGCTTCCGCACCGTGGGGGACAACGACGTCTTCGAGCTGTCCTGGGGCGAGGGCGAGCCGCGGCTGGGGCTCGTCTTCCATGGTGACGTCGTCCCAGCGCCCGCGCACGAGTGGAAGAAGCCGCCCTTCGAGCCGTACGTCGCGAAGGGCCGCCTGTATGGCCGTGGCGTCGAGGACGACAAGGGCCCGCTGGCCTCTACCCTCGTGGCGCTCGCGATGGCGAAGGAGCTGGGGCTGAGCCCCGCCCAGGGAAAGGTGCTCGTCATCATCGGCAACGGCGAGGAGAGCGACTGGAGCGGCATGCTGCGCTACGCCGAGACGCAGAAGCCGCACCCCACGCACGTCATCTCGGTGGACTCGAACTTCCCGGTGGTGGCGGCGCAGGGAGGCTTCGTGGCCTGGGCGCTTGAGGCCGAGCTGGGTGCGCCGCCCGCGCAACCCACGCCGGGCCAGCTGCGCGCGGTGGACGTCACCGCCGGCGAGTTCCTCACCCAGGTGCCTGGCGCCGCCACGCTGACGCTGGAGCCCGCGGGCCTGGAGCCGGACAAGGCGCTCGCCGCCGTGCGCGAGGCCGTGGCCGCGGTGCGCACCGCGCGTCCCTCGCTCCAGGCCGAGGTGAAGCAGGCGGGTCCCCGGCTCGTGCTCACCACCCATGGCAGGGCCGTGCACGCCTCGGTGGCGGAGGAGGGCGCCAACGCCATGTGGGACCTGGCCGCCGTCGCCGCGAAGCTGCCGCTGGAGCCCAACGGCATCCAGGCCATGCTGCGCGTGGTGGCCGAGCGCTTCGACGGGGACCACTGGGGTGAGAAGCTGGGGGTGGCCTACCAGGACGCGTTGATGGGCCGGCTGCTCGTCGCGCCCACCGTGCTGCGAGTGAAGGAGGGCAGGGTGGGCCTGGCGGTCAACATGCGCCGGCCCCAGGGCAAGGACTCCGCCGCCTTCCACGCCTCGCTGGACGAGGCCGCGGCCCGGCTCGAGCGCGACACCGGTGGCCGGGTGAAGGAGTTGAAGGAAGCGAAGGGCGGGGAGGGCGGCCGCTATGTGGGGGATCCGCATGTGGCGGACACCTCGGGGCCGCTCGTCACCACGCTGCTCGACATCTACAAGCGGCACCGCGAGGCTCCGGACGCGAAGCCCCAGTCCGTGCGCGGCGGCACCTACGCGCGCCTCTTCCCGCGTGCCGTCGACTTCGGACCCGCCTTCCCGGGGGACCTCTACACGGGCCACGCGCCGGACGAGTCCATCTCGATCGAGAACCTCGATGCCACCACCCGCATGGTCGCCGAGGCCCTCCACATCCTGGCCCTCACGCCGCCTGAGAAGTGAGCAGGGAGCGGCGGGGGCTACTGCGCCAGGTCGCCCAGCACGTACGAGAGCGTGCTGGCCTTCAGGGCGCGATCGAACCAGCGGTCCAGGGTGACCAGGTCCCTGCAGGAAAGGATGCGTTGCCGGGCCTCGTCGCCGACGTGCACACCGCGTGCGTCGAGAATCCGCAGCACACTCTCGGCACGTTCCTTGGCCTGTCCCCGCCGCATCCCCCGCTCGATGAGCTTCTCGCCCCAGCTCCGCATCAGCTCCTCCGCGCGTTGCGCATCCACCACCGAATGTAGCACCTGCCCCATCGCTCGGCGGGCCGTGCTGTCCCCGATATAGAGCAGGTAACGGATGACCATCCGGAGGTTCTCGGCGCCGTCGGGGGCGGCTTGCACCTCAGCGAAGAGCGCCATCCACTCCGGGAGACGCTCGGCCAGCTCCTCGTTCCTCCCGTAGCGCAGGGCCAGCCACGCCAGCCGGACCAGGGGCGGGCCGGGACGGGCCCTCAGCGCTTCTTCCCGCTCGGCCGTCAGGTCATCCAGCAGGTACTCGAAGCGTGGCACCAGGGCTTGCCAGCGCTCCCGCTCCTCCCCCTCTTCCGGCACGTCGAAGAGCTCCTCCACCCGGCGCGGCGCCGTCCAGGCCCCTTCCGCCCCGTGGTACATGACGAGCGGGATGATGACCGGCAGCCGTGGGCTCTCCGGGTGCTGCTGGCGCCACAGCTCCACCGAGCGCACCACGTAGCGCAGCATCCGCAACGCCATCCACCCATCCACCGAGGACTGATGCTCGAGCAGGACGTAGAGCAGCAGGGGCCGGCCCGAATGCAGCCGCGCCGAGAAGAGCAGATCGCTCTCGGTCTTCCGCAGCTCCGGGTCCACCACGCTGCCCGGCTCCTGTCTCAGCGTTCCCCAATCCACCTCGGAGACGACGTGCGAGGGCAAGGTGGCACGCAACTCGGCCGCGGCTCGCTCGGGGTGGCCGAAGGTGTAGCGGACGAAGAGATCATGGGGTCCGGACATGCCGGTGGCGCCCCAAGCACGCGGTGGGCCACTGTCTCCCCAGAGGGCATGGGCCTTCCGCCCTCGTCCACCCCGGCGCCCGCCATCCCGCCCCGGGGACCCGCTGGAAGAGGACGTGGGGCAAGCGGGTGATGCACCCGGTGTGGTATTCCTGACCCTCGCATGAGCACCTGGTCCCCCACTTCCTGGAAGACGAAGACCATCACCCAAGACGTCCGCTACGAGGACCCGAAGGAGGTGGAGGACGTCGTCACGGCGCTCGGCCGGCTGCCTCCGCTGGTCACCTCCTGGGAGGTGGAGCGGCTGCGCGAGCTCCTTGCGGACGCCCAGCAGGGCCGCCGCTTCCTGCTGCAGGGCGGGGACTGCGCCGAGTCGCTCTCCGACTGCCGTCCGGACATCATCACCAACCGGCAGAAGATCATCCTGCAGATGTCCCTGGTGCTCATCCACGGGGGGCACCGGCCCGTCATCCGGGTGGGGCGCATCGCCGGCCAGTACGCCAAGCCGCGCTCCAAGCCCACCGAGACGCGCGGGGGCGTGGAGCTGCCCAGCTACTTCGGGGACCTCGTCAACCGGCCCGAGTTCACCCCCGAGGCGCGGCGGGCGGATCCCCAGCTGATGCTGGCCTGCTACCACCATGCGGCGATGACGCTCAACTTCGTGCGCTCGCTGAGCGACGGTGGCTTCGCCGACGTGCACCACCCCGAGTACTGGGACCTGAGCTTCTTCCAGCAGGCCGCCGTGCCGGGCGAGCTGCGCGAGGAGTACGAGCAGGCCACCCGCAAGCTCAGCGAGGCCCTGCGCTTCATGGAGGCCCTGGGCGAGCGCACCGTGGCCGACCTCACCCGCGTGGACTTCTACACCAGCCACGAGGGCCTCAACCTCCACTACGAGTCCGCCCAGACGCGCCAGGTGCCGTGGCGCAAGGGCTGGTACGACTTGACGACGCACCTGCCGTGGATCGGCGAGCGCACCCGGGCCCTGGACGGCGCCCACGTGGAGTTCTTCCGCGGCATCCGCAACCCGGTGGGCGTGAAGCTCGGCCCCAGCGTGTCCCCCGAGGACGCCGTGCGCCTGGCCGAGCAGCTCAACCCGGACAACGAGCCGGGCAAGCTCGTCCTCATCACCCGCATGGGCGCCCAGAAGGTGGCCGATGCGCTCCCCCCGGTGGTGGAGGCCATGCGGCGCGCGGGCCGGCTCGTGCTGTGGGTGTGCGACCCGATGCACGGCAACACCGTGAGCACCTCCTCCGGCATCAAGACGCGCAACTTCGATGACGTCCTGCGCGAGGTGGAGCAGAGCTTCGACGTGCACGAGCGGCTCGGCTCCATCCTGGGTGGGGTGCACTTCGAGCTCACCGGCGAGGACGTCACCGAATGCATGGGCGGTGCCGTGGGCATCACCGAGAAGGACCTGGAGCGCAACTACGCCACGCTGTGCGATCCGCGGCTCAACTACCGCCAGGCCCTGGAGATGAGCTTCCGCCTCGCCCGGCGCATGAGCCGCCTGGCCCGCGCGCCCCAGTCCTGAGCCGGGCGCCTCAGGGGGCCGGAGGCATCGTCCGGTCCTCGGGAGCAGTGCGCGGCAGATGGACCGTGAAGGTGGTGCCCTCGCCCTTGTTGGAGCGCACCTCCACCTCGCCTCCGTGCGCGTGGGCCACCTGCCGGACGATGTAGAGCCCCAGCCCCACGCTGCGGGTGGCCGCCTTGCCCGTGGTGCCGCGCCGGAAGGGCTGGAAGAGCGTCGCCCGCAGCTCGGCGGGAATGGGCTCCCCCTCGTTGTGCACCGAGAGCAGCATCTCGCTGCCCTCCTCGCGCACCTCCACCCGCACCGGTGTGTCCGGCCGTCCATGGTGCAAGGCATTGGTCAGCAGGTTGCCCACCACCTGCGCCAGGCGGTCCGCGTCCCACCACCCCCACCCGTCTCCCCGCACCACCAGCTCCAGCCGCCGGCCCGGGTGGGCCACCTGCAACTCCTCCATCGCGCCCCGGGCGATGTCGTGCAGGTTCACCCGCTCGCGCAGCACCGGCAGCCCACCGCCCACGCTGCTGCGCGCGAAGTCGAGGATGTCGCTGAGCATCCGCGCCATCCGCCCCGCGCTGGTACGGATGCGCTCCACCGCGCGCTGGGCCCCGTCGCTCATCTCCTCGGTGCGCTGCAGCAGGTAGGCCGAGGCGCTGATGGCGTTGAGCGGATTGCGCAGGTCATGCCCCAGCACGCCGATGAGCTGCTCGCGCAGCTCGCCCGAGCGGCGCAGCTCGGCCTCCACCTTCTTCAGCGGGGTGATGTCCACCACCACGCAGCCCAGGCCCAGCACCTCGCCGCCCTCGGCGCGCACCGGGTAGTAGTTGCCCAGCCAGTAGCGCGCGGGGCCCTTGCAGTCCGGGCCGTGGCTGACGAACTCGTGGTTGGACACCGGCTCGCCCGTCTCCAGGACGCGGCGGAAGAGGGGCTCGTAGAGGTCGGCGACCCAGCCGGGCACCACGTCGCGCACCCGCTTGCCCTGGTGGAACTCCACCGGGTGGCCGTGGATGTTGGCCAGCGTCTCGTTGATGCGCAGGTAGCGCAGCTCCTGGTCCAGGAAGGCGATGCCCACCGGCGAGGCCTCGAGCAGCGTGTCCAGCTGCGCCAGCGAGCGCTGGGCCTCGGCCCGGATGAGCCGCTCGCGCCCGGCCAGCTCCGCCTGCACGATGAAGCCGGTGGCGCGGTTGACCATGGCCCGGAAGAGCAGCTTGTCGGACTCGCTGAAGTCGAAGGCCGTCCGGGAGCTCATGTGCGCCACGCCGATGAGCGTCTCGCCGTGGGTGAGCGGGACGCTGTAGACCGCGCGGATGCCCAGCGCGCGCAGGGGCTCGTGGCTCAGCAGGGGATGGGTGGCGGCCGAGCGCACCGAGCGCGGCTGCCGCCCGGTGGCCACCTGGCCCGTGAGGCCCTGGTCCAGCGGCATGCTGAAGCCGTCCGCCAGGGCCTGCTTCGCCCCGAGCCCCACCGCCGCGCGCAGCCGCAGCCGCTCCCCCTCGCGCAGGAGGATGGAGGCCCCGTCCACCGCCACCGCCGTCTCCATCAACAGCTTGAGCAGCCGCGGCAGGAAGCTGTCCAGGGCCTCGCTCTCCAGCGCCGCCCGGGACACGCGCTCCAGCGCCTGGAGCATCCGCTCGCGCACCTGCACGTAGCTGGTGATGGCGCTGATGATGCCCTGGTCGATGGTCTCGTCCAGCAGCTCCAGCTCGCTCAAGCCCGGCCAGAGCCCGGTGCGCTCCATGAGCCGGAAGATGCAGTGGCGCAGCAACCCGTACTCCAGGGCGACTTCGCCCGGCTCGTAGCCCAGCTCCAGCCGTTGCAGGGCATGCTCGCCGGAGATGATTTGTGGCGCCTGGGGCGTCTGCCCCTCCTGGGCCTGCTCCGCGGCGTCCGCCAGCCGGTCGAGAAACTCGGGCATCTGGTTGCGCAGCAGGTTGGTGTCGGAGGTGTGCTCCGCGTGGCGCTCGCGCAGGGCGTGCTCCCAGTCCGAGAGGATGTCCTCGCGGTGCCGCCGCAGGAAGTCCGCCAGCCGGTAGTGCCCCCCGGGCTCGGGCCCGGGCGGTTGAGGTGGCTCCTGATCCCTCATGCGCGCTCCCCCAAGGCGACCCCCCGCGGCCCGCCTTGAAACTGCTCATGGCGCCAGGTCACGCCCTCGTACCAGCGAACCAGGAGGAGGAGCCCGGGAGTCGTAGGGCGTTCCCCTCACCGGGCGGCCCGGAGCGTGGGCCCTCCGCTCCCTGGCCGTCCCTCCTCGGGGGGCAGGCGACGCTCCCCTGCGACGAAGCCCCACCCGGGGGAGGGGAAGGGTTAGGTTGGAGGCAAGATGAGCACGCTCCTCCTCACCCGCAGTGATGTCGTCCGCCACATGGAGGCCCTCACCCTCCTCTCGGAGATGCGTGAGGCCTTCCGCGCCGATGCGCAGACGCGCCCGGCGGAGCCCCAGCGCGCCCGGGCCACCCTGCACGACAAGGGCAGTGCGTTGGTCGTCTTCCCCGGCACCCTGACCGGCATTCCCGCCTACACCGTGAAGGTCCATGCGAAGTTCCCCGGCGGCTCTCCAGCCATCCAGGGGGTGGTGCAGCTGCATGACCTGGAGACCGGGGCGCTGCTGGCGGTGATGGACTCGGGGCACCTCACGTCGCTGCGCACCGGGGTGGTGGGCGCGCTGGCCGCGGATGTGCTCGCCCGGCAGGATGCCTCCCGGGTGGCCCTCATCGGCGCGGGGGCCCAGGCCTCCATGCAGCTCAAGAGCCTGCGGCTGGTGCGCAGCCTCAACCACGTGCGCGTCTACGACGTGAATGTGGCGCGGGCCGTGGAGTTCTCCACCCGCATGTACCACGCGCTCAACCTGCCGATGCGCCCGGCCATGTCGGTGGAGGAGGCGGTGGAGGACGCGGACATCGTCATCACCGCTACGCCCTCGCGCGAGCCCTTCCTCTTCCCGGGCATGCTGCGCGGCGGCTCGCACGTCACCGCGCTGGGCGCGGACGAGCCGGGCAAGGCCGAGCTCTCCGCCGGGCTGCTGCGCCAGTCCACCTTCTTCTGTGACAACCGGGCGTTGAATGTCGCCATGGGCGCCCCCGCGGGCGCGGGCGTCGGCGCCGAGGTCATCCACGCGGAGCTGGGCGAGGTGCTGACGGGCAGCAAGCCGGGGCGCACCGATGCCGGGCAGGTCACCCTCTTCGGCGCGGTGGGCCTGCCCTTCCAGGACCTGGTCGCGGCCTGGCACATCTACCAGGGCGCGCGCCATGACGACTCGGTGCAGCGCGTGGACTTCCGCGCCTGAGCGGCGCCCGGAGCCCTGCTTCCGGCCTCAGTGCGTGGTGCGGCGCGCCGGGCGGGGAATCTCCCGGGGCCCGGACAGGAGGCTGTCGGGGCCGTGGTGGAGGTACACCTCGTCCGCGACGATCTCCCGCACGTCATCGAGCGGGACGGCGTAGTCCTTGCGCCAGACGAGCAGGCCCTTCTCGACGATGAGGCCCTCGTCCGTCACCTCGACGACATGTCCGAGTTTCTCGCCCCGGTGGGTAAACACCACCATGCCCTCGTGCAGCTCCGAACGCTCCACCATGTGCCCGCTCCTCCTCGCTCTGGAGGGACCGCCGGGCGGCGGCCCCAGACACTCAAGCTAGGGCCGTGATGGGGGTCCGTCACCGGGCGGGCAACCAGGCTCGCGGCGAAGGTTGACCGGTGCACGGAGGTGGCGAGCGGCCCGGGGCGCTGTGTCGTCCGCCGGGGCATGCCCATCTTCCCCGGGTCTGGAGGTGGATGATGATGGTGGGCTTCATGGCTTCGAGGACGGGGCGTTGGACGCGCATGCTGACCGGCGCCTCCCTGGTGGTGGGCGGCCTGTCCACGGGCTCCGTCAAGGGCAAGGTGATGGCGCTGGCGGGGCTCGTTCCCTTGCTCGCGGGGGCCTTCGATGTCTGTCTCTTCGGTCCGCTCTTCGGCCTGCCGCTGAAGGGGGAGGCCATCCGCCGCAAGGTGGGGCTCATCGGCGAGGACTCGCTGCTGCCCCACCCGCCGATGCCCCTGACGGAGCGCCCCACGCTGCTGCACTGAGCGCCGCGCTAGGAGCGCACGCCGAAGGGGATGGAGAGCGTGCCGAACTGCTCGCCGGTGCGCGCGTCCACCAGCCGCGCCTGGAGGGTGACGCTGCCCTCGCGCTCGCTCACGTTCTGGAAGTAGAGGAAGCCGGTGACGGTGCCGCCCGTGTCCAGGGTGCCCTCGGGCAGGGCCTGGCGCAGCATGTCCCGCGTGGGCAGCGGCTCCGGCGCGCGGTACCAGGAGGAGGAGGGCCCCCAGAAGGGATCATAGAAGCCCGGCCCGTACCAGGGATCATACCAGCCCGAGCCGTACCAGCCCCGCCCCCAGGAAGGGCCCCAGCCGAACGCGCTCGGACCCCAGCCCCAGCGCGAGTGCACGCCCACGCCCACGCCCAGTCTGACGTTGCCCTCGTAGCCCGAGCCGCCCACGGCCGCGGTGCCGTCCCCGCCCAGCTCGAAGGGGGAGAGGGCGGCGTAGTGGAACTGGGAGTTGCCCTTCAGCGAGAAGGAGTCGTAGTCGATGCGCAGGGGCCGGCCGCTCTGGTTCTCGATGCGCACGCGCACCGGGGTGACGATGCGCTCGAGGTCCGAGGGGGTGCCCTTCCACGCGTCTCCATCGGCCACCAGGCGCACGCCTTCAGCCTCGGCGAGGGCCGCGCCGGCCTGGGTGGTGGGAGTGCTCGGCAGGGGCTGCAGCGTGGTGGTGGAAACGCAGCCCGCGGCGAGCAGCAGCGCCGCGAGCGCGAGCCAGGGAGCGCGCGTACGCATGGGGGTTCTCCTCCCACAACATTAGGAGTGGACCCGGCGACATGCGCGAGACGCGGCGGTGGCCGCCTGGTGTGGAGGCTAGGGCCCGGCGGCGGTGGTGCCGCGCCAGGGAGAGCCCAGCAGCGCGTCCCAGTCCTGCACGCGCGCCCAGTCCTCGAAGGTGTGCCAGCCCACCTCGGGGAAGTCCCGGCGCAGCAGGGAGATGTTGGCGTGGTAGCCCACGCCCTGCAGCCACTCGAACATGCGCCCCAGGTCCTCGTTGGCCGCGCGCACCGCCTCCAGCGGCGTCTCCTCGTAGTGCAGCTTGTGGCCGCTGACGTAGGAGAGGAGGGCGGCGGCCTGCTCGCCCGTCACCTCGTCGGAGGCGACCTCGAAGCGCTTGCCGTAGAGCTCCTCGGGCCACTCCATGATGCGGGTGCAGAAGGCGGCGAGGTCCGCCATGGGCACCATCTGCAGGCCCTGGTGGGGCGGCAGCGGTAGCGACAGCACCCCCTCGTGCAGCCCCTGGGCGTAGGAGGCCCCGAGGAAGTTCTCCATGAAGAAGACGGGGGCGACGATGGTGTAGGGCAGGCCGCTGCGGCGCAGGTGCTCCTCCACCACGTGCTTCGTCTCGAAGTGGGGGATGCCGGTGTTCTGGTCCGCCCCGGCCACCGAGGAGTAGACGAAGTGGCGCACCCGGGCGATCTTCGCGGAGTCGATGAGGTGGCGGCCGTGGCGCACCTCGCCCTCGAGGCCTCCGCCCTGGAAGGGGGTGGCCATGGCGAACACCGAGTCCACGCCCTGCATGGCGCGCTCGATGCTCTCGGGGTCATCGAAGTCCCCGGTGATGAGCTCCGCCTGGCGCTCGGCCAGCTCCCGGGCCGCGGGCGAGTCCGGGGAGCGGACGAAGGCGAGCACGCGATGGCCTCGCTTGAGGAGCAGACGGGCCAACGCGCCGCCCTGCTTTCCGGTGGCACCGGTCACCAACACGGTCAGTGGTCGGAACATGCGATTCCTCCGGACAGAACCTTCTCCCCAAGTTGGGGACGGGCGGCGCGTGGGTCGAGGGGAGTGCTCCAGGGCTAGCGCTTCTTGCCTGGTCCCTTCTTCTTCTTCACGCCCTGCTTCGGCTCCTCCCGCTTCGGCTCCTGCTTGTCCGGCGCCTCCTGGGGGGTGCGGCCCGTCCGGGCGGACACCTCGCGGGCGACCCGGCGCACGCCGGAGAACGCGTCACCGGCCAGCTTCTTGGCTCCGGTGAGCGGGCGGCCCTTGGCGGCCTCCTTCGCCGCCTCCATCACGCGGGACACCGCCTGCTGGGCCAGCCCCTTCAGGCCCTCGAGCCGGGTCTCGTCCGGCGTGGCGTCCTGGGCCTTCCCCATGTCCGCCTTCTCCTGGACGACGGTGGACTCCTGGGGCGCGGCGGCCCGCTGGGCCACGGGGGCCTCCGCGTCCGTGGACTCCGCCGGGGACTCGGAGACGCGCATCTGCTTCGAGCGCTCGCGCTCCTCGCGGTGCTTGCGGTACAGCTCCGCCGTCTGCGCGTGCGCGCGTCCGTAGTGGAGCCCCGTGTCGGCCTGGGGCTTGGCCTGCTCCGCGGGAGGCGTCTGCTCGGCGCCGCCCGGATTGGTCGTGCTGGGCTCCGGCTTGTCGGCCTTGAAATGATCGAAGCTGTACGTGCGCATCCCTATCTCCTTACCCGCCAGTGGTTTCGGGCACTGGTCCGGAAGGTAGGGAGCACGGGCCGGGACAGGAACCACGGTCGGGGGCAGGCAGGAGGGCGAGGGCCGCTCCGCCAGGAGGCCCGGTAAGGGCTCAGCTCAGGTAGGACGGGGTGAACTCGTGGGCGTGGAGGATGGGCTGGCGTCCCGCGAAGCCCCCCTCCAGCTCGTGCCAGTGGGTGATCGCCGGCTCGCCAAAGCGCCAGCAGAGGTACACCGGACGTCCGGCCTTGAGCGCGCGGAAGTCCACCAGGCCGTCCGCGGCCTTGATCTCCACGCCCAGGTCCTGGAACTGCTCCAGCTCCCCCTGGATGCTGTCGATGAGTGCATCCCGCTCGCCCCGCAGTGGCACGGTGCGCTCCGGGCCGGCTCCGGCCTCCTGGAGCTCTTCCAGCTCGCGGACGAGCGCCTGCACGCGCTCCACGAAGGGCCGCACCCGGGTGAAGGTGTGGGTGAGCAGCGGGATGAGGCGGTTGGCTTCTTCCACTCCGAAGTAGCGCATGGCGGCCCCGAGCTTAGCGCCCGGGACCGGCGGGGAGGGGCGGAGAGCCGCGCCCCTCAGCGCTTCTTCGAGGGCACGCGCTTGACGGCCGTCTTCACGGCGCGCGCCACGGTCTTCTTCGCCGCGGCCGCGGCCCGCGTCAGCACCTTGCGCCCCACGCTGCGCAGCGATACGGGCTCGGCCGCGCTCTTCCGGGTGGGGGTCTTCTCCACCATCGGCTTCCGGGTCGTGGTGGCCTTGGGCGCCGCCGAAACCGTCCGCTTGCGAGCGGGTGCCTTCTTGGCCGCCGCGGGCTTCGCCTGGGCCGTGGCCTTCTTCGCCGCCCCCGCGCGCTTCTTCGCCTGGGCGCGCGAGCGGTAGCGCTTCACGGTCTCGGCATGGGCCTGCCCGTAGCTGGCGGCCGCCTTGGGCAGCGTGGCGTGCTCCGCCTTGTCCTGGCTCAGCGCCTGTTCGTGCTCGGCGTTGCCGAGCCGCGGGCCCGAGCCCTGGTAGGTCTGCGCCGGCTGCTGCGACTTGAAGGGTTCGAAACTGTAGGTTCTGCCCATAGATGTCTCCTGCTGGCGTACCTCGGCTGTCCCAAAGGTAGGGCGTGCACCCAGTAGGCGGAATGGCTCGCGGGACAGGGGGAGCAGCCGAGCGCAGCGGGTCGGGATGGACCTGTCGAGAGCCCCGCCGGCGCGAATTCCTCGCGTGAATCCTCACTCCCCAAGCGCCGGCACCGCTCGACGGAAGACGCGGTTCCACAGGGAGGACGCATCTGCTGCGCGCACCCGCGCACGTCCTCGTGTGCGGGCTCCCGATGGGGGCGGGTGGATGATGACCTGGGGGGTCGGATGGACCTCCCTGAAAAACCCGATAAGGCAGGAAGAAAGAGAAAGCTCCGCTGGAATTCTACGCCTGCTCATCTCGGAGGACATGCAACGAGGTGGGGGGACGTCGTGTGTGCAAAGGCAACCCTTCACGTGGGCCCATGGCTTGCACAACCCCGGCTCGCAGCGGATTCGCCAGTTGTTGGGGGAGAGCGAGACAACCATGAGCGCCTTTCATCAGCCGAAGCTGTTCTGCCCGATCGCCCCGGAGTTGCACCCCCTGATGAAGCAGATCGAGGGTGAGGCGTTGGATCGCTGGGCGAAGTACCTCGGTGTGCATGCGAGGCACTCGGTCTTCCACAAGCTGCAGCGCAGCCACTTCCCCTTCCTGCTGGGCCGCTGCCACCCGGACGTGCCGCAGGAGAACCTGCGCGCGGCGCTCGACTTCCTCATCTGGAACTTCTCGTGGGATGACCAGGTGGACGTGGGCGAGGTGCCCGCGGACTGGGTGCGCCAGCAGAGCGAGATGGCGCTGGCGGTGCTCAAGGGCGCCATCCCCTACCACGAGGCGCCGCCGCTGCTCTGGCTGCTGGCGAGCATCCGCGAGCGCATCGCCGCGCGGATGCCGGAGGCGTGGATGGAGCGCTTCATCCACGCCTGCCAGTGCTACTTCGAGGGCACCATCTGGGAGGCGGAGGTGCGCGGCAACCGCGTCTGCCTGGACGTGGACACGTACATCCAGCTGCGCCGCCTGTCGGTGGGCACGTACATGGGCTTCACCCAGGTGGAGGCCATCGAGGGCTTCCTGCTGCCCGACGAGGTGCTGGCGCACCCGGCCCTCCAGCAGCTCGTGGAGACGGCCACGGACATCATCGCCTGGGCCAATGACTTGTTCTCGCTGGCGCAGGACCTCCAGGACGAGTTCCACCCCAACCTGGTGTTCTCCATCCAGAAGGAGCGGGGGCTGGGGCTGCAGGAGGCCATCGGCGTGGCGGTGGAGATGCACGACACGGCCATGCGGCGCTTCCTGGAGCAGGAGAAGAGCCTGCCCTCGTTCGGCGAGCACGACGCGCACGTGGCGCGCTACGTCACGGGCATCCGCCGCTGGGTGCGTGCCAACGTCGACTGGTCCATCCAGACGGGCCGCTACGAGGAGGGCGCGGGTGAGGCCGCCCCCCGGCAGGTGCGCGTGGCCTGAGCGGCACCGGGCGCGAGGCCCTCGCGCCTACTCCCAGGAGAACTCCACCGAGAACTCGGTGAGGCTCTTCTGCCGGACGGTGGCGCGCGAGCCCTTGAGCTGGGCGGCGTTGAGGATCTGCATCAGCGAGCCGGCGAAGTAGGCGCCGGGAACGGCGTTGACGTAGTCGATGCGGCCGCTCTTGGGGCCGCTCCACGTCAGCGAGCAGGTGCCGTGGTCCCACGCCGTCTTGTAGGCCGAGGGCATGCTGTCGATGAGCCGCTTGGGCTCCTTGCCCACCAACGACAGCAGCATCTTGCCCGTGGTGGACTCGAGGAAGCGGGGCGCGACGCGCAAGCCCAGGTGCTGCATCGCCCCGTCGAAGCCGCCGTGCTTGGGGCTCAGCTCCCGCGCGGCGGCGTAGGTCAGCTTGAGGAAGGTGCTGACGGGGTAGGAGAAGAAGGCGGTGAAGTTGCCGCTGCCGGCCGCCTCCACACAGCGCTTGAGGGCGTCCGGGCCCACCTCCGTCCGCACCAGGTCCAGCGCGGCGCCGAAGAGGAAGCCTCGGGTGGTGTCCTTGGCCCCCACCGCGCCCAGTCGTTGCTCCAGCTCGTGTTGCACTGTCGAGGACCCCTGCGACGACTGCGCCGTCGGCGTGTTGCTCATGCGTGTCTTCCCCCGCGAATGACATCCACTCTACGACGGTTCACGGGGATGTGTCCTAGAGCCTGAGAAATTCGAGCAGCGCTCCCAGGTCCTGGTCGGACAAGGCTTGCTGGCTGTACGGCGGCATATTTCCGCCCACGCCGAAGAAACGGCCGTGCCGCACCTTCTCGATGAAGACGAGCCCGGGAGACACGCCGGGGAAGAGCGTGCCGTAGTCCTGGGCCACCTCGGGGAGGATGGAGGCGAGCTCCGTGATGCGGCCCTTCCCGGTGTGCGGCTCGCCGTGGCACTCCTGGCACGCGGCCTTGTACACGTCCGCGCCCCGGCTGGCGTTGCCGCGCGGCACATCGGTGATGTCCTTGACGAGGGTGAAGGGTTGCGCCGGTGCCTGGGCATCCGGGCCGAGGCTCACCAGGTACTCGTAGAGGGCGCGGCTCTTGGGGTCCTCGGGCGCGAGCGGGGTGACGCCGCGCATGAAGGCCGTGTAGCAGAAGTTCACCGCGTCCAGCAGGCGCGTCTCGTAGCCGCCCCACCAGTGGGGACGGGCGGCCACGTTGTGCAGCGAGAGGCCCACGTACACCTTGCCCGCGGGCGGCGTGGCCGTGGTGGCGTGGCACGTGGCGCACGAGAAGCTGTTGTACTGGCTCTCCGACAGCGCCGCGTCGCGGAACAGCTCCTCGCCATACTCCGCCGCGGGCGTGGGGCCACAGCCGGCCGCGAGCAGCACCGCTCCCAATCCCAACCACTTCATGGCGTGCTCCGCAGGATGCCCACCGAGTCCGGGTAGATGCCCACCTTCACCGTCTTCACCACCTCGCCCACCGCACCCGCCTGGAGATCCAACACGTGCAGCGTGCCCGGGCCCTGGTGGTCTCCCTCGCATACCGCCAGCGCGTGCCGGCCATCCGGCGTGAGCTCCACCTGGTGCACGTTGAGGCAGCCCGCATCCGACAGGTGGATCTCCCCCTGGATGGCGGACGTGGCCGTGTCGATGACCGCCACGGCGTCCACCGCCTGGTAGGGCAGGTAGAGCGTCTTGCCGTCCGCGGTGACGGTGCCGAACATGGGCGCGCCGCGCAGGCCGTAGATGGAGCGCTCGGGCCGCACCGTGAGCGACTCGGGGTCCAGGTAGTGCACCGTGTGGCTCTTGAGCGAGCCCACCCAGAGCGCGCCATCCGTGGGCGACAGGGTGAGCGCATACGGCTCGTGCTTCGGCGCGAGGGCGGAGCCCGGGTTGGGCATCTTCACGCGGGTGACGGTGCGCTCCGGCGTGTCGAGCTGCACCACCGCCACCTCGTCCGAGATGCACGCGGCATAGGCCCGCTTCTCGTCGGGGGACAGGCGCACCGCGTGCGGCGCGGGGCAGAGCGGCACCATCGCCTTGCGCGTCATCGTGTCCGCGTCGAGGATGGCCAGGCGCGCGTCCATCTTGCGCTCATCGGTGATGCCGTTCCTCGCCGCGTCCTGGATCTTCAGCAGATCGAAGTGCGTCTGGTACAGCGTGCGGCCGTCCTTGCTGAGGACGAGGTCTCCCGGGTTGCGGTCCACGCGCACCGAGCCCACCAGCCGGTTGTCCTTCGCATCCAGCTTGAGGGCGTAGCCGTCCGCGGTGCCGCTGCCGTGGTTGCCGTGCGGCCCCGAGCCAGCGCCGGGCACGAAGTAGGAGAGGCCCACGTAGTAGGAGTCCCCGCGCGGGGAGAAGGCGGCGTGGTGCGGCCCCTCCAGCTCCACGGGGTTGAGCCCCACCGGCACGCGCGCCAGCTCGCCCCAGTCCGCCGAGAGCATCGTGTCCAGGTCCAGCAGGCTCACGGTGTCATCGAGGCTGTTGGTGACGACGATGCGCCCGCCGCCCAGCGGGGGCAGCTCCGGCCCCGAGGGCCACGCCGTGTCGTGCGCGAAGTCGAGCTCCGGCTCCCGCGTGCCGGTGCACGCCCCGAGCGCGAGCGGGGCGAGCAGCGCGAGCAGGTGCCGCCTCACTGCGCGCTCCGGCGGAAGGTGCGCGGCTCGGCGAGGCGGAAGGGGCCCTCGGTGACGCGGTTCTGCGCGAGGTAGGCGCTCATCACCTGCACGGTGAGGTCCTTGCCCGCGTGCTTGCCCAGCTCGGCCCACGTGGTGGCGTCCAGCTGCCAGGACAGCTCCGACGTCACCACCTGGGCCACGGGGCACTCGCCGCCGGCGGAGATCTCCAGCCAGTAGAGGTCCCCGGTGTACGGGGGCAGGTGCGCGTGGGCCGTGGGGAGCAGCAGGTCTCCCAGCCAGGCGGTGAAGGAGCGGGAGGGACGGGGCGCCGCCTCCAGCGCGAGCATGCCCGGGCCGCTGCGCTGCAGCGAGGTGCTCAGGGGCGAGGTCCACTCCCAGGTGGGCGGGGGGGCGCTGGCCGGGTACGCCTCGCCCTCGGTGGGGGAGAGGAGGGTGACGGCGCCGGAGGAGTCGAGGGGCCGCTGCTTCACGTCCACCAGGGCGCGCCAGGCCTCGTCGGTGGAGCTGCCGGCGTAGAGGGGCTCTCCGCAATCGGTGGTGTCCGGGTCACAGGCGGACGTGGCCAGGGCGAGGGCGGCCACGCAGGCGGTGCTCAGGTGTCTCACGTTCATGTCAGTTCTCCGGGTGGTGGCGCCGCCGCGGACGGCGGAGGGTCGAGAGCACGAGGAGGCAGGCCGCGGGCAGCAGGCCGGTGGCGGACGAGCACCCCTTCTTGGGGGGCTCGGGGAGCGGGTCGGTGGTGCCGGCATCCGCGGTGCCCGCGTCGGCGCCCCCATCCACCGTCCCGCCATCGCCCGTCTCCTCGGACGGCAGGGAGGGGTCGGCCCCGATGGTGGGCGCGAACTGGGGCCAGCGCGGGCGGCACACCTCATGCGTGGGAGTCCCCGCGGGGCACGCGAGAGGCCGGGTGTCGGGCAGGTTGAAGCGGGGCGTGTACGTCTGGCCCTCGTCGGTGGTGGTGGCCAGGGCCCAGTCGTGCACGCGGGAGGCGCCGCAGACGTAGAGGACGTCGCCCTCGCGCTGCACGCAGGCGTTGCCGTCGGGCAGGGGCAGGAGCGTGGCCTGGCTCTCCCCGGCGCGGACGCGGAAGAGGCGCGTGGGCGTGGCGGCCCAGAGCGTGTTGCCGTCAGGGGACACCTCCATGCCGATGAGGTACTCGTCGATGGCGTCGCGCTCCTGGCCCTCGGGGTGGAGCACGGAGCGGAAGGTGCGGCCTCCATCCGTGCTCTCCAGCACGTACGTCCAGCCCTGCCAGGACACGCGCGCCCAGAGCCGGTCCGGGTCGGTGTCCGACACGCGCAGGACGAACAGATCATACGGGCGCGAGCCCGCCGAGTACTCGGGGAAGGGGTGGGCGATCTCCTCCCAGTGCTCTCCCTCGTCATCGCTGCGGTAGATGCGCAGGCCGGTGGCCGTGCCGCCGGAGACGTAGACGCGCCGCGGATCCGAGGGCGCCACCTTCACGGCGGTGAAGACGGCGGTGTCGCTGCGCAGGCTGGGGCTGAACGTCGCGCCGCCGTCGTCGCTGCGGAAGATGCCGTTGGGCGAGGCGCTGCGGCCCGTCGTCACCCAGAGGCGCGAGGGATTGGCGGGGGGAGAGGCGAGCCCCATGGGCCACAGCCCCTGGGCCTTGAAGTAGTCGTGCACCGTCCAGGTGCAGCCGGCGTCGTCCGAGCGGATGAGCGCGGCGCCGGTGGCGGCGAGCAGGGTGCCATCGGGCTGCCAGAGGAAGGTCTCCGGACGCCAGCCGCCGTAGTTCATGGACTCGGGGCAGATCCAGCTCCACGTCTTCCCGCTGTCGCGGGAGATGACGGCCCCGAAGGTGGCGCCGAGGAACATGTCCTCGGGGTGGCCGCGGCGCACGGTGACGCTGGTGGTGTCCGGGTAGCCCAGGTGGGCCAGGGCGGGAGTGGTGAGCAGCGCGAGCGGTGCCAGCAGCACCCCGCGGCGGAGCGAGGAGAGGAGTTTCATGGGAAGCCCTCCTGGGGCGGAGCCCGCACGATAAACGTCCGGTGCGGAACGGTATACCGAGGGCCGGTGAGAGGGGATGGATATGTGTCTGGCGGCCCGCTCGTTCACCGGGCGTGCGCGAGCGCGGGGCACGGCCGGCCCGGGGCGCGGTATCGTGAACGCTCCGAGCCACGAAAGGGAAACGCCGACATGAGATGGACGCGTCGCGCCTGTGCGATCCTGGTCGCTGGAGTCCTGCCGTTGTCCGCCTGCACCCGCGAGGAGCCGGAGCCGCCGGTCATCACCGACGCATTGGGGGACTGGGAGGACACGGGCCGCTACGCGGCGTGCGAGGTGCTCAACACCACGGCGATCGCCTGCGGAGACCTGGAGGCCTTCAACCTCTCGGGGTGTGACTCGGGCTCGCTGGCGGGCATGCCTCGGGACGGCATCTACACGATGGTGTACCGCGGCGATGCCGATCCGCTCAGCGTCAACGTGGGGTCCTTCCGCGTGTCGGCGGACGGGAGCCTCGACTCGTTCCGGGGAGCGGCGCCGACGGAGCGCAAGGTGGACGCGGGCTCCTTCTTCCTGTCGAGCACGCGCAGGCAGTCGTCATCGGTGACCCAGCGCAACTCGGTGGTGGGGTGCCGCGCCGAGGGCAGCACGCTGTACGGCTGCTACGTCAACTGCCGCAACGGCAAGGCGAGTGGCTCGGGCACCTTCCTGGCGGAGCGGTGGATGCGGCGCGCGGGCGAGGCGGAGGCCTCGGGACTGGGGCTCCTCTCCGAGTCGTTCGTGGAGCAGGGCCTGCCGGTGGACATCTACGTCACGCAGGGCCACGCGTACGTGGTGTCCATTCCGGATGGGGGCGAGCGCGGAGGCCTCACGGTGTTCGACGTGAGCAACCCGGCCGCACCGGTGCTCAAGACGCGGATCAGCCAGCCCAACGACCACTATTGGAACGGGGTGTGGGCGAAGGGCAACGCGCTGTACGTGGCGAGCGCGAGCACGGGGGTGGTGGTGTTCGACATCTCCAACCCGGCGAGCCCGCAGCTGCTCAAGAGCGTGCCGTCGGGACTGGGGCAGATCGACGTGCACACGGTGTTCGTGGAGGGAGAGCGGCTGTATGCGATGGTACCGGCCCCCTCGCCGCGGACGCTCATCTTCGACCTCCAGCAGCCGCTGGAGCCGAGGCTGCTCGGCCAGTACGCGGAGCCAGGGGCGACGACGGATCCGAAGGTGGGCTTCCCGCATGACGCGCTGGCGTTCGAGGGGATGCTGTACATCAACCACTGGTCGGCCGGGTACCTGATGGTGGACGTGACGGATCCGGAGAACCCGAAGAAGGTAGGCACGTACACGTATCCGTACGCGACGAGCCATGCGAACGCGGTGGGGAAGTTCGGCGACCGGCGGATCGCCTTCGAGGGAGGGGAGAGCTGGGGAGCACACCTGCGGGTGCTGGACGTGACGGATCCGGCGCAGCCGAAGCGGCTGGGCGAGTACAAGCTGGAGGCGAGCGCATCCATCCACAACATGGTGCTGAAGGGAGAGCGGCTCTACATCTCGCACTATCACCACGGGGTGAGGGTGCTGGACGTGTCCGTGCCGGAGAGCCCGAAGGAGGTGGCGTACTACAACACCTTCCGCGAGACGGATCCGGGCCGGGGAGAGAGCTTCTACGAGGGGGCGATCGGCATGAGGGTGCCGGGAGACGGGTACGTGTACGTCATCGACACCTCGAGGGGCCTGCTCATCTTCCCGGAGCCGTAATCACCCCTCGCCCTCCGGGGGAGGGACGGGGTGAGGGTACCTGTGACCGGGGTTGCACCTTTCCCCTCGCCCTCTGGGAGAGGGACGGGGTGAGGGTATCGAGCATTTCACGTTCACCCCCGTGGACACAGTCACCGTGGGACATACGCTCGGCGCCCCTGAACCGGAGGCAACCAGATGATCCCGAGCGTCTTCCCCGCATTCCGAGCCGTACGCCCCCTCATGACCGCGGTGCTGCTGTGTGCCACGGCCTGCGCGCACCAGCCGTCCAAGGAACACGCCCATGGGGAGCACCATGGGGCGATGCCGCACCGCTTCGAGAACGCGGAGGAGTGGGCGAAGCGCTTCGAGGAGCCGGAGCGCGACACCTGGCAGAAGCCGGACGAGGTGGTGAAGGCCCTGTCCCTGCCGGCGGACGCGAAGGTGGCGGACATCGGAGCGGGGACGGGCTACTTCGCGGTGAGGCTGGCGCGGGCGGTGCCACAGGGGCGGGTGTACGGCGTGGACATCGAGCCGGACATGGCGCGCTACCTGGGCGAGCGAGCGAAGCGCGAGGGCCTGAGCAACCTGGAAGCGGTGCTGGGTGGGGCGGAGGACCCGAAGCTGCCAGAGCCGGTGGACGTGGGGCTCATCGTGGACACGTACCACCACATTGGCGACCGGGTGGCCTACATGCGGCGGCTCGGTGAGAAGCTGAGGACTGGGGGGCGGGTGGTGATCATCGACTTCCGGGTGGAGTCGCCGAAGGGGCCGCCCCGGGAGCACAAGCTGTCGCCCGAGCAGGTGCGAGGGGAGATGGAAGCGGCGGGGTACGGGCTTTCCCAGACGCACGACTTCCTCCCGGACCAGTACTTCCTGGTGTTCCAGCGGGGGTGAGCGAGCGGCCAGTCCGCGGGCAGCTCCAGGCTGGAAACCGGGACGAGGTTGTTTCAGGCTGGGCCCGCCAGCACGCAGCCGAGGAGGGACCTCAGGGATGCCGGTGCTGGCCGAGGTCTTCAATCCGTGTCTTCCGCTCGTGTATCTCACTCCTCCCGGGGAACGCTGCTCGCCCTGCTCGTGACTCTGCTGACAACGGGGGTGGGTTGCCCGGGGCCGAGGCCGGAGTGCCTCTACAACTCGGATTGCGAGGACGGGAACGTCTGCAAGAGCGGCACGTGTGCCCCCGAGTGCATGAAGGACGTGGACTGCGACGAGGGCTATGCCTGCACCGACCAGCGCTGCGTCCGCGAGGACACGGATGGTGGGAACGACGCGGGAGTGCAGAGCTGCGTCTACAACTCGGAGTGCGCCGAGCCGAACCTGTGCCTGCAGGGCGTGTGTCGTCCCGAATGCCTGCGGACGGTGGACTGCGCGGAGGACTACGTCTGCCGGGAGTTCCGGTGCATCCGGCCGGCCTCCGATGGGGGCAACACGGGAGACGCGGGGACAGGAGACGCGGGTACGGGAGACGCGGGTACGGGAGACGCGGGCACTGGCACCGGTGACGCGGGTACGGGTGAGCCCGATGGTGGAGTCGAGCCAGATGCAGGCACGGAGCCAGACGCAGGCACGGAGCCAGACGCAGGCACGGAGCCAGACGCAGGCACGGAGCCAGACGCAGGCACGGGGCCGAATCCGAGCGATCCGAACAACGCGACCAAGGACACCGACTGTGACGGCCTGAGCGACGCGGTCGAGTTCTCGGCCGTCTACGAGGGCGGGCTGCGGACCGACCCGGGCCTGGCGGATACCGATGGAGATGGTCTCCAGGACGGGCTCGAGCTGGGCGTGGACGAGCCGGTGATGGGCACGGCTTGCACGCTGCCGGACGACGCGAGCGCGGAGCTGAAGACGAGCCCGGTCAACGCGGACACCGATGGTGACGGGGTGCGCGATGGTGCCGAGGACGCCAACCAGAACGGCAAGGTGGACCCTGGTGAGCTGGACCCCACGATACCGGATGCGACGGGCCCTGCCGGACAGGTGTGCACCGACGACAAGCTGCGCCCGGTGACGTTCCAGTCCGAGAGCGGGGCGGACATCAAGCTGGCACTCCCGCCCTCCTTCACGGAGGTCACGCAGCTCAAGTCAGGCACCGAGGTGAAGGGCCTGGTCGGCTACGACAGCACCACGAAGACGGCGTTCCTCGCCTTCCGCCAGCCCGCGCCGCTGGATGCCACGGACCCGCTCGGCGACGAGGAGGCGCTGCGGCCCGCCATCGAGTCCAAGGGCGCCCTGCGCAACCGGACCGCCCAGGTGTTCAAGACGTGGGAGGGCTTCGAGGCCGTGCAGGCCTTCTATGACCAGGCCGGTTCGTCCACGGATCTCAAGCGCCGCACGGACCAACTGGTGGACGCACTGGTGCCGGGCAGCACGGGCCGGCTCAGCAGCGCGGCGGCGGGAGTCACGGGCGACTTCCGGCTCCAGACGCTCTTCGTGCACCGCTCGAATCAGAGCGTCGTGGTGCTCATCGCCGTGGCGCCCCTGGTGGGCGTGACGGGCGGCAACCGCGCCACGCCGGCGGCTTTCTCCATCAAGAACCTCTCGGATGGCTCCGCGCTCGCCCAGTTCGGCGAGCCCACGGCGGTGCAGTGCGAGCGTTTCCAACTCCCGCAGACCCAGGTGGACTTCCTCTTCGTCGTGGACGACAGCGGCTCGATGATGGGCTCGCAGGCGGCGTTGGCCGCCACCGCCCGGTCCGCTGCGGAGGCGCTCAATGCCTCGTCCACGGACTGGCGCATGGCGATGGTCACCTCGTCCTACCACCTGGCAGGCACGGGCAACTCGGGCAGGCTGCGGCACTTCACCCGCAACGTGAGCAAGGTGAAGTCCTGGCTCACGGAGAACAGCACGTGCTCGAGCACCACGGGAGGGACGTGCAGTCAGCTCGACCCGTCCGAGTCCGCGGCCTGCCCCGGGGATGCCTCCCAGGGCGTCAACGGCGGCTGCTGGGTGGGCATCGGCGGCAACGGCACCGAGGGGGTGCTCGGTGCGGCCCGCAAGGCCATCGACGACATGACGCCGGGCACCGGGCCGGCCGCCCCCGAGTCCCCCACCCAGGCGCGCGCGGATGCCACGCTCGTGGTGGTGCTGCTCGGGGACGCGGATGACCAGACGTCGGGCTACACCACGACCGTCATGAACTGCGGGATGGGGGGAACCAAGGAGACGGCGGGGAGCAGCTGCGAGAGTGTCACGCACTTCGTGAGTTTCTTCGGTGACGGCTCGGGGCTGGCGCCCACCAACAAGACGGGCAAGCGGATTGCCGTGCACGGCATCGTGTGCCCGGACGGTATGGCCTGCGGCTGCGGCCCGGGAGTGCCCTGCACCCTGTCGGAGGCCACCCGCGAGTTCAATCCGCAGCCGGTGAGCGGGGTGTCGCAGCTGCGTCACGCGGCGGTGGTGAGGGCGACGGGCGGTGTGCTCGGCTCCATCCGCGATACCGCCTCCGTCATGGCCTCGATGGAGGCGATCATCGACGACACCATCGGCAACGCGGGCTACAAGACCCTCAAGGCCCCCATCGGTGCATCCATCAAGGTGGCGATGGAGAACGTGCGCGACCCGGCGGTCTGCACGGCGAGCGGCAACATCCCGCGCAGCACGGTCAACGGCTTCGACTTCGACGGCAGCGCGCGCACGCTCTCCTTCTTCGGCGCCTGCCGCCCGGCGAGCGATACGACCCAGGTGGCCGTCTCGTACCAGTACTGGGTGGACTCGGTGAAGGCGCCCGACGGCGCCGGGCCGTGAGCCACCTGACGCGGAGGCAGGCCGGGATTAAGCTCAAGAGGGTTCGAACATGAATGGCACCGACCACTCCAACCCCGTGCACGAGACGCTCGTGGCTTATGGCGCACCGCTGGTGAGCTGGAGGCCCGTGCGTCACATGGCCCTGGAGCAGGCGCTGGTGCAGGGGCTCGGCCTCTCGCATGCGCACCCGGCTTTGTTCCGGGTCCTTCCCTTGGTGCTGCTCCGGAACGTGCATGCGCTCGATTGGGAGCGGCTGCATGAGCTGGCGCGTGACGCATCGGTCGAGGCCGAGCTCGGGTTGTTGGTGGAACTCACCGCGCAAGCGATGGGGCGGCCCGAGTTGATGCAAGGCGTGGCCACCTTGCGGCCTCCCGCCGAGGGGACGCTGCGCTTCTTCCACGAGCCGCGCAGTGAGTTCGGCCGGGAGCTGGCCCGCCAGAGGACGCCGCCTGTGGCGAAACGCTGGGGCTTTTGGCTCGACATGAGCGAGGACAGCGTGCGGGCGCTGGTTCAAAAACACAGTGCGTGAGCACGACGCCACACTGCTGGAGCAGTTCCTCCGAGCCGTGGATGACGAGCTGGAGACGGCTCAGGAGATCATCATCATTGGTGGGGCGGCACTCAGCATCGCCTATCGCAACAGCTATGCGACCCGCGATATCGACCTCTGGAGCAATCCCTCCCCCGCCTTCTGGGCGGCGTGCCAGCGGGCAAGAGCGCGGCTCCAGCTCGATGTGCCCGTCTCTCCTGCCGGAGTCGCCCAGGCCCCACAGGATTTCGAGAGCCGTCTCCTACGAGTCGAGCACCTCGGGTTGAAGCAACTGACGGTCTGGGTTCCCGAGCGGCACGATCTCGCGTTGATGAAGACGGTGCGCGGAGCGGCGAATGACCTGGAGGCCATCCGCGAGATGCACGAGGAGGCCCCTCTCGTGCTCGAGACACTCATTGCCCGCTTTCACGAGACCGACGTGATTGGCAGCCGGGGCATGTTCCGGCTCGCCTTCCTGGAGGTCGTTGCCCTCCTGTTCGGCGAGCCGGTGGCGCAGCAGGCCGCGGCGGGTCTTTGATGCCGCGCCTTCTTACGAGCGCTTCGCCGTGATGACGACGTAGCCCATGCAGCGCCTCGCGGTCTCCGTGATTCGGGCCCATTGCTCCTGGATGGCCGCGAGGAACTCGTCGCTGTACGCCCGCCTCACCTCCGCCTCCTTCCCCTGGACGGCGGTGGCCAACGCGTTGAACGTCTCCAGCACGTTGGGGGTGATGTCCAGGATCTGCTCGAGCTCGAAGCCCGTGTCGCGGATGAGATACGGGTAATCCTCGGCGGTGATGATGCTCCGGGCGACGAACGAGTGCTGCAGGAAGGACCGATCCTCCGGCGTCGCCTTGTCCGAGAGGACGATGTCGGCCACGAGCAGCCGTCCGCCCGGGTGAAGGACTCGCGCCACCTCGCGCAGCACCTTGGCTTGATCGGGCATGTGGAAGAGCGACTCCAGCGCCCACGCCTCATCGAAGGACCCGGCGGCGAACGGCAGCGCCGCGGCGTCGCCGCAGCGGAACGTCGTCTGTCCGCTCATCTCGTGCAGGCTCGCCCACCGCTCGGCCTGCGCCGCCTGCCGCGGGCTGATGGTGATTCCCTCCACCCTGCATCCGGTGCTCTGGGCCAGCCGCGTCGCCGGCTCCCCGAGTCCACACCCGACGTCGAGCACGTGGTGTCCCTTCTGGCTCCCGAGCAGTTTGATCATCAGCTCGGTGAAGCGCTGCTGGGCCTCGCCAAAGGAACCGCCGGTTTCACCCGGGGGCCAGTAGCCGAAGTGCAGACTCCTGCTGGCGATGATCTCGTAGAACGGCGTGATGTAGTCGTAATGCCGCGCCACGGCTTCCGGTGTCGCTTTGCTTTCCGCGGTCATGGTGCTCGACGGATAGGGGGGCCCCCACAGCATACGCCCGAAGCCCCTCGGAGGTCGCGGGTGGCCTCGCTCCAAGCACCGTTGCGAGGCCATCAGGCCCGCCAACCCCCTCGACGCGGCCTGGGAACTCCTGGAAGCGCGGCTCACCCCGGCCCTCTCCCAGCGGGAGAGGGTGCTCGCAACCCAATTCCTTACATGGAGATGGGATGGGTGCGCAGCCACTCCTGGGCCCGGCGGAGCCGCTCGGCCGCCGCGGGCTGGTTCATGTCCTCCAGCAGCTTGCGGTAGGGCTCCAGGTCCTCGGCCGTCCACCGCGTCTTGGCCTCCAGGTCCGCCCTCACCACCTGCTCCTCCGCCGAGCGCGCCTGGGGCTCGCTGTACGAGGTGAGGATCGCCGCGAGGATCATCCGCACCGGCTCCGCCTCGAAGGCCACCGCCGCATCCGAGAAGAAGGCGCGCGTCGGCTCGTCCAGCGCCGTGTCCTTCGCCTTCGCTCGCATCCGCTCCAGCATCCCCGGCAGCATCTCCCGGTCCGAGTCCAACGCCGCCCTCACCGCTCCCAGGAACGCGCTCACCGCCGCCGTCCGGGCCTTCGCATCCATGCCCGGTACCTTCAGCGCGTTCAGCGGCTCCCACAGCACGCTCGTGAGCCACACCTGCTCCTCGGGCGTGAAGACGGAGGGCGTCATGCTCTGCCGCATCGCCGTCTCCACCCGCGACGAGCGGTCCTTGGCCTCCTGCGTGATGCGCGCGGCCAGCTGCGGATCCGACTCCACGTACTTCACCAGCGGATCCATCTCGCCCTCGCCCGCCTTGCGCAGCACCTCGCGCGCCTCGTCGGAGAGGTCCGCGTGCTCGGCGAGCGTCTCCAGCTTCGAGGCCAGCTCCTGCCCGTGCCGCGCGCCCCACTCGCGGAACTGCACGCCGAACACCACGTCCAGCACCGGCCGGTCCTCGGGCTGGAAGCTGCCGCTCTTCGGCGTGGTGGCCAGCAGCGCCCCCAGGCACAGCGCCTGCCGGTCCTCCGCGCTCAGGCCCGCCGTCGTGGCCCGCACCAGCAGCGTGCTCCGCAGCTTCTCCAGGAACGCCTTCGTCCCCAGCTCGTGCACCGTGCCCAGCCGCAGCGAGTTGCGCGCCTGGGCCGGGTCCCTCGCGACGGCGTCCTCCAGGCGCTCCAGCTCGTGCGACACGTGCTTGTTGAAAGCCTCGGCGTCGAAGCGCAGGCCCGGGCCGGGGCCCCACTGCGTCAGCAGCTCGCCCAGATGATCCAACGTCTCGGACACGCGCGACATGTCCCCGGCCCCCAGCATGTCCAGCGCCGCCTGCAAGTCATTGGCGAGCGGGTGCGCGGCGGGCTTGGGCGCGGCGGCCGCCTCCTGGGCCCGGTCCTCGGCGGCATGGCAGACCTTGTATTTCTTGCCACTCCCGCAGGGGCAGGGGTCGTTGCGTCCGGGCTTCTGGCGGCTCATGTCCTCATACCTCTCGAAGTCAAAACGACGGGGCCCGGCACACAGTAGTGCCGGGCCCCGTCTTCACCCAGGTGTCCTCCCTAGCAGGGCGGACGCGTCAGGGCGAGTAACCAAGCGTCAGGCCAATCACGTGCGCCGAGCCCTGGTAGGTGCCCGGCAACGGCGTGAAGGTGCTCCGGTGCTCCATCAGGGAGATGAACTGGTAGGCCGCGTCCACCCGGAAGGCGGAGAAGGCATAGCCCAGGCCCAGGGCCACCCGGATGCGGTCTTCATCCGGCAGGTCCGGCGCGAGCGTCTCCTCGGGGGAGGGTGTCGGGTCGTAGACGAAGCCCGCGCGCACCGCCAGCGCGGCCGTCACCTTGTACTCAGCGCCCACGTGGAAGTTCCACCGGTCCTCCCAGTTCTTGACGGACGGCTGGTTGAACTCGGGGTTGCTCTGGAACTCGAAGAGGAGCTGCCGCATGGAGGACCACTGCACCCAGTTGACGTCGGCGGCCAGCGTCAGCTGCTGCAGCGGGGTGAAGGACACGCCCAACCCCAGCGTGGCCGGCAGCTCGACATCCAGCCGGACGTCCTGGTCCGGGAACGCCGGGGCCACCGCGGCCGGGAAGTCCGAGAAGTCCGCGTCGCCTTCGAGGAACATCAGTACCCGGCTGCGGAAGTGCGCGCCGAGCGTCAGCATCCCCGGCAGCACGTCCGCCTGGAGGCCCGCGTTGTAGCCGAGGCCCCAGGTGCTGGTGGACAGCGCCAGCTCGCCCGTGGCTCCGGCGGCGGGACCCGCGGGCACGACGATCTGCCGCCGCGCATCCAGCGTGCCGTACACGGCCTGGAAGCCTACTCCGAGCCGCAGCCAACTCATGGGCGCGAACGCCACCGTGGGGTTGATGTCGAAGGTGGCCACATTCGACTCCCGGGCGATCCGCCGTCCCACGAAGTCCTCCGGCCACTTGCTCTTGGCGCCATAGGGCGTGAAGACCCCCACGCCCGCCGCGAGCTGGTCGGTGATTTTGTAGACGACGTAGCCGTGCGGCGGGGGCGACATCGGATCCTGCGTCTGCTCGACGCCCGTCGCATCCGCGGTGAAGCCCAGGTGCCCGAGGATGAGCGAGTCGCCGAGCTGGATGTCCAGCTTGTTCACCCCGAGGATGCCCGCCGGGTTGTAGTAGATGGACGAGGCATCCTTCATGCTCGCCACGCCCGTCGAGCCCATGCCGGTGGCCCGGCCCCCCTGGGCGTCGATGGCGATACCGGCGGCCTGGCTGGCGCCCGCGGCGAGCAGTGTCACGACCGTGAGTGTCTTCTTCATACGCGAGTCCTTCTTCGCGACGACCGACTGCGTTTGGCTTTGGTGGGGTAAGGTTGAGTCGTACCCGGGGTGAAGCATCCCCGTCCGGCGGGCCATGGCGCGTGCGCTCCTGGACAGAGCGGAGGGGGGGCCCGGCCCTTCACGTTGCGTGGAAGACGGACGATGCCGGGTGGGGCATTCCCGGATATAGGTTGGGCCCATGAAACGACTGCTCGGTGCGATGACACTCATGGCGGCCGTGGGCGTGGCCCAGGCCCAGGCGCAGCAGACTCCTCCTCCGGCTCCTCCGGCGCAGCAGGCCCCCGCGGGCGCTCCCGAGGCGGGCGGGCTCACCTGGACGTCCCCCTCGGGCTGGGAGACGCAGGGCGCGCGCCCCATGCGCGTGGCCACCTACCGCATTGCTCCGGCCAAGGGGGATACGGACGGCGCCGAGCTGGCCATCTTCTACTTCGGCGCTGGCCAGGGCGGCGCGGTGGATGCCAACGTGAAGCGCTGGCTGGGCCAGTTCCAGAAGGCCGATGGCACCCCCATCACCGACAAGGACGCGCGCTCCAAGAAGGAGAGCGTCAACGGACTCGCCATCACCACGCTGGACGTGAAGGGCACCTACACGGGCGGCGGCCCCATGATGGGCCCCTCCACCCCCAAGCCCGGCTACCGTCTGCTGGGCGCCATCGTCGAGGGCCCTGAGGGCCCCCTCTTCTTCAAGCTCACCGGCCCCGAGCGCACCGTCGCCAGCGCCGAGAAGAACTTCCGCAAGCTGCTTGAGTCGGTGAAGAAGCAATAGGAAAAATTTTTCCCACTCAGTCTCTGACTGGCTGAGAGGCATTGCGGCCCGCCGACACAACTGGCGGGCCGAGTCCATCCGCTGACACCCTTGAACGTCGGGCGTGAGACGCACGCCCGGCTCGGGTTGTTCTGGGATTCAACAGGCAACCGTGTTCCCTCTGCACGCAGCGGCAGGCGGACACACGTTGGCTGTGAGCCGGGACGTGTTCACTCCGACCCATCACCTTCGAATCCCACGCGTGACCACGTCACCAGGGCTCCTCCTCCCTGGAAGAAAGGGGAGGTGCACCCTCATCCCCCTTGCTTCGGATGGAATCATGAGAAGTCGCTTTCTGACCCTGATGATGCTGGCCGCGCTCTCGGCCGCGTGCAGCCAGCAACGGCAGCCCCCCGCCACACAAGAGGTGGACAAGCAGGTGCTCGCCGAGGACTCGCGCGAGATGGCGCGGCGCTACGCGCAATGGCAGGCGTCGCTGCGCGCGCAGGCGCTCAAGAGCGGCGACAACGAGAAGATGCCGCTGGATTTGAGCGATGAGGTGCACTACCGCTTCGTGATGAACCGGCTCAAGGCCTCGGGGCTCACCGCCCTGAACGCGCCCCGGCTCTTCCTGCGCCTGGACGAGCTCCACCGCCGGCTGCCCCTGCCCGAGCGGCCCATGGGGGCTCCCGCCGGGGTGCTGCGCGCCACGGGGGCCTCGGCCTCGGGTGACGGCTCGTGGTGCGGGCACATGATTCCGCTCGGCCTCATCAGCAGTGACGCCCTCCGCGCCCGCTTCAGTGGCACGGGCCTCACCTCCTGCTTCGGCGGCTCGGACTACGGCTACGTGGACCTCAGTGCCTTCCTCACGGACGACGACCACGCGTCCTTCGAGCTGCTCGCCAACGAGTCCTACGAGGAGTACGCCGGCAAGGTGCTGGAGACGGCGCCCGTCTCCGTCTCGGTGTCGCGGCAGTATGACCGGGAGCTGCTGGTGGACTCGCTGGCCATGGCCTTCAACGAGATGACGGGCGAGGAGCAGCTCACCTATACGTCGGTGTCCACCACGCTGCACCCGGTGCCGGCGGCGGGGGAGGGGGACCTCGTCATCGAGCACCCGCGGGACATTCTCGAGGACTCGCCCGACAAGGCCATCCGCCTGTGTCTGGAGCGCGGAGCCACCGGCGGCTACCTGGATTGTGATTACGGCCTGGTGCGCGCCGAGCCGGATGGGACGTGGACGCCCTTCCCTGCCTCGGGTGCCACGGGCATCGCCGCGGTGGACGTGGCCGCGCTGGAGGCCTCCACGAGCAGCGGCACGCCAGTGTGGACGCCGGACCCGGGCGCGTACTGGGAGCCCGCGGTGAAGCCGGTGGACCCGACGCGCTTCCAGATTCCGGCCCGCGGGAAGTTCGTGCCCCACGTCCTCGAGGAGTGCACGGTGACGAAGGTGACGAGCAAGGTGGCGGCCATCCTGATGGACGCGGGTGGCTGGTGTGAGGCGGGCACGGCGCCCGACACCGTGGTGGGCAAGGGGCAGCTGCCCTGGACGACGCCCACGAAGCCCGGGGAGTACCCCTTCAATGGCATCCTGGATTTCGGCACGGGCAACTGCCTGACGCACGCGCAGAACGCCCGGCTGGAGATCTGGGTCTACACCGAGGGCACCTGCCCGGACCCGTACGGCGGTGAGCCCGAGCCCTTCCGCTGCCCCTCGCGCAAGGTGGTGAAGCCGGTGGACTACAAGCGGGGCTGCCTCGCGGAGGGCACGCGGGTGACGAGGGCGGACGGAAAGAACGTGCCGGTGCAGCAGGTGAAGGTGGGCGAGAAGCTGCTGACGCGGGGCCAGGCGCTGACGGTGACGTCCGTGACGCGCGGAGGGGAGAGCAACCCGCTGGTGAAGCTGCGCGACGAGCAGGGGGGCGAGGTGCGGGTGACGGAGACGCACCCCATGGTGACGCTGGCGCGCGGCGTGGTGCAGGCCGGCGAGCTGAAGGTGGGCGACGCCGTGCTGACGCGCACCGGGGCCCGGAAGCTGGTGGCGGTGGAGCGCGTCCCCTACGGCGGGCTCGTCTACAACTTCGCGCTGGGCACCCCGGAGGAGCTGGCCGGCCAGGGGCCCGAGGCGCGCACGCTGTACGCTGATGGCTTCCTGGTGGGTGACAGCAAGCTGCAGGAGGAGCTGGAGAAGGCCCGGCTCGTGGACTCGCGGGCGGTGCTGGCGCGGCTCCATGGCGCCTGGCACCAGGACTTCCAGCTGTCCCAGGCCCGCAGGCACCCGAGCGCGCGCCGCTAGGCCCACCGCCACACCTTCGACGTCCCAGTTCGACGAAGGGCCGTCCCGGACACACCGGGGCGGCCCTTCTGCTTTTCCCCCCCTCGCCCCGCGGTCCTGGGTGGAATCACACCTCCCCCCACCTTTCTACAGGCGAAAAGGAAAGGAAAATCTTTTCCCAATCCTTTCTACAGAACCGGGTATGGGAAAGGAATTACCCAATCCTTTCTACAGCTTTCTACAAAGACAGCATGAAAGGCTTTCCGCTTTTCCCTCTCGGGAATGGGGGAGGCGGGCGAGGCCATCCGCTCGGCTGGCCGCGCGCCCTTCCCGAGGGGTGCAAGTCATTGTTCGCTGTTCACGGGGTTTCCCAGGAAGGTGTCTGTGTTTGGACAAGGAAGGAAAAGCTTTTCTCCCGCCGTCTTCCCATCCGGCGAGGCATCCCCAGTTTCCGGCTGTCCTTTTCAGCCCCTGAGGTGAACCCCATGAAACTGTCGTCGAAGGCCTCGTCCCGGATGCTCGCGCGCGTCTTCCCCGTCCTGATGGGCGTGGCGATGCTCGGCAGTGGCTGCAGCCAGCAGAAGATGCCGCAGGAAGTCGACAAACAGGCCCTGGTGGCCGACTCGCTCTACATGGCCCGGCTCTACTCGGGCTGGGAGAAGCAGCTGGAGGCCCAGGGCCAGGAGCGGGGCCGCAAGGGCTCGCACATGGAGCTCGATCTCGCCGATGACACCCAGTACCGCTTCGTGACCAACCGCCTGCAGGCCGCCGGCAGCACGCCGCAGAACTCGCCGCAGCTCTTCCGCAAGCTGGAGACGATGCGCAAGGAGAAGAAGACCGGCACTCCCGGCCCGAAGGCCCGCAAGGACCGGCTCACCTCGGCCACCGCCGGGGAGGCCGAGGCCAATTCGCGCTGCGGCCACATGCTGCCGCTCACCGACGTGGCCAGCGCCGACCCCAAGCTGGCGAAGTTCCAGGCCTCCGGTCTCGTCACCTGCTTCGACGGCGCCGACTACGCCTATGCCGACGTCACCGCCTTCGCCGCCAATCGCGAGCGCACCGAGTTCCGCGTGCTCGGCACCGAGTCCCTCGAGGAGTACGCCAGCGCCGTCCTCGAGACGCCGCCGCTCCCGCTCTCCCTCAAGGTGAACCCGGACGAGGAGCTCTTCGCCGACTCGGTGGCCATCGCCTTCGACGAGGAGACCGGCGAGCAGCACGTGTCCTATACCGTGGCCGAGTCGTCCCTGGTGGCCCTGGGCGCGCACGACATCAACACCATCACCGTGCAGTACCCCAAGGAGCTGATCGGCAGCCACTTCCGGGACAATCCCATCCGCACCTGCCTGGAGCGCGGCGCCGTCACCGGCTACCTGGATTGTGATTTCGCCTCGGGCAGCAAGGACCCCGTCACCGGCTACTTCAAGCCCTTCGCCAAGCCCTACACCGGCATCGGCGCGGCGGATCCCGAGTCCAGCCGCAGCGCGTGGGTTCCCGCCGCGGGCGCCTACTGGGAGCCCTCCGGTGGTGCCGCCTATGACATCAGCCGCCTCTACCTGCCCCTGCGCGGCTGGTACCAGGTCACCCTGCCGTCCGATTGCTCCCTGGATACGCTGACGAGCGACGCCACGCTCATCCTCATGGAGCGCGGCGGCCGGTGCGTCGCGGGCACCGCCCCCGGCACCAGCGTGCTCAAGGGGAGCCTGCCCTTCAAGACGCCGTTCCTCGACGATTATGACCGCACGAAGCTCAACGCCCCCTTCGACGGGCTGGCGGACTTCGGCAAGGACTGCCTGGACCAGTTCCAGAACGTGCGCCTGATGATGCGCGCCACCATGCGCGCCACCTGCGTGGACTACGCCACTGGCACCACCCGGACCCATATCCGCTCGCGCTTCCAGGACATCCTCAACCTCGACTGGCGCAACGCCTGCCTCGCCGAGGGCACGCGCGTGACGAAGGCCGATGGCTCCCAGGTGCCCGTGGAGCAGGTGAAGGTGGGCGACAAGCTGCTGGCCAATGGCCAGGGCACGGCCCTGACGGTGACCACCGTGTCGCGCGGCGGTGAGAGCAAGCCCGTCGTGAAGCTGCGCGATGCGCTGGGCGGCGAGGTGATGGTGACGCAGACCCACCCCATGGTGACCGCCACCCGCGGCGTCGTGCAGGCCGGCGAGCTGAAGGTCGGTGACTCCCTGCTGACCCGCACCGGCGCGGCGAAGCTCGTGGGGGTCGAGCGCGTGCCCTTCTCTGGCGAGGTGTTCAACTTCGCGCTGGGCACCCCGGAGGAGCTCGCCGTCGCCGCTCCCGAGGCCAACACGCTGTATGCCAATGGGTACCTCGTCGGCGACAGCCAGATGCAGACCACCCTGGAGAAGCAGCGCCACCTCGACTCGCGTGAGGTGCTCGCCCGCCTCAACGGCGCCTGGCACGAGGACTTCCGCCTGCACCAGGCCCGCGGCAAGAGCGCTCGCCGGTAGTCTGGCTGGGTTGCGCATGCGCCCTCTCCCTTTGGGAGAGGGCGGGGGGTGAGGGTCGTCCTCGCGTGTAGACCCTCACCCTGACCCTCTCCCAAAGGGAGAGGGGATTAGAACGGGAGCCAGCTCGGCTTCACGCTTCTCGGGTTCGTCAGCGTGTAGGCCAGCTGGTTCTGGAGGTCCCCGAACGCCAGGTTGTCCAGGTACATCGCCTCGATGCGCTGCTTGCCCACCGCCAGCTCGATGCGCTTGCCTCCCCCCACCGGCGTCGCCACCAGCGTGTCTCCTCCCGCGTAGCTCACCTGGTAGGGCTTGCCCTTCACCTCCACCGGTACGTCGAAGCGCAGATTCTGGGGGACCTCGGCCTTGTAGTTCGTCCCCCTCGAGCCCGGCACGCGCAGGTCGTCGAGGAAGTCGCGCAGGAAGTTGCGCGTCACCTGCCGCGACTGCGCATCCAGCGCCGGGTCCACCTTGGTGTCGTACCCGAACTTCAGCGTGCTGTCCCCCTTGCTCGGGTCCGTCAGGTCCCACGTCGGCAGCGACAGCATGAACTGGTTGGCCTGCGGCTTCGTCCGGTCCATGTAGTCGTTGTAGTCCGACGCCGAGTCCTTCATCAGCGTGTAGCCGTTGAGGGCGTTCCACAGCACGTTCGTCGAGTCCAGGTTGCCCGAGGGCAGCGGCTTCGTCGTGTTGTGGTGGTCCGCCGGGTGGCCCGTGGCCCGCGTGGAGAGCGAGGCGCCAATCGCTGGCAGGCCATTCTTGTTGTAGCCCATGGGCAGGTTGTCCAGTGCCCCGCCGTCCACCAGGTGCACCCGCCGGCCCGTCGCCGGGTCCACCACCTGCACCGGCTCGAAGACGCCCGGAATCGCCATCGAGGCCCGCACCGCCAGCGCCACCGGCGTGTCCGGCGTCGTCTCCTGGCTGAAGACGAAGATGCGGTCCTTCGCCGACGTCATCCCGTCCGCCCCCGCCGCGCTGTCGTACGCCTTCGCGGCGAGCAGCTGCAGCGGCACCTTCAGGTCCGCGAACGTCACCGGCCGGTCCGTTATCCCCGTCAGCCGGCGCAGCTCCTGGTCGAAGAGCTCGAAGGCCTGCTCCCCGTTGAGGATGCCTCCGTCCTTCATGTCCAGGTCCCAGTCGTAGAGGTTGCTCAGGCGGGGATCCTTCGCCAGCGCTTGAATCTGCTCGGGGCCCGCCCCCGTCGCCGCGAACGCCGCCGCGATGGAGCCCGCCGACGTGCCGCTCAGGCTCGTGGGCACCACCCCCAGCTCATACATCTCCGCCAGCATCGCCCCGTACCGCTTGCCCTTGCCTCCTCCTCCCTGGAGGCTCAGGTGCACACCCTGCGGCTCTCCGTCCTTCACCGGCATTCCCAGCTCGGCCCGCCGCGCCGCCACCGCCGCCCGGTACTCCTGCGGCGTCCGCACCGTGCGCGCCGCGGCGCCCTCGCCCAGCTTCAGCTCCCGCGGCCCCTTGCCGAAGAGGAAGTCCATCGGCGCTGGCGGCTTCGTCACCGGCGTGCCCGTGGGGAACTGGCTCGCGTTCAGCTTCCCGCCCGGCAGCTCCTTCTCGAAGAACTGCGGATCCACCCACATCGCTCCCGGCCGGGGCGCCGTGGTGCGCGTGTAGCCGTAGTCCGCCTTCAGCTTGCCCTCGGCCGCGTCCAACGCCTTCTGCAGCTCGGCCCGGCGCGGGTGCTGGGCCGGCGTCATCTCCAGCTCCAGGGACAGCTGGCGCACCTTGCCCAGCGTCTCCCGGAAGTCCTTCGTCTGCTCGACGAGCTTCTTGCCCTGCTCGTCGTGAATCTTCGGCGGGAAGATGCGCTCGAGCACCTTGCGCACGTCCCCCAGGTCCACCTTCTTCAGCGCTTCCAGGGGAATCTGGAGCGGCTTGCCCGTGAGGGTGATGCCCTCCCAGCCCTTGGCCCCCGCGGGCTTCACCCCCGAGGGCAGCCGCGCCTCGAAGGTGTCCACCACCCGATTGACGTGCGTGTTGACGCTCTTCGCCGCGTGCTGCAGCGCTTGGCCCACCTTCTCCAGGGGGTTGGAGGGAGCGGCCTCGGGCTGACGCGTGAGGGGAGTCGGGCTGGACGTGCGGGTGGGCTTCACGGACATGCGTCCATTATCCACCCATCCGCCCGGAAAGTTGCTCGGCAGGGCGCTTGCTACAGCCGGAGTCAGCCCCCGCTGGGGCTTGTTCACTGGAGGTAGTCGTGACGCGCCGCGCTGTCGAGCCCCAAGTCGTTGCAATGCCTGACATCATCCTCTATCCCCGCGACACGGTGATGCGAGCGCTCGAAGTGATGCACCGTTACGGCGTGCACCTGTTGCCAGTGGTGGATGAGCGACACGGGGAGATCCTCGGCCATGTCTCCGAGGAGGAGCTGCACCGCATCTGGTCCACGCTCCCGCTGGCCCGGATGACTGAAATTCTGACTGCCCGCGCCACGCTCGCTTCGGAAGGAAGTGCAGGCGACCGTCCGCGCGTCGTCCTCGTGCCGGGCGGGCACGGCGTGCGCTCCACCTGGTTGCACTAACGCGCGTCTGCCACCCGACGGATGGCGGCGACGATCTCCTCGGGCACCTCCTCCTGGAGGAAGTGGCCCGCGGCCGTCTCGGTGACACGGGCGCGCGGAAACACCTCGCGGTGACGCCGCAGCGCCCGGCCCAGGATGGGGTCCTTCACTCCCCACACCAGCTCCACGGCTCCTGGGAAGGAGCGCGCCCAGGCCTCTCCCTCGGTGAGCTCCGCCATCGTGGGGTGCTCCGGGCTGTTGGGCACCATGCGCGCCAGCGCCAGCGGCGCCGCCCGGTCCACCACCCTGCGCAGCGGCCATGCATAGGCCCTCGCCACGTCTCCCGAGATGGAGGCCGGGTCTCCCTGCGTGCGCCCCAGCACCGGCAGCGGGAAGTTGAACAGCCGGAAGGCCACGTCGCTCACCACCGGCAGGTGGGAGAAGCGGTGGAAGGCAGTGGTGCGGAAGCGCTCGGGTTTGAGCAGCGCGGTGTTCATCACCACCAGCCCCGTCACCCGGTCCTCCGCGCGCGCCGCCATCCACGCGCCCATGGGGCCTCCCCAGTCCTGCACCACCAGCACCACGTCCTTCAGGTCCAGTCCCCGCACCAGTTCCAGCAGCGACTCGCCATGCCGCCGCAGCGTGTGCGCCGACAGCTCGCGCGGCTTGTCGCTCAGCCCCAGGCCGATGAGGTCTGGCGCCACCACCCGGTACGGGCCTCCCGCGAGGCCGGCAATCACCTTCCTATAAAGGAAGGACCAGGTGGGGTTGCCGTGCACCAGCAGCACCGGCCGCCCCTCCCCCTCGTCCACGTAATGCATCCGTCCGAAGACAGTCGCGGCGAAGTGCGGCTGGTACGGGTAGAGGCGGGTGATGAAGGTGGGAAGTTCGATCATGGGCGGAAAGACGTAGCACTTGCGCGCATGGTCAACATCAGCCGTGTGCCCAATGCCGACTTCCCAACGGGCTGCCCCCGGGTGCGCAGCCAGATCGCTCCACGCTTGCCAGGGTGTAGGGGGTCGCCCCCACGCCAACCGGTGGGGGCCTGAGGGAGGCGTGGCATGAAGGCTGTGGCGATCATCCTCGCTGCGGGGGAGGCCAGGAAGATGGGCTACTCCAAGGCACTCATCGAGCACGAGGGGGGCAAGAGCTTCCTCCAGTCGCTCACTTCGACGTTTGGCAAGGCCGGCTGCTCGGTCATCGGCGTCATCGGCAAGGACGCCGAGGCCGTGCGAGACCAGCACCCGGCGCTCCACCTGGTGGAGAACGAGCGGTGGCAGGAAGGGCAGCTGGGCTCGGTGAAGGCCGGGCTGGAGGCGGCCTTCGAGGACGGCGCGGACCTGGTGCTCATCCACCCGGTGGACATGCCCGCCTTGCGGGCCTCCACCCTCAAGACGCTCATCAAGGCGATGGGGGACTCGGTGGAGGCCATCCGCCCCGAGTTCGAGGGCGCCTCGGGCTTCCCCATCATCCTCTCGCGCGGCGCCGCCGAGCGGCTGCGGGACAGGGACTCGGGCGAGACGCAGCTGGAGGGCGCGGTGCGCGGCCTGCAGGTGCGCCGCATTCCGGTGAAGGACCCGGGCGTCGTCGTCAACATCAACACCCCGGAGACGTACGAGCGGCTGTTCGGCTCCGCGCCGAAGCTCGCCCCTCCGCCCAAGCGCCGGGGCAAGAAGGCCGAGTCCACGGGGACCACCGCGTCCACCGGTGTCTCGGCTCCCATGGAGGCCTCCTCCGACGGGATGTCCGGCTCTTGAGCCCGGAGTGGCTCGCACGGATCGCAGCCGGGTCCGTGCCCTCCTCGCCCTTTCCCTCTCCTGATGGGAGAGGGGAGGGGAGCGTGGGTCAGAAGTTCAGGCCGATGCCGGCGTAGGGGCCGCTGAAGTAGTCGCGGTGCACCACGCCGTCCACCACGCCCCGGTCGTCCAGCAGCTGGAAGCGCCAGCCGGTGCGCAGCGTCACCGCGTTGAGGTGCAGCGCGAGGCCCGCCTGCGTGTCCACCTGGATGTATGGCACCGGGACGACCTGGCCGCGGCCTTCCAGGTCCAGCGCGCCGAAGAGGCACCGCTCGAAGGACAGCGCGAAGCTCGGGCCCGCGAAGGTGACGTCCGGCGCCTTCGCCGTCGCCACGCCGCCCTCCAGCCGCAGCCGCGCATGGTCGCTGCTGTAGAGCGCGAGCGTCAGGTGCGCGGAGAACAGGCCGATCTCGTCCACGCCCGCCGTGCCGTCGTCCGCCGGCAGCCGCAGCCCCGTCGCCGCCGCGGCCACGCCCCAGTGCTCCCCCTCGATTCCCACGTTGAAGCCCACCGCCGAGCCCTCGCCCAGCGTCTGCCCCTCGAGGCCCAGCCGGAACATCAGCATGTTGCGCTTGCGTGCCTCCGGCACCTGCTGCTGCTGGACCACCGGCTCCTGTCCGTAGGCGTACATCGGCTGCTGGCCGGGCTCCAGCTCCACGGCCGCGCTGGAGTCGTAGCGGGTCGTCTCGTAGTGCCTCTGCGCCTCGTAGCGATTCACCCGCTCCGCGGTGTCCGCCACGAAGAAGAGGACGTCCAGGAGGGCCCCCACGGTGTTCACCGTGTCGCTCACGGAGCTGGAACCACCGGAGCTGGAGCCGCCGGAGCTGGAGCCGCCGGAGCTGGAGCCGCCGGAGCTGCCGTCGCTCGAACCCACCGGGCTGGCGTCGTGGACGTTGTCGCTGCTGGAGCTGGAGGAGTCGGAGCGCTTACCGAAGCGTGCCTCGGCGGTGCCAGCGGTGAAGAGCAGGCTCGACGCCAGGGACGTGCACAGCAGTTGCCTGAGGGTGGGCACGGGGATTCTCCGGAGCGGAAAAAACAGGGGGCCAGTGGGTGACCAGCGGCTCGGACGGCCGCCCGCCCGGTTTATTCACGGCATTTTCCCGTGTGTTTCCCCGGAGGCGGGGGCGGCATGTAGGTCCGGTGCTCAGGTCAGCGGCACGTCGTAGTACGTGCGCCGCTCTCCCGGCTTCTCTCCTGGCCACACCGCCCATCCTTCCCAGGCGCCCCCGTGTTTGCGCAGGCACCGCGTGTGGACCCGGATGCTCTGGAGATCCCTCTGCACCTCCATCAGGTTGAACAGGCGCGGCACCGCCTCCGGCCGCTCGTGTGTCGGAGCCCCGAAGCTGCCGGCACCCACCACATGGAGCCTCCGCTCCGCATGGAGGTAGTTGACCAGGTCGGCCCGGTCTTCATGGACGTGGCCATGGAGGCAGACGCGGACGTCCGCCTTCAACAGCTGGCCCACGAAGGCGTCCTTCTGGATCTTCTCGTTGCCCGTGATGGGGTGGTGCCAGACGGAGAGCCGCAAGACCCTGGCATCCTCCGCGAGCTCGCCCCGCTTCCTGGCCGAGAGCAGCTCCTGGTCCGCGTTGCTCAGCCCCCGGGCGAGCGCCTGCTCGAAGATGCTGGAGCGCTCCTTGAAGTGCTCGTCGATCTCCCAGGCCGAGTTCATGGCCAGGAACTGAAGCCGCGTCTCGCTGAAGAGGAACGGAATGCACTGCTCCTCGGGCGCGAGCGGATACGCCTTCTGGAGGAGCGGGTGGTAGAAGTGCTGGGAGAAGTTCTTGAAGCGCTCCGGGTACTTCTCATTGTCCCGGATGGCGTACACCTCGCCTTCCTTGTGGAAGGTGCCGGGCGCGAGCGCGCGCTCGTCCACCTGCCGCTTCTTCTTCCAGGTGTAGACCTCGGTCTCCCAGTCCAGGTCGTGATTGCCGGGAACGAGGATGCAGCGCTCGGCCGTCAGCCCGAACGTCTCGATGAGCCGGGAGACGAGCTCGCGCGCCTTCTCGAACTCGGCTGGCGTGGCCCGGTTCGTGATGTCTCCGGAGATGACCAGGTAGTCCAGGCGCTCCACGCCCAGCCCGTCTCGCTTGTCCTTCAGGTCGGCCACGAGCGGCTGGAGCAGGCTGAGCGGATCATCCCCGGCACCGACGTGCAGGTCACTCAGGTGGAGGATGCGGATGGGCTCACCCTGGCCCGGTTCCGCCTGCTCCGCCTCCGTCATGCTCACCTTCGTCTCGGTGACGCTCAGGGACCGCTGCTCCTGGATGATGGTGCGCAGCCCCTGCACCTGCTTCACCAGCTCCGGGTTGCGCTCGCGCGACTGTTGCGCCCCCAGCGTGAGCGGCGTCCGGACCTCGCAGGCCGGACAGATGATGTCCGGCAGCCCCGCGGCGAGCCGCTTGCGGACGACCTCCTCCGCGAAGACCACCCCACACGCACAGGTGATGGTCAGCCGCTCCAGCAGCTCCACGCCCCGCTCTCGCAGGTGTTCCTCGACGAAGTTCACGAACAGGTCGCGCGTGGCCGTGGGCGTTCCGGGGTCGAAGTAGATGTCCAGCTGCGCGTAGCCGCGAGCCCCCTGTCCCCTGCTCTGCACGCGGCGCACGCCTGACGTGTCACCGCTCGCGTGGCCGAACTCGGCCCGGTCCTCCCACAGCCGCATCGTTCCAAAGCGCCGGCTGATGGCCAGGGACGTGATGAGCGAGGCGTAGATGTTGTCGATGGGTCCGGAGAAGTCGTAGTGCAGCGAGATGGAGTGCGAGAAGTCCGAACCGGAGGTGGCCTGGGTGGGCTGGAAGAGCGACGGGAAGATGAGCAGCCCCTCGTGCCGCAAGCACAGCCCGTGCTCGAGCAGCAGCTCGATGACGCAGTCGAGCACCGCCAGCTCCTGATCCCTTCGCAGCCGCTCCTCGGGCTGGATGCGGGGAAAGCGCATCGTGGGGGACATGACCTTCGCCATGTCGATGGCGGGGACCCCATGGGGGTTGTCCCGGGCGGCGACGATGAGCGAGCCCGCGTAGCGCTCCACCTGCTCGATTTCGAGAATGAGCATCCTCGTCCCGTCGGCCATCCGCGTATCGGCGACGAGCCCCTGCCGGGTGAGGTGGCCCACGACGGCCCGCAGTGCTTCCGGGTCGAAGTCGCTCCCGGTCTCCGCGCGCAGCTCGTTTTCCAGCTCGGAGAAGGTGAGGACCACGCGCTTCGTCTCGCGCAACCGCTGGATGTGCTGCCGGAGGCGCTGGAACAGCTCGGGACGGCTGACCTTCTCGATGGTGCTCCAGTCGATGGTCTGGTTCAGGGTGGCCTTCAGCTCGGCAATGCCCTGGTTGGTCTTCGCGCTCGTCGACACGTACGACGCGAACTGGAGCTTGTGCACCAGATTCTCGATGGCCGGCAGGTTCTCCGCGGAGGCGCTGCTGTCCACCTTGGCGCCCACCAGGAGCTTCCGGATGGTGCGTCCGCCCGCCTGGGCCAGCAGGCGCTGGTTCCAGCCCTCGATTTCCTCCAGCGCCCGCTCCCCGCGCCCGGGCTCCATCACCATCAGGGCCAGGGTCGAGTCCCGCAGGAAGAGCTGGTGCACGAGCTGGTACTCGCTCTGCCCGCCCATGTCCCACAGGATGAGCTCGCGCTCCGTCTTGGTTCCGAGGGCCTCCGAGGCGGGTTGCTCCACGGGCATCGACCAGAAGCGCATCCCATGGGTGGACTCCAACTCCTCGTAACGATCCTGGCTCATGCGCAGGGCCAGGCAGCTCTTGCCCGCACGTCCTTCTCCCACCAGCACGACCTTGGCGCCGACGTGGTGGACGGTGGTGGACGGCGTCTGGGAACGAAGCAGCGTGTCGAGATCGAGTTCCCAGAGCCTGACTCCCCGGCTTCCAGGTCCCTGGCTGGCGAGGAGGGGCGCTGTCGGAGAGAAGGCCAATCTCGCGAAGGACTGGTGTGGGGCGGGCTCCCCGAACTGGGCCACGGGCTCCCAGGTATCCGTGCGGAACAAGCGGATGTTCCCGTCGCGAGAGATGGAGGCGAGCAACTGGCCGTCGGAGGAGAACGAGACACTCACGACCGCGTCCGTATGTCCTTCCAGGACGGTCGTTGACGAGGTGCCCTGCGTGTCCACGACATAGATGTTTCTGTCCCGGCAAGCGGCGGCAATCCGGGTGGTGCCGGGCATCCACGCGATGCTGAGGACATCCACGTCATGGCCTGGGAGGGGGCGAGCCTCCTCTATCCGGATGGAGTCTGGCCCCTCCGTCCGCACCTTCAGGAGAAAGAGCGCTTCGTCTCCTGTGCCGCCACAGGCCAGGAACTGCCCATCGGGTGACCAGGCCAGGCAGTACAGGGTGGGGCTCGAAGTCATTGCGGAGCCCCTCGGCTCCCACGTCCGCGTGTCCCAGAACTGGAGCGTTCCCGTGATGGTGCCGTCGGCTGCGAGCAGCCCCGTGGCGGACCATGCCGTCACGTTTCCAGGGCCCGACAGGGGCTGGGATGTCTCGAGACGGGTCCCATCCGCTCTCCACAGGCGGACCTCATAAATGGAGCGGGTTGCCAACGAGCTCCCATCTGGCGAAAAGCAGAGGTCCGCGAGCCCTTCCATGTGGGCCCTCACCATCCAGTTCGGTCTTTTCTCTCCAGCCTTCCAACAGGTGAGATAGCCATCCGACAGCCCGATTCCGAGCGCGTTTCCAGAGGGGGCCCACGCCAGCCAACCGACCTTCTCGCGGCCCGTCTCCAACGTCTCCTTCAGCTTCACACCGGGCGGGAGAGAGGGGGGCTGCGGCGTGTCTCGCAGGACCCAGAGCTTCTCCGGGCGAGCGGGGGGGGAACTTGGCCCCAGCATGGCTGTCAGCAGCGAAAGCTCCGGGTCGGGGGCACTCCGGCCCACGGGTGCAGCGGACTCCGGTTTCCCGCGCAGGCCAGCGATGTCCCATTGAGCCGCTTCGTTGAGTTCGGAAACCCACCGTTCATCAGGGCCCACGACAATCGTGCGCTTCGTGGCCGATGCACTGCGAGGAAAGATCCTGAGCTGCCCCCCTGTACCGGAGACATCGAGCTCCCCCACCATGTATCCCCAGGGCCCCTGTGAGTGCCCGACATAGGCCATTGCCGAACCGAAGAGTGAGGGCGCTTGGCTGAGGTGGAGTGAGGGGCCATGTGCGTCGCCGTATTGGTGGCCACACACGTGCAACAAGAGACCACTCGAGGGGGTCAGCACCGCCTGGAGCTGATCCAGTTGCTTGGGGCGCAGCATGAAGGGGGGCTTGTGCGTCAGCAGCAGCACGACGTCATGATGAAGTGCCCACTTGCGAGCGCTCTTGCCCGTAGCCATCTCGACCTGCTCCAGATCGAGCTCATGCAGGTCTCCCAAGCCCGTGCCGACGGTGTCCCGGAAGATGGAGTTGAGCCCGATGACTCCAACCCTCAAGCCCTCCTTTTCGACGGTCGCGGCGAAGTCTCCCGGGAGTAGGCCATCGCGGAAGGTCTGATTCACAGGCGAGGGATGCCCTCGCCGCCAATCATTGAACCATGAGTTGAAAGGGGCCAACGCCACACGGATGCGCTTCGTGATTTCACTCGGCTTCGTCCCTCGGAACGCCTTCCGTATCTCCGAGACCCGGTACCGGACATCCTGGCCCACTTCCCAAGGGGACTCGCCCTGCCAGAAATCGTGAGTGCCCGGTACGACGAGCAGGCAGGGGGTCGAACCCAGGCCTCGCAGATAGTTCCACAGGGATCTCAGGGTGGAGTTCAGCAAGCTGAACTCCCGCGGGTCGCCCGTCCGGGTGAGATCCCCCGAGATGAGCACCAGGTCCCAGGGACCCGAGATCGCGTGCATCCTCCGGAGATCCTGCTCGAGCGCCTCCCTGTAGTCGGCTCGGGGCAACAGCGAGCTACGGACTCCCATCTGGAGATCCGAGAGGTGAAGCCAACCGAGCCGAGCCACGTGTCCCCCAGCGGAATGAGCCGGGGGCGAGAATGCACCGGGCGCTCACCGCCGTGAAGCGCCTCGCGGTGTGCCTCGCGCTACCGCGCCTGTCCCGGGCGCTTCTTGGCCAGCCGTTGATCCACGGGCGCGGTGGGAGCGGGAGGCGGCGTGGGCTTCGGCGGCGCGGGCATGAGCTGCAACTCCAGCCGCCGGTTGCGCTCGCGCGACAGCGGCCCGTCGTCCGCCACCACCGGGTGATAGGGCCCGTAGCCCGCAGCCACCAGCCGCTCCGGGCCCAGCTTCGTCTTCTCTCCCAGCAGCCGTACCACCGTCACCGCGCGCGCCGAGGACAGCTCCCAGCTCGTCGGCCCGGGCGCCGTGTCCGCCGTCTCCGGCACCGCGTCCGTGTGCGCCGCCACCTGCACCAGGTGCCCCTCCACCGCCAGCTTCGCCCCCACCCGCGTCAGCAGCTCCGCACCCGTGGGCGTCAGCGCCGCCTTGCGCGGCTCGAAGAGCAGCCGGTCCGCCACCTCCACCCGCAGCCGCCCGTCCGTCTCCACCAGGAAGACCTCGCCCCGCTCCAGCTCCGCCTTCAGCAGTTGCTCCAGCTCCACCCGCACCGCGTCGCGCCGCGCGAGCAGCACGCTCTGCTCCCCGGCCCGTTTGTTGAGCGCCGCGTTCTGCGTGCTCAACCCCTGCTGCTGGTGCTCCAGCTGGCGCAGCCGCCGCGCCATGCTGTCTCGCAGCACCTGCAGCTCCGCCACCCGCGCCTCGGACTCGCCGGCTTCCCGCTCCAGCTGCTCCACCCGCGCCACCAGCGACGAGATGGAGCGCGAGGCCGCCCAGCCGCCCAGCACCGTCACCCCCAGCGAGCCCGCCAGCAGCCACCAGGGCCACCGCATGCGCCGGCGCTTCTCCGCGTCGCTCGCTGCTCCGTCCATCCGGTGGCCCTCCTTGGCGTTCGTGCTTGGAACTCCAAGGATATACCGGTCAGCGCAGCCAGCGCACCAGCGCCCAGGCCCCCAGCGCCACCGGGGCCAGGAAGGCCCCCACGCTCACCGCCGACAGCAGCAGCGCCGCCGACGACCAGCCCGCGAACGCCAGCCGCTCCTTCCACGACGGCGCGGGCACCGGCTCGTCCATCCGCATCGCGCTCCGCATCTCCTCCACCGTCTTGCCCAGCAGCGCCTCGCCGTACTCGGCGCGGTAGAGGTTGCCCGTGTGCGCGCCCCGCAGGAAGGCCCTCGCCACCCGGCGCGGCATGAAGAACAGCCCCGCCCCCATCCCCGAGAGATTCAACAGCCACGCCACCCAGTGGTCCGTGCACCCTCCGCCCACTTCCCACGCGGAGATCTCACACTCGCCCGGGAAGTCCGTGTGGTAGCCCGTCAGCACGTGGTGCAGATCATGGAAGCGCAGCGCCCGCACCCGCTCCTTCGAGTTGGGGAACCAGAAAGGCACCGGGCCCACGTCCACCCGCACCCAGCGCTCGTCGTAGTTCCCGCCCTGTCCGAAGCCGTTCTCGTCGAAGTAGCGCTCGCGGGCCTGCCGCAGCGTCAGGGTTGCCTCGTTGCTCATGATCGCCTCCGTCTGCTTCCGCCAGAAGTCTTCGCGTCCTGCTCGAGGCCCCGCAGCTGCAGCGCGAGCGCGCGCTCGAGCACCGGGCGCCACGTCTCCCCGGGGCCCAGGGCCCCGGACAGCCAGCCCATCAACGTCGTGATGTACAGCGCGAAGAGGTTGAAGCCCGCCATCTCCAGGTCCACGTCTCGCGCCACCTCGCCCCGCTCGCGCGCCGCCGCCACCAGCCCCGCCAGCCGCGCCGCGAAGGCCCGCTCAAGGTGCATCCGCTCCCCGGCCGGCCCCGGCTCCAGGAAGAGCAGCTCCCGGATGAACACGCGCGCCAGCGCCGGGTCCTTCGCGTACAGCCGGAAGAAGCCCTCGAAGACGTGCACCAGTTGCTCGAGCAGCGGCGCCTGCCCGGGCAGTGTGCGGAAGCGCTCCTCCTGCACCGCCTCCACCCGCTCGGCGAACACCAGCATCAGCAGCTCCTCCTTGGTGCGCGCGTAGAGGAAGAGCGTCCCGGTGCCCACGCCCGCCCGCTCGGCGATCTCCCGCGTCGTCGTCTCCGCGTACCCCTTGCTCGCGAAGAGCTCCCCCGCCGCCTGCCGGATGCGCTCCAGCTTCTCCTGCTTGTTGCGCTCCCTCAGTCCGGGGGCCTCGGCGGCCTCCTGGCGGGCGCTTGATTTGCGAGAAGTGACCATGCTCAAAAATGAGTATGCTCAGATTTCAGGCGCGGCGCAAGCCAATCACTCCCGGGGGACGGCTCGCGGGGGAGGGCGTTCAGCCGAGCGGCAGGTAGAGGCGGAAGTGGGAGCCCTGGCCCGGGGTGCTCTCCAGCTTCAGCTCGCCCCCGTGGGCGCGCGCTATCCACTGTGCCACGTAGAGGCCCAGTCCCAGGCTGTCACGGGAGTGTTGGCCCGAGGCCCGCTGGTAGCGCTCGAAGATGCGCGCCTGCGCCTCCGGGGTGATGCCCGGTCCGAAGTCGCGCACGCCAATCACCGCGAAGTCTCCCTGGCGCTCCACTCGCAGCTCCACCGGATGGCCGGGGGCGTACTTCATCGCGTTGGACAGCAGGTTCATCACCACCTGCTCCACCCGCAGCCGGTCCACCCGGGCCACCACGGGGGCGTCCGTGAGCACCACCGCGGTGCACCCGGCCTCCGCCAGCTTCTCCTCGAAGCGGACCACCACCCAGTGCACCAGCTCCGAGAGGTTCACTTCCTCCCGCTCCAGCTCCAGCCGCCCGTTGGTCATGCGCGACACGTCCAGCAGGTGCTTGACGAGCTGCTCCAGCCGCTCCGTCTGGCGCCGCGCCGTCAGCAGCGACTGCCGCAGCTTCTCCTCGGTGGGCGGGCGGCCCGCGTCCACCGCCCGCTGCAGCGCCGTCAATTGCAGGCTCAGCGCCGACAGGGGCGTGCGCAGCTCGTGCGTGGCGATGGCCACGAACTCGTCGCGCGCCTGCACCGCCAGCTCCGCCTGGTGGAAGAGCCGGGCGTTGTCCACCGCCAGCGCCGCGCGCCAGGCCAGGTTCTCCACGATGGCCAGGTCGCGCTCGGTGTAGCGGCGCGCCTCGTCCTGGCTCACCACCGTCAGCACCCCCAGCGTGCGCTCCCGGGCGATGAGCGGCACGAACATCGCCGAGCGCGGACGCAGCAGCGCCAGCGTCGCCCGGAAGCGTGCGTCCAGGGTCTCGTCCTCCAGGAGGGTATCGCCCACCTCGGCCGCCAGCAGGGCCCGGCCGGACTCCAGCACCCGCCAGGTGGGGGAGTCCGGATGGGGGGCGGGAGACAGGTGCCGCGCCTCCTCCAGCACCCGCTGGGTGTCCGCCCGGCGCGCCGCCGCCGCCACGCGCTCCAGGCTCTTGCCCTCCTCGGTGCGCACGTCCAGCATGCAGTAGTCCGCCATGTGCTCGACCACCACCCGCACGGTGCTCTCCATCGTGGTGCGGGGATCCAACGAGGAGGACAGCCGCGTGGTGGCCTCGGCGAGGAAGCGCAGCCCCTCCTCCACCTGCTTCTGCTCGGTGATGTCCAGCACCGTGACGCCCGCGCCCAGCGTCTCCCCGTCCACCGTTACCGGGAAGAGGGTGCTGTGCACCGGGCGCGGCGGGAGGCCGGGCCGCGCGGGCACCAGGGTGTACCGGTTCGTCAGCGGCTCGCCGCGCTCCATCACGCTGCGCAGCAACTGCTCCACGTGCGTGGCTTCTCCCGGCTCCGTCAGCACCTCGCGCACGGAGTGTCCCAGGTGCGCTTCGAGAGGCTTGCCATTCATGGTGGCCAGCACCGGGTTGACGAGCACGTAGCGCAGCTCCCGGTCCACGAAGCCCATGCCCACCGGCGAGGCGGCGAGGAAGGCCTCCAGCAGCGCCAGCGAGGTGTCGCGCGCCCTCAGCGCCCCCTGCGCCTCCCGGAAGAGCCGGGCGTGCTCCACCACGAGGGCCACGCGCCGGGCCAGCTCCTCGGCGTACTTCAGCTCCCGCTCCGTGTAGTGCCGGCCCGGGGTGGCGAGGATGAAGTTGAGCAGGCCCACCCGGCGCGCTCCCACCGACAGCGGCACCGCCATGCACGCGCGTGGCCCCAGCTGCTCCATGGCCCGCCGGTGCTCGGGCGTGCGCGCGATCGTGTCCAGCAACTCGGGGGAGAGCTCCGGAATGAGCAGCGGACGGCCCTCCAGGAACACCCGCGACAGGGGACTCGGGCTGCCCACCTTCGGTGGAAAGCGCAGCACCTCGGCCATCAGCGGCTGGTGGGCCGGCTCGTGTGCGGCGGCCACCAGCCGGCGCAGCTCGCCGTCGTCGCCCACCACGTCGATGATGCAGAAGTCGGCCAGCTGGCGGGTGGCCAGCCGCGCCACCGCCTGCAGCGTGCTCTCCCAGTCCAGCGACTCCACCAGCAGGCGCGTGGCCTCGGTGAGGAAGGCCTCGGCGTGCTTGGCCTGCCGGCGCGTGGTGATGTCCACCTTCACCGCCACCGCGCCGACGATGGTGGCCTGGGCGTCCTTCAACACCGTGGTCGAGTGCAGCACCGTGCGCCGCGCGCCGTCGAAGGCGACGATCTCCACCTCCTCGTTCACCACCGGCTGCCCGTCGCGCAGCGTGCGCACCAGCGCCCACTCGTGGGCCTCCAGCCGCTGGCCGCTCCCGGGCCAGTAGCCCTCGAAGATGCCGTAGCCCTCCAGCTCCACCCGCGGCAGCGGGCCTCCCCAGATGTGCTCCGCGACGGGGTTGGACTCCAGCAGCCGCCCCCGCGCGTCGACGATGTAGACCCCCACCGGCATCAACCGCAGCAACGCTCGCAGGTGCTCGCGCTCGGCGAGTAACGCCGTGGCTTCCGGAGAACCGGCTCGTTCGAGTTCGGACATGCCTGCGTGGACTCCCCCCGGGCCCACAATAACGTCGCCTCGCCCAAGGCGGACCGGCGGACCGGTGGGACGTCGGCCACTGCGCGTTTCATCCGTCAGCCGGGCGGCGTGTCCCCCCGCGATTCCCAGGGGGCGAGAAAAAGTCCGTGCCTCCTGCGCGCGGGAGTCGCGCGGGGCCCACCCCCTTCCGAGCAGGGGGCGCGGTGGGCAAGCCGCCCTGGGGGGATGGGCATGGGTCTGGTGGGCTCCTAGGTTCTTTCAGGAGGGCCTCCGCGCGAGCCCGGCGAGGGGCGGCCAGGCATGGGACGTGCCTGACCGGCAGGCCGCTGCATTGACGAGGGAGAGGCCTCACCGTGCCGAGGGTAACTGCCAGGCCCGCTGTGCTGCTGGTGGACGACCACCCGAGCAACCTCGTCGCGCTCGAGGGGGTGCTGGAGCCGTTGCGGGTGCGCACGACGCAGGCCACCTCCGGGGAGCAGGCGCTGAAGTGTCTGCTCCGGGAGGACTTCGCCGTCATCATCCTGGATGCGCGGATGCCGGGAATGGATGGCTTCGAGACGGCGCGGCTCATCCGCCAGCGGGCGCGGCACCGGGACACGCCCATCATCCTCATCTCGGCCTACCACCAGGACGAGTCCTCCATCATCCGGGGCTACGTGGAGGGCGCGGTGGACTACCTCACCAAGCCCTTCGAGCCGGAGGTGCTGCGCGCCAAGGTGACGCTCTTCGTGGACCTGTTCGAGAAGGACCGGGAGCTCAAGGAGCGGGCGGCCCGGTTGCGCGAGGCCCAGGCCGAGCTGCTGGCGCGCGAGCACGCGGCGCTCCTGGAAGCGGCGGTGCAGCGGGCCCGGCTGCACAGCGTCTTCACGCAGGCCCCCGTGGCCATCGCCCTGCTGCAGGGGCCCACGCACGTCTACGCGTACGCCAACCCGCTCTACCTGCGGCTCGTCGGGCGGCGCGACATCCTGGGGCGGCCCGCGCGCGAGGCCCATCCGGAGATTGACGGGCAGCACGTCTTCGAGCTGCTGGACCATGTCTTCCGCACGGGCGAGCCGGTGGCCGGCAAGGCGATTCCCATTCAGCTGGACGCGCCAGCGCGGCGGGAGACGGCCTTCTTCGACTTCGTGTACCAACCGCTGCGCAGCGCGGAGGGGCAGATGGAGGGCCTGCTCGTGTGTGCCTGCGAGGTCACCGGGCAGATGCGCGCCCGCCTGCGGGCCGAGGAGCTGTCGGCGAGCCTGCAGCGCCAGCACGAGGCCCTGCAGAAGAGCGAGGAGCGCTTCCGCTCCCTCACGCATGCCGTCTCCCAGATTGTGTGGACGACGGACGCCGAGGGCCGCGTCGTCAGGGACTCGCCCCACTGGAGGGCTTTCACCGGCCAGACGCGGGAGAAGTTCCTCGACGGGCGGTACGGCTGGCTGGAGTGCATCCACCCGGAGGACCGGGCGCGGACGGTCCGGCGGTGGGTGGAGGCGCTGCGCGTCCGGAAGGTCTTCGAGGTGGAGCACCGGGTGCGGCGGCATGACGGGCGGTACCGGCACATGTCCGCGCGGGGCGTGCCGGTGGTGACGGAGGATGGGCAGGTGCGCGAGTGGGTGGGCCTCCACATCGACGTCACCGAGCAGCGGCGCTCCGAGCAGTCCGCCTCCTTCCTGGCCCGCGCGAGCGCCCTGCTCTCCACCTCCCTGGATTACGAGGCCACGCTGGCCAACGTGGCCCGGCTCGTGGTGCCCACGCTGGCGGACTGGTGCGCGGTGGATCTGCTGACGCCGGACGGCGGCCTCGAGCGCGTCGCGGCGGCCCACCGGGAGCCGGAGAAGGTGGCGCTGGTGCACGAGGTGCTGCACCACTTCGAGCTGGACTGGAACGCCCCCCGGGGCCTGCCCAGGGTGCTGCGCACCGGCGAGCCGGAGTGGATGCCCACCGTCCCCGAGTCCTTCTTCGACGCGGGCGCGCGCGACGAGCACCAGACGCGGCTGCTGCACGCGCTCGGCCTCTCCTCCTACCTGTGTGTGCCCCTGCTCAGCCGCGGGCGCATCTTCGGGGCCCTCACGCTCGTCTACGCCGAGGGGGACCGGGAGTACGAGGAGTGGGAGCTGCGGCTGGCCGAGGACCTGGCGCGCCGCGCCGCCATCTCCGTGGACAACGCCCGGCTCTTCCGCGAGGCGAAGGAGGCGGTGCAGGTGCGCGACGAGTTCCTCTCCATCGCCTCGCACGAGCTGAAGACGCCCCTGACGCCCCTGCGCCTCAAGCTGCACTCGCTGCGCAGGTCCGCCCGGAGCCCAGGCGTGAAGCTGGACGGCGAGGCGCTGCTCGCGCACCTGGACATCGCCGAGCGGCAGGTGGCCCGGCTCTCGCGCCTCATCGACAGCCTGCTGGATGTCTCGCGCATCGGCGCCGGCAAGCTGGAGCTCGACTGGGAGGACGTGGACCTGGCCGAGGTGGTGCGCGAGGTGGTGGGCCGCTTCGAGCCCCAGGCCACCAAGGCCGGGTGCCGCGTCACGGTGCGTGCCCCGGGGCCCGTGCTCGGACGGTGGGATCGGCTGCGGTTGGATCAGGTGGTGACCAACCTGCTCACCAACGCGTTCAAGTACGGGGCTGGCAAGCCCGTGGAACTCTCCGTGTCCACCCAGGCGGGCCACGCCCTGCTGCTCGTGCATGACCAGGGCATCGGCATCGACCCGGGCAACCTCTCGCGCATCTTCGAGCGCTTCGAGCGCGCCGTGTCCGAGCGCCATTACGGCGGACTGGGCCTGGGGCTCTACATCACCCGCACCATCGTCCAGGCGCTCGGCGGCACCATCGAGGCGCGCAGCACTCCGGGGGAGGGCTCCACCTTCATCGTGACGCTGCCGGGGGTGTACGCGGAGCAGGCCCTGCAGACGCCCGCCTCGTGAGCGGGGAGGGGGCCCCAAAAAAGTTGGAGCGGCGCGCCCGGGGAGGGGATCCGGACGCGCCGCCCCCGCCGCCTCGCACCCGACGGGTGCCAGCGGAAGTGCAGCCCTACTGCATGAATGCACCCGTGGCCTTCCCAGGGAACCACCGGTGCATGCGGCGCCACTGCGCGCCGACACTTTCGGTTCTACTCGGAGGGTCTGACATCCCCGTGGGCCCCAACGTCTCCCGGCGCCAGGGCCCACGGTTCCTCCGCCGACCGCGACTCCCTTCTACACGGAGGGTCTGACACGCCCGCGCCAGCAGTGGTTCCACCCCCGGACTGACGCGCCCCGGCTTGATTCCGAGGGGGCAGGGAGCCTATTTCCCACCTCCTGCGACAGAGAGGGCCGAGGACGATGGCGATTCGATGCGTGGTGCTGGATTTCGATGGGACGTTCACCGACGCGGCGGCGGAAGGCGCGCCCTTCGTCCAGCACTTCCGCAGGCGGCTGTCCGAGGAGCTGGGCCGGGACGTGATGGAGGCGGGGTGGGCCGACGTGGAGGCCGGGGTGCTGGCCAGCAACGAGGAGCACGGCTGGGAGGTGGGAGGCCGCACCGTGGCGCCGGCCACGGCGGATCCGTACCTGCTGGCCAACTTCGTGGCGCGCCGGCTGTGTGATCGGCTCGGGGCGATGACGGACAAGCCCCAGCGGGCGGCGCTGCTGGACAGGCTCTACCGCGAGGCGTACGCGCAGGTGGGCATGGCCTTCAAGCCCGAGGCGAAGGAGGTGCTGGAGGCGCTGCTGGACACGGGGTTGCCGGTGCACGTCGTCACCAACGCGCACACCGCCACGGTGGAGTCCAAGCTGACGAAGCTGGCCCCGCGCGGCCGCGAGCGCCTGCGCGTCTCGGGTGACGCGCGCAAGTTCCTCATCGAGCCGCCCTCCACGCTGGACGCCGTCTTCTCCGCCCTGCCCGAGACGGTGCAGGTGGAGGGGCTGGTGCGTCCCATCCATCTGCGCCGCGGCCACTACTACGATGCGCTGCGCCGCATCTGGAACGAGACGGACACCTCGCCGGAGACGACGCTGGTGGCCGGCGACATCTTCGAGCTGGACCTGGCGATGCCGGCGGCGCTCGGGGCGAGCGTGCAGCTGGTGGCCCGCGCCAACACGCTGGAGTACGAGCGCCGGGGCATCGCCGCGCTCGGCTCGCGCGGTGGCATGGACCCGAGCCTGCGCGCCATCCTCCCGCGCCTGCGCGGCTGAGGCGTCAGGCGCTGGCCAGGCCCAGCTCGCGCACGCGGCGCCGCAGCGCGCGCTTGGAGACCTCCAGCCGCTGCACCATCTTGTCCAGGTCTCCCTGGCACTCGTGGAAGCAGCGGGAGATCTCCTCCGGGCTCAGGTCCCCGGCGGTGCGCAGCAGGGAGCTCTTCTCGATGAGCATGTAGATGGAGGCGCGGGAGATGCCCAGCCGCTCCGCCGTCGCCTTGAGATCCCACGCGCAGGAGCGCAGGCCCACCAGCAGCTCCTGCTCGCCCACGTCCGAGGGCTTGCGCCGCGGAGGGGTCGTCTCCTCGGGCTCGGGCGTGTCGTCGAAGGCGGGCGGGGGCAGCACGCTCAGGGTCGGCACGGGCAGCGGCAGGGCGGCGGAGTCCAGCTCCTGCTCGAGCCGCGCATCCACCCGGAGGTGGGGCAGGCCGCGGCTGCCGATGACGAGCTGCCGGGCCACGTTGCGCAGCTGGCGCACGTTGCCGGGCCACGCGTAGCGCACCAGGCGCACGGCCAGCGAGGTGGGCAGCCAGGGCTCGGCCTGGGGCTCGGAGGCCGTCAGGCGCCAGGCCTCGCCCGTGGCCTCCAGCTCCTGGCGGGCGAAGTACATGAAGAGCGGGCCGATGTCCTCGCGGCGCTCGCGCAGGGGCGGCACGTGCAGCTCGAAGCCCGCGAGCCGGTGCAGCAGCGGCGCCTTGAAGAGTCCCTGGTGGATGCGCTCCTCCAGGTGGGCGTCCGTGGCGGTGACGAGCCGCACGTCCACGCGCACCGGGGCCTGTCCGCCCACGGGGAACACCTCGCCCGTCTCCAGCACGCGCAGCAGCGCCACCTGCACCTCGGGTGGCGCCTCGCCCACCTCGTCGAGGAAGAGCGTGCCTCCATGGGCGGAGCGGAAGAGGCCCGCCCGCGCCTGGGTGGCGCCCGTGTACGCGCCCTTCTGCACGCCGAAGAGCTCGGCGGCCACCAGCTCCCGGGGCATGGCGCCCAGGTTGACGCTGACGAAGGGTCCGTCCCGGCGCGGGCCGTGCTGGTGGACGGCGCGGGCCACCAGCTCCTTGCCCGAGCCCGTCTCTCCCCGGATGAGCACCGGCACGTTCAGGTCCGCCACGCGGCGCACATCCTCGCGCACCCGCCGCAGGCGCTCACCGTGGCCCACCATGCCCAGGTCCCCCTCGCCGGGCAGCTCGGGCGCGTGTGCCAGGTGCAGCAGCAGCACCACGCGACCGGCGAGCTCCAGCGGCACGCCCGCGGCCAGCTCCTCGAGCGTGAACTCCCGGCTCCCCCGGACGGGCTGTGTCCCCACCCGTACCTGCGTCCCGTCCTCGGGAACCACCAGCCGCAGGCGCCCACGCGTTCCGGGCTCGAACTGCACGGGCTTGCGGCTCAGGAAGGGATCTCCGAGGGGCAGGGCCATGCCCGCGCCGGGCAGCGAGAAGTCCGGGGCATTGCGTGACAGGGAAGCCGTCCTGCCCACGGCGGCCAGCATCTCGAGCAGCAGCCGCTCGCCCACGCGCTGGGGCCTCGGGTGCGAGACGATGGTCAGGGCCGGCGTGGTGCGTGGGGATGGCCTCTCCCGGCCGTACGCGTGCGCGGCGGTCGTGTTCAGGTCATCGGACAACTTCTTCTGCATGGGGCCCCCTACCGCGCCTCGTTACTGTTGGACAGTCTACACTGCGGGCTGACCGGGGCTCGGTGGGGCGCTGTCATCGGGGGTGTGACATCAGCCACTGAGATACACGAGCGAGCTGCCGCTCCTGTCTCATCTTTCGATAAAACTCCTGGGCCTGGGTGGCCAGGTCCCGGGCGCGTGCGGGCTCGGCGCCCACCTTCCACAGGGCCTGGGCCAGGAGCCACCGCACCTCGGCGCGCGAGCGCTCCTCGGTGAGCGAGAGGGCGCGCTCCAGCAGGGGGACGGCCTGCGCGGGCCGGTTGCGGGCCAGGTGCCACTCGCCCCACCCGAGCAGCGCCTGGGCGAGCGGCCCGGGGCCCTGGCCGGAGAGCTGCTCCCCGGTGGCCTGGGCCCGCCGCAGGAAGCGGGCCGCCTCGTCCCACCTGCCGAGCCGCACCAGGGTGCGTCCCAGCACGGCGCACACGGTGGCCGTCTCCACGTGGCCGGGCCCGTGGAGCTTCTCCTGGATGGCCAGGGCCCGCTCGTACCGCGTCCGCGCCTCGGCGTCCCGTCCCAGGTCGGCCAGCACGTGGCCGAGCCGGGTGTACGAGTCGGACACGCTGGGGTGCTCGGGCCCCAGTGCCTTCAGGCGCAGCTCCAGGGCCCGCTCGTGCCGCGCCAGGGCTTCCTCCAGGTGGCCCCGGGCGCGCAGGATGTCGCCCAGGTTGGCGAGCGAGGATGCGAGGGAGGGGTGATTGGGTCCCAACGTCTTGCGCTTCAGCGCCACGGCACGCTCGTACTGGGCCTGTGCCTGCTCGGAGTGGCCCAGCGCCTCGTGGACCAGGCCCAGGTTGTTGATGGAGCTGGCGAGGGAGGGGTGCTCGGGTCCCAGCGCCTTCTGCTTCAGCTCCATGGAGCGCTCGAAGAAACCGCGGGCCCGCTCGTACTGGCCCAGGTCCAGCAGCACGTTGCCCATGCTGTTGAGCAGCCGAGACAGGTCGACCTCGTTGGGGCCCGGGAGCTTCTCCAGCAGGGCCAGCGCGAGCGCGAAGTCCTCGCGGGCCCGCTCGCTGTCTCCCTTCGTCCAGCGCACGGTGCCCAGGGCCTCGTGCATCAGCGCCCGCTGCCGCTCGTCCCCGAGCCGCTCCGCGGCGGCCCTCAGGGGGAGCTCCAGCCACAGGGCCTCGGCATGGCGGGCCTGCCGTGTTCCCACCACCGTGACGAGCAGGTTCCAGGCGCGTGTCTCCATCAGGGCGTCCTTGCCCTGGGCCGACAGCACCAGCGCCTCGCGCAACGCGGCCTCGGCACCCTTGTAGTCACCCGCCCCGTCCCGCAGCGAGGCGCTCCAGAAGAGGACGCGGGCCCGCAGCGAGGGGTGCTCCAGGGCCGCCACCTGGGGCCGCAGCGTGTCCGCGAGTGCCAGGCCCTCCGCGTACCTTCCCGCGACGTGGAGCGCCGCCAGCCGGTCCACCTGCTGCTCGAGTGTCTCGGCCCGTGCGCGCACCGCCGGATCCTCGGGAGGTGGCACCACGGCCGTGAGCAGGCGCGCGTCCGCGCAGTCACTCAAGGGGTACAGCGACTGCACGGCCTGCACCGCTCCGTCCAGCAGCTTCGGGTCCGGCTCGCGCGCGAGCAGCTCCGTGAGGGCGCCGAGCTGGCCGCGCCGCCGCTCCAGGCAGTACTCGCGCAGCGCCGCCAGCCGCGGGAGCCGGTCCGCTCCCTCCTGGCGTGCCAGCTCACACGCTTCCGTCCGCTGCTTCACCCAGCCGCTCGCATAGGCGTCCAGCAGCCGCGATACGCGCTCGAAGGTGTCCTGGGCCTGCGGCAACCCCGTGCCCAGCAGCGCCTGTTCCAGCCGCTTCCGGAGGGGGGCGTCCCAGATGCCCGCCATGCGCCTGTCCATGCCGCCGCAGGCCGGGTCCGGCGCCTCCTGGCGCACCCATCCCCAGATAGCCAGCACGAGCAGCAGGGCGCCTCCTCCCGCGAGTGCTCCGGTGCGCACCCGGGCCCGCCACCGCTGCCGCGGATCATTCTCCAACTCCTCCAACAACTCCCGCAGGGAGCCCGGGCGCTGGAGCGGATCGGCCCGCAGGCCGCGCAGCACCGCCCGGCCCACCCAGGCGGGCACCTCGCTCTGCGCGGGGGCGATGCGCTCGGCCAGGCGGGCCTCGAGCAGCTCGGCCTGGCTGTCACCCGCGAAGGGCCGCTGGCCGTAGAGGGCCTCGTAGAGGGCCACGCAGAAGGCGTACAGGTCACTCCGGGCGTCCACCGGCCGGCCCTGGAGCTGCTCGGGGGCCATGTAGCGTGGGGTGCCCATCATCCGCCCGGACTCGGTGAGCGGCTCCACCCAGGTGCGCGGCAGCGCGCGCTCCGTGCCGTGCGCCTGCGTGTCGGCCTCGGGAGGGTGGAGCGCCTGCGCCACGCCGAAGTCCGTCACCCGCACGCGCCCGTCCTGGCCCACCAGCACGTTGTCCGGCTTGAAGTCGCGGTGCACCAGCCCCGCCGCATGGGCCGCCGCCAGGCCCCGGCCGGCCTCCAGGAAGGCACGCAGCACCTCCCTCCACGTGCGCGGCTGCTGCTGCAGCCACTGCCGCAGCGTCCGTCCCTCCACGTACTCCATGGCGATGAAGAACGCGTCGTCCTCCAGCCGCCCCGAGTCGTACACATGCACCACGTGGGGGTGGTTGAGCTGCGCCATGGCCTGGGCCTCGCGCAGCAGGCGTACCTGGGAGGCGCCGTCATCCTCGGGCTCCCACCGGGGACGCAACAGCTTGAGGGCCACGCGCCGGTTGAGCCGCGCGTCATAGGCGGCCAGCACCACGCCCATGCCGCCGTGCCCCAGCGGGTTGAGGACCGTGTAGCGCTCGGCCAGGACGTGCCCGGGGGGAGGGCAGGGCGGAGCGGCTTCCAGGGGAACGGGCGCGGAGGGCGTGCCCGCGAGGGGCTTCCCCAGGGTGGGGGCTTCCTCGGCGGAGCCGGAGGGGGAAGTCCCATCGGGGCGCTGGGTCCTCATGTCCTGCAACTCTACCCCGCGGCCTCGACGGGGGTGGGGACCCCCGCTGTCCGGAGGCCCGGCGGGCAGGCCAGCGAGTCCGGTAGAGTGGCCCGCATCCCTGTACCCCCCTGGGAGCGGATCGATGCGTGCAGTCCAGAAGCCGTGCCTCGTCCTCCTCGTGGGAGCGCTCGCGAGCGCCTGCGCCATGCCGGGCGCGAAGCGCGAGCCCTCCCACTTCAAGAAGTGGTCCTCCAAGCCGCCGGAGTGTGACTTCGAGCTCTTCGAGGAGGACTTCGAGCCCTCGCGCCCCTACGAGGTGCTGGGCTCGCTGACCTTCGACGGCAACGAGTGGCTGGGCGCCGAGGGGCGCAAGGAGGTGCTGCGCGGCACGGCGTGCAAGGCCGGCGCGGACGCCGTCCTCCTCTCCCGGCCTTTCGAGCGCGGTGTCGGCAAGCATCTCATCCGCTCCTATGACGTGCGCTTCGCCGTCTACACGGACGTGCCCCCGCCGCCGGAAGTCCAGGCCGAGCGGGACGCGGCCCACACGCCGCCCCCTCCGCCGCCGCGCGCTCCGGACGCCGTGGAAGTGCCCACTCCCGCGTGGGAGCAGGACGTCGAGGGCACGGCCGTCATCCAGAAGCAGTAGGCTGGCGGGCGACGACTCCACACCGACACAGGAGGAGCCCATGAGGGGAATGCGAGGAGGGGCGCGCTGGGCGGGTGCATCGCTGGCGCTCGCGCTGGTGCTGCTGCCGGGTTGCAAGACGCCGGGCAGCTTCCGGGAGCCCGTGGCCCGGTTCCAACAGGGCCACACCGAGGCGAGCGCCGCGCTCGGCCTGTATTACTCGGAGATGAACCGCTTCGAGCGCGACCTCTACCTGGACGAGCGTCTGTACGACACCTCGTTGGAGGTGCTCGCCAGCGACGCGTCGGGCCAGCCCACGCCCCTGGTGGGCAAGGTCTTCTCGCCCGAGTCCATCCAGGCCCGCATGGACGCCATCGCCCTGCTGGGCATCTACGCCGAGCGGCTGGCCACCCTCGCCGGCGCGGACAACCCCGGCAAGCTGCCCGAGTCCTCCCAGGCCCTGGGCACGCAGCTCGGCGCCCTCGGCAAGCAGATGCAGACGCTGGCCGGCAAGGGGGATGCCTCGGCCAGCCGCTACGTGGAGCCGGTGACCACGCTGCTGGGGGTCGCCACCTCGCTCTTCCTCGAGGCCCGTCAGGGCGCCGCCCTCCAGAAGGGGATTGAGCAGGGCGCGCCCCAGGTGAACCGCATCCTCGACCTGCTGGAGGAGGACATGGTGGAGGTGCTCGGGCCCCAGCGCCTCACCGGGACCAAACAGGCGCTCGCCACCCGGGTGATGTTCTACAACCTCAACCGCGAGAAGCTCTCCCTGGCCGAGCGCCGCGCGGTGCTCGACGACATCCGCCGCGCCTCCGATACCTACGAGGCCCTCGTGGTGGCCCATCCCGTGGAGATGGCCCGCGCCCTGCGCGACGCCCACGAGGCGCTGCTCCGCTTCGCCCGCTCCGAGCGCAAGGTGGAGTCCTTCGAGGAGCTCTCCTCCGCCATGCAGGCCTTCCAGGGCCGCGTGCAGACCGCCTCCGCCGCCGTCCAGCGCCTCCGCGAGCCCCCCAAGGAGTAGCCCATGGTCTTCGACACCCAGACGTTGAGCCGCCTCGCCGAGCGCTGTCTAGAGCTGTCGATGGCGGGCGCCCTGCCGCCCGAGACCCGCGCCCAGTACTACGCCCATGCCAAGCGCCTGCGCGAGCTGGTCATGCAGTTGCTCAGCGCCCGCTTCGACGCCAACTCCTCCGAGTTCAAGCAGGCCACCGATGCCATGCACGACACCAACCACGCCCTCGCCGAGGCCGCCGAGGATCTGAACAAGATCACCCAGGCGGTGGGCCGGTTGACCGCGCTCGCGGGCTACCTGGACAAGGCCCTCGGGGTGGCCGGGCGGGTGCTCTCGTAGCAACCCGGGGCCCGGGCCCCCTCAACCGGGCCCCCCATTCGGCCGATACTCATACTTTGGCCCCCAAGCAGGTGCGAGGCGCGCGTCCTGACGCGCGCACGGTTGTGTATGGCTTTGGTGTGCTGCTGCGGCACGAGGTGGAGGCGCGGCATCTGTATGCTATGCGCCGCCAAGGCTAGCCTCGAGGTCAGTTCTGCCGCGAGAGCGCCACTCCTAGATTCAGTTGCGATGCGATTCGGAATGGGTCGCGTCGGGGGCGGGTGCGCTACGGCTGCATCAGTTGCAGCATTCACCATGTTTCCTTTCTTGGGGGACTTCAATGCTGAACCTTTCGAACATTCTCGATGGGTTGACCGAAGAGCAGATGGACCGCGTCCTCGAGTTCAAGGCCGGCTGGGAGAGGTCGCACAGCAAGAGCAAAAGCAAGAGCAAGAGCAAAAGTAGGAGCAAGAGCAAGAGCAAGAGTTGCTCCTGGAAGTCTGGCCACAAATAGAGCGGGCTGAAGAACAGGCTTCAGCCCTGGCGCACCACGCCCCTATCTCGGTCATGACACAGCAACGTCTCTATGTGTTTCCGGAGTACTTCGAGCTCCACCCCTTGAGCGAGGGCGAGGGCGAGAGTCTCCTCGGTGGCTCGGACGCGAGCACCGGCGAGCGCTTCATGGTGGTGGACACGCGCGCTCACCAGTACTGCTATCTGGTCAACCTGGTCATCAAGAGCTACCTGGAGCTGTTCAGGACGCCACGCGCGGAGGCGGAGGCGCTGGAGGAGCTGGCGCGCCAGGCGGGGTGTCCCCCCGAGGCCATCGCCGAGACGGTGCGGACCTTCTTCCGGCGCATGCGGCGCGCCGGCCTGCTGCGCTCCGCGGGGGCGGACTTCCGGGGGGAGTCCACCTGGGCGCTCACCCCCGGGCAGGTGCTCGGTGAGTACCGCGTCGGAGAGCTGATCGTGGAGAAGCCAGACGTGGCGCTCCATCACGCGCGGCAGGTGGGCACCGGCATCCCCGTGGTGCTCAAGGTCTTCATCCTGCGGGGGCCCAGGGCGGGCCGTGAGCGCGAGCTCTTCGGGCGGGAGTTCTCCCTCATGGCCGGGCTGGCTCCGCATGAGAACGTCTGTCGCCTGCTGGCCTTCCACCCCGGGGAGCCCTGCTACGCCGCGCTGGAGTACGCCGGCAGCACTCCAATTCGTCAGGTCATGGCGGAGGACTTCCTGTCCCTGCCGGAGCGGGTGCGCATCGGCGCCGAGGCGCTCGCCGCGCTCGCCCACCTGCACCGCCACGGCTTCCTGCACGGCGATGTCCACTCGCGCAACTTCATGCTGACGGACGAGCACCGGGTGAAGCTCATCGACTTTGGCCTCTCGCGGCGCAGCGGCGACGCGGAGGAGGCGGCTTGCGTCCCCCATGGTGGCCTTCCCGCCTTCATGCCCCCCGAGCGCATCGAGCCCGGCTCGCTCAGCATCAGCATCCGCCCGGGTGACATGCGCTCGGAGGTGTTCCAGCTGGGGGTGTTGCTCCACGGAATCCTCACGGGCCACGAGCCCTTCTCGGAGAGGGTGCTGTGGAGACGTCTGGCGCAGGCCATCCGCAGCCAACCGGCTCCCCGCGCGGTGTGGACTCCCGAGGGCGAGCGCATCCCGGCGGCCCTCGCCGACGTCATCGGGCGCGCCCTCGCCAAGGCCCCGGAGGAGCGCTTCCCTTGCGCCGTGGAAATGCTGGAGGGCTGGCGCGCAGCCCAGCGGCGCGGCGCGCGGCCCGTCCGGGCTGGGGAGGGCGTCTGCCCATGAGCCTCGGGGGATGGCTGCGCCGGGCCCGCTTGAAGGTGGACCCGCAGCTGAGGAGCAACGACTGCGGAATCAGCGCGGTGAAGACGCTCTGCGAGCGGCTCGGGGTCCCCATGAGCCGCGAGGCCATTGCCGCCGCTCTCCCCCTGGACGCCGAGGGGCTGCGCCTGGACAGCCTCAAGGCGTTTCTCCAGGAGCATGGCTTCGGGGTGCGCACGCACCCGCTGGACGTCAGCGATGCCGCGGGGCTGGAGAGGAAGCTGGGCGAGCTCGCCCCATGTCTGGCCACGGTGCGCCTGCAGGCCACCGGACTGTTGCACTACGTGGTGATCGACGGGGTGGAGCGGGGGCGGCTGCGCATCCTCAACCCCACACACGGGCAGGTGGAGCGCTGGACGGTGGCCGACTTCGTCCGGCGCGCGCACACCGTCCAGGTGCCCCTGACGGAGGAGTTGTGGCGCGGCCGCATCCGGGGCCAGGTGATGGAGGAGCTGGAGCGGTACGGGCTCCAACCGGACACTCCTCCCAGCGAGGCGGAGGTGGCGGCGCTGTACAACAAGCTGCTCTACTTCGGCTACGTGAAGCAGAACTTCGGGTTGAAGGACGAGGCGGCCGAGCGGGCCTTCCTCGCCGACCTGATCCACCACCAGCAGCTCTCGTCCGTTCCCCAGCGCTTCCGCGCGGTGGAGGGCAGTGAGGAGCGGCGGGTGCTGGCGGCGCCCGTGGTGCTCGCGGTGCGGCCTCCGGCCTCGAGGGCGGAGCGGCAGGTGCCTGACGAGATGCCGGCCCATCCGCTCTGGCGGCTGTTGAAGGAGGTCGGCGCGCTGCGCGGTATCTGGTACCTCTTCCTCCTGGCCGCCGTGCTCTCGTCCGTGACGACGCACACCGCCGTCTTCGTCAACCAGTTGCTCGTTGACGAGATCATCCCCCAGTTCGACTTCGGAGTGCTGGTCACCTTCGTCCTGGGCCTGGGACTCTTCAGGCTGTTTGACATTCTCCTGGGGGTGTACACCCGGTACGTGGCGGTGCACCTGGGATTGGAGCTGGACCGCTACTTCCTGCTGCGCTTCGGGGAGCGGATGCTGACGGGGAGCATCCAGTACCTGCGCTCCTTCACGCGGGGGGACGTGCTCGAGCGCATCAGCGACAGCCTCAAGCTCAAGAGCTTCTTCACCAGCTACTTCTCCCGAATCGTCGTCAACGCCTGTGTCTCGCTCAACGCGCTCGTCGTGCTGTTCGTGCTCAACTGGCGGGCCGCCGCGCTCGTGCTGCTGACCCTGCTGGTGCTGGGCGCCCTCCTCGTGGCGGTGACGCCGGCGCTGCGGCGGCTGGAGAGCGAGCGCTTCCGGAACAAGGCCGACCTGCTCTCCTGCATGGTGGAAGGGCTGGAGGGGGTGCAGCCCATCCGGGCCTTCAACCTGGAGGCGTACTTCAGCGCGCGGCTGGGGGCTCAGGCGGGGCGCTACCTGGAGACGCAGCGCAAGGGGAAGCTGCTCGACCTCGCGAGCACCGCGGCCGTCGCCCTCGTCACCACGGCCGCCTCGCTGCTGCTCATCCTGCTGTGCGCCCGTGGGCTGATTGCCCAACAGTCGGTCTCGCTCGGACAGCTCCTCACCTTCATCGCCCTGTCGGCGAAGATCTTCTCCTCCTTCACCACGCTGCTCGAGGAGAACCTCTCGCTGCAGGAGAACCTGGTGATCCTGAGGCGTTACTTCGACTTCGACGAGGGCGGAGCCCGCCGCGCCCCGCACGCGCCGGAGGAGGACGTGCGGGTGGAGGTGCTGGAGGCGCGGGGGCTCGTCTACCGCTACCCCTCGGGCCTGGGCGTCCTGGAAGGGGTGGACCTGTCGCTGCGCAGGGGGGAGAAGGTGCTCCTGATGGGGGCCAACGGGAGCGGGAAGTCCACCCTGGTGCGAGTGCTGGCCGGGCTCCAGCAGCCCTCCAGTGGGACGGTGCTGGTCAACGACGTCGCGCGGGAGCTCCTCGGCCAGCGGGCGCTGCGGCGGCGGGTGGTGCTGGTCTCGGCGGAGGACACCCTCTTCAACGAGACGCTGCGCTTCAACATCACCTTCGGCCGGCGCCACGGCACGCGGCGCATCGTGGAGCTGGCGAAGCGAATCGGCTTCTACGACTGCATCGTCCAGCACCCGGAGAACCTGGAGCGGCTCATCGACGAAGGGGGGCGCAACCTGTCCACCGGCCAGCGGCGCAAGGTGCTGGTGCTGCGCGCCCTGCTCTCGGAGGCGGACGTGCTGATTTTCGACGAGATCTTCCGGGGAATCGACCAGGAGTCGAAGGCCGCCATCGCCAGGCTGCTGGGGGAGATTGGCGATCGGGCGATGCTCTTCATCTCGCACGAGTCCGTGGAGGGGCTGCACCTGAGCCGCAAGGTCCTGCTGCACGGCGGGCGCATCCAGGAGGCGGGCGGGGCGGACGGCACGCCGGCCCGGGAGGTGGCATGGGCGGCCTCGGCAATATAAGGAGAATCTTTGCCCTGCTCGTGGGCAGCTTCGTCATGGGGGGGGTGCTCTTCGCGACGGTGGAGGTGAATGCCGTCGTGCGCGTCCGCGAGGGGGAGGTGCTCTCCTACCAGCCCCGCTCCGTCCACAAGGCGCCGTACGAGGTGCGGGTGGTGGCCCAGTACGTCCACGAGGGGGACGCGGTGCAGGAGGGGCAGCTCCTGATGCTCCTGGAGAACGAAGAGGTCGACGCCGCCGCGCGCAAGGCGGAGGCGGACTACCAGGCCCTGGAGGAGGAGCTGCGGACGGTGGTGGAGCAGATGGACAACGCGGGCGGGCGGGCCGTGCTCCACCGCCGCCAGCTCGCCCTCCTGCGGCGGAAACATGGGGTGGAAGAGGCCCAGGCCCGCGAGAGCCTGGGCGCGTTCTCCCGCCAGCTGGAGCTCGCCCGGGAGAAGCAGGCGATGGCGGAGGTGAAGGCGGAGCGCAGCCGCGGGCTGCAGGACCGGGGGCTGCTCTCGAAGGAGGAGCACGAGGCGGACTACCGCGGCGTCCTGGAGGCGAGGAGCGCCGCCGCCGAGCTGCTGAGGCTTCGGCGGGAGCAGGAGGCGGCGGGGCTCAAGTTGGGGGGCACCTACCGCGGCGAGCTCACACGCGTCGAGCTGGAGCTCCTCGGCGCGGAGGCGGCGCGGCTCTCGCTGCTCGAGCGAGCCAACAAGCTGCGCAGGGAGTTGGAGAAGCAGCGCGAGGAGAAGGAGCTGCGCGGCCGGCTCGTGGCCAGGCAGGAGGTGCGGGCGGACATCCGCGGCACCATCCGCTATGTCCACAATGAGAAGGCGAGCAGCAACCGGCTCCTCGCGGGAGAAATCCTGGTCGAGGTGGCGCCCGTGCTGGAGGAGGGGAGCGCGCTGTATGCGAAGTTCAAGCTGACGCAGGACGAGGTGAAGCGAGTGCTGGCAGGCCAGCGGGCGCACCTCAAGGTGGACGCGTTCCATTTCCATCGGTACGGGGTGCTCAAGGGGCGCGTCCGCTACGTGTCCCCACCGAACGATGCCAATGAATTCTTCGCCATCGTGGACCTGCCCCCGCCACACCCGTTCGAGGTCCGCCCGGGTTACAAGGTGCGAGGCGAGATTGTCACCGGGCAGCTGCGGCTCTACGAGTCCGTCCTGGCGAAGCTCTTCGACCGCTTCGGGGGGGAGCAAGCAGGGCTCGCCCCAGGTGAACACCCTGAAACACGAAGCCCCGCGTCCCTTTCGGGAGCGCGGGGCCCGTGAGGCTTCAGCTCGAGGCGTGGATTACAGCTTGGCGCCCGGCGTCGGCTGGAACATCTCGTTGAACTCGGCGATGCACTTGTTGAGCACCGTCTTGATGTCCGCCGTCAGCTCGCGCTTGGACGCGATGTCCTTGGCGAGCTGCGGGTAGCGGCCATCCGAGAACTCGATGAACTCGCGCATCCAGCGCACCACGTCGGACACCGGAACCTGGCGGATCCACCCGCGCTTGTTCGCGTCCTCGCGGTTGGTCGCCGCGTACAGCTGCATGACCTGCTTCTCGACCGGCATGGGCTCGTACTGGCCCTGCTTGAGCACCTCCACCAGACGGGCGCCGCGCGCCAGCGTCTCCTGGGTCGCCTTGTCGAGGTCCGAGCCGAACTGCGCGAAGGCCGCCAGCTCGCGGTACTGCGCCAGGTCCAGCTTCAGCGTACCGGCCACCTGCTTCATGGCCTTGATCTGCGCCGCGCTTCCCACGCGCGACACCGAGAGACCCACGTTGATGGCGGGACGCACACCGGCGAAGAACAGGTCCGTCTCGAGGAAGATCTGCCCGTCGGTGATGGAGATGACGTTCGTCGGGATGTAGGCGGACACGTCACCGGCCTGCGTCTCGATGATGGGGAGCGCGGTGAGCGAGCCGGCGCCCTCCTCGTCGGACAGCTTGGCGGCGCGCTCCAGCAGGCGGCTGTGGATGAAGAACACGTCGCCCGGGTAGGCCTCGCGTCCCGGCGGACGGCGCAGGAGCAGCGAGAGCTGGCGGTACGCCACGGCCTGCTTGGACAGGTCGTCGTACACGATGAGCGAGTGCATCTTGTTGTCGCGGAAGTACTCGCCGATGGCCACGCCGGCGTACGGGGCGAAGAACTGCATCGGCGCGGGGTCCGAGGCGTTCGCCGTCACCACCACCGTGTACTCCATGGCACCGGCGCGGGCGAGCTTCTCCACCACCTGGGCCACCGTGGACTGCTTCTGGCCGATGGCCACGTACACGCAGTAAACGTTCAGGCCCTTCTGGTTGATGATCGCGTCGATGGCGACGGCCGTCTTGCCCGTCTGGCGGTCACCGATGATGAGCTCGCGCTGGCCGCGGCCGATCGGAACCAGCGCGTCCAGGGCCTTGATGCCCGTCTGCAGGGGCTCGTGCACGCTCTTGCGCTTCACGATACCGGGGGCCTTCACCTCCAGGCGGCGCACCTCGGTGGACGTGATGGGACCCTTGCCGTCCAGCGGCTCGCCCAGGGGGCTGACCACGCGGCCCAGCAGCCCCTTGCCCACGGGCACCGAGGCGATCGTCGAGGTGCGCTTGACGATGTCACCCTCGCGGATGTCCTTGAAGTCACCCATGATGGCGACACCGACGTTGTCCTCCTCGAGGTTGAGCACCAGGCCCTTCACCCCGTTGGAGAACTCCACCAGCTCGCCGGACAGCACGCCCTCGAGGCCGTAGACACGGGCGATACCGTCGCCCACGGAGAGCACGGTCCCGGTCTCGGCGACGGTGACCTTCTTGCCGTAGTCCTTGATCTGCTCGCGGATGATTCTGCTGATCTCGTCGGCGCGGATTTCCATCTTGCGTCCTTGCACAGGGGCGGCCGGTGGGAATGCCGCCAGAGAAACCTATATGGCGGGGCCCCCTTACCACGCGCCCCCCCCCACCGCAACGCGCAAGGGCCCGTCCGGGCACCGGTTGTCATCGGCGCTGTAAGAGTCGCTGGAGGGCGGGGGTTTGCCTCTCAGGCGCCCGGGGCGTGCCGGGGCAGCCACACGATGAAACGCGTGCCCAGCCCGACTCCGGACTCCACCGAGATGCGGCCCCCATGGGCCACGACGATCTGCCGGGCGATATAGAGGCCCAGCCCCAGCCCATCGCCACTGGCGCGCTTGCCGCGCTTGAAGGGCTCGAACAGGGTCGCCCGCTCCTCCAGCGGCACCGGCGGCCCCTCGTTGCGCACCGTCAGCGTGAGGCCGTCCGGCATCCCCGCCACCTTCACCTCCACCGGCGTGTCCTCGGGGCTGTGCTGCACGGCGTTGCCCACCAGGTTGTCCAGCAGCTGGCCGAGCCTCGACTCGTCCCAGCTCCCCCGCATGTCCCCCTCCGACTTGGAGACGATCAGCCGGGTGGGGTGGGACGCCTGGAACTCCTCCACCACCCGCTCCAGCAGCTTGTCGAGCGACAGCGGCGCCGGCCGCACCGGAATGCCCCCGGCCAGCCGCGCCCGCGTGAAGTCCAGCAGCTCGTGGATCATCCGCTCCATGCGCCGGGTGGCCGTGGCCACGTGCGCCACCTGCCGCGCCTGGGTCTCGTTCAACCCCCCGCCGCGCTGGAGCGCCCCGGTGCTGAGCTGGATGGCGTAGAGCGGGGTGCGCAGGTCATGCCCCACCACGCCCAGCAGCTGCTCGCGGAAGGCGTCGGCCCGGGCCGCGGCCTCCTCGGAGGCCTTGCGCGCGCCGATGTCCCACACGGCCGTCATCCGCACGGTGCGTCCGGCGTACTCCACCTGCCGTCCCAGCACCTCCAGGAAGAGCCGCTTGCCGTCGGCGCGCAGCCCCGTCATCTCGTAGGGGGACTCCACCTGCCGGCTCATCGCCCGCTGCACGGAGTCGCGGGACTCGGGCGCCACCCAGCGCGCCAGCGGCTGGCCCACCATCTCCTCCGGCGGGATGCCAATGAGGTTGGCCAGCGAGGGGCTCACCTCGAGGACGAGCCCCCCGTCATGCAGGAAGTAGCCGTCACACGAGACGGCGACGAGGCCACGCAGCCGCTCCTCGCTCTGGCGCAGGGCCAGCTCCCGCTCCACGCGCTCCGTCTCGTCCTCCAGCATCAGGCCCACGCCGGAGCGCAGCCCGCCGGTGGACGCCGGGAGCAGGGAGACCCGGAGGTGCCGCACGCCCCCACCCGGAGGGCCCAGCGGGCCGGACACCCGCGCGCCCAGCACCTGCTCGCCCAGCAGGGCGCGGTTGAGCAGCGGCATCAGCTCCTTCACCACCCCGGGCCACACCTCGCCCGTCGAGCGGCCCTCGTACGCGCTGCCGGGCAGCCCGCTCAAGGTCATCATGCCGGTGTTGACGAAGCGGAAGCGCAGCTCCCTGTCCAGGAAGGCGAGACCGAGACCCGACGCCTGGAGTAGCGCCCCGAAGCACTGCTGGGCCTCCTCGGAAAAAGAAGGGGCCATAGGGGCTGCATGAGAGCGGTGGAGGAGAGGCTGCGCCATGGGGACGGGCACGGGCTGGGACCCGTGTGGTCACACCATAGCCTTTCCCGGACCCGCTGGGAATACCGGGCTTGCTGGGAAGTGGGGAGGAGCCGACAACACGGCTTCCCCGGGAGTCCAGCGAGCGAGACGGCTAGCGCTGCTTCAGCTCGCGGCGGAGCTGCTCGAGCTGGGTGCGCAGGGTGCCGTCATAGAGGGTGCTGCCCACCTGGGCGGCGACGCCCCCGAGGACGGCGGGGTCCACGCGGGTCTCCAGCACCACGTTGCGCTGGGTGAGCTGCTTGAGGGTGCCCGTGAGGGACTGGAGCGTCTCGGCGGACAGGGGGGTGGCGCTGGTGACCTGGCCGCGCACGCGGCCGGCCTGGGCGTCCACCATGTCGCGGTAGAGGCGGGCGATGTCCGGCAGGTAGCCCAGCCGGTTGCGGTCCACCAGCAGGCGCATGCTGTTGGCCAGCACGGTCTCCACCGGGCCAATGGCCTTGAGGAGCGACTCCACCACGCGGGCGCGCTGCTCGCGGGAGTAGGCCGGGTTGAACAGCACGTCCGCCAGCTCACGGCTCTGGCCGATGGCGCTGGAGAAGGAGGAGAGCTGCTCCGACACGGCATCGGCGCGGCCAGCTTCAGTGGCGACGTCGAGGAGCGCGCGGGCGTAACGGCGGGCGATTGACACGTTCACCATGGCGCGGCGGCCCTTAGCACGCCCCCCAGCCGGGGGCAACGCCGGGACGTGCGGCTCGTACGGGGTCTCCAATAAGTTCCCCTGGGGCTGTACCTGTCAGGGGGGGTGCACGGGGGGACTCCGGAACCGCGCATCTCCGGCGTATCATGCACTTCCTTCAATGCGCGACCCCGTCATCGGCATCGATCTGGGCACCACCAACAGCGCCGTGGCCTCCGTGGAGGAGGGACGGCCCCGCGTCATCCCCTCGCGCACGGGAGGCCGGCTGACGCCCTCCGTCGTGGGCCTCACCCCGAAGCTGGCCGAGCGCGTGGTGGGCACCAAGGCCCAGGCGCTCGCCCAGGAGCACCCGGACTGCGTGGTGTGGGCCACCAAGCGCTTCATCGGGCGGCGCTTCACCCCGGAGCTGGTGCAGCAGGCCAAGGCGGTGGTGCCCTACGGGCTGGCGGGCGGCAACACCGGGGACGTGCGGGTGAAGATGGCCGGGCGCACCGTGCCCGTCACCCAGGTGTCGGCGATGATTCTGGGGGAGCTGAAGCTGGACGCCGAGGCCTTCTTCGGCCGCGGGGTGAGCAAGTGCGTCATCACCGTCCCGGCCAACTTCGATGACAGCCAGCGCCAGGCCACGCGCGAGGCGGCCACCATCGCCGGGCTGGACGCCATCCGCCTCATCAACGAGCCCACCGCCGCGGCGCTCGCCTACGGCCTGTCGCGCGGCTTCCAGGGCCACGCGCTCGTGTTCGACCTGGGCGGCGGCACCTTCGATGTCACCGTCCTGGAGATTACCGACGGCGTCTACGAGGTGAAGGCCACCGGCGGAGACCCCGCGCTGGGCGGCGAGGACTTCGACCTGCGCATCGTCGAATGGCTGCTGGCGCAGGTGGACGACAACCACCGCGAGCTGGTGCACCGGGACCTGGTGTCCATGCACAAGCTGAAGGTGGCCGCCGAGCAGGCCAAGCGCGAGCTGACGGAGTACGAGGAGACGCTCATCTCCCTGTCGGAGCTGGGGGACCATACCCAGCCGGCGCGCAAGCTGACGGGCCTGGAGACGGCGCTGACGCGGCACTTCTTCGAGCAGCTGTGTGAGCCGCTGTCCAAGCGCTGCATCGCGGTGTGCGAGTCGGTGATGAAGGAAGCGGGGATGGACCCGCACGCGGTGGACACGGTGCTGCTGGTGGGCGGCATGACGCGGGTGCCGCTGATCCGCCGGCTGGTGACGGACTTCTTCGGCAAGGCGCCCTCCACGGACGTCAACCCGGACGAGGCGGTGGCGCTGGGCGCGGCCATCCACGCGGACGAGCTGGCTCGCCAGTCCGGCGCGGCGCTGCTCCTGGACGTGGTGGGCAACTCGCTGGGCGTGGGGGTGATGGGGGGGAGGGTGAAGCACCTCATTCCCCGCAACAGCTCGGTGCCGGTGGTGGCCAAGGACGTCTTCCTGCCGGGCCGCAACGGGCAGACGGAAGCTCGCATCCCCATCTACCAGGGCGAGAGCGAGATGCAGGACGAGAACCGCAAGCTGGGCGAGGTGGTGCTGCGCAACCTCCAGGGCTCGGCGCGCGCGGACACGCCGCTGGAGGTGACGTTCGAGCTGTCCAACGAGGGGACGCTCTCGGTGCGCGCCACGGACCTGAAGTCGGGGCTGAGCGAGGCGGTGAAGCTGGAGGCGCGCCCCCACCTGCCGGGCCAGGAGGCCGAGCGGCTCGTGAAGGAGCAGGCGGTGTACGCGCAGAAGCAGGCGCAGGCGGACGCGAAGAAGACGGAGGAGACGTTCCGCAAGCTGCTGGAGCGCGGCGAGAAGCTGGCCAAGCTGCTGCAGCACACCGCCGAGGAGAACCCCAGCGAGCAGGCGGACGCGGCGATGATCAACGTGCGCTCGCTGCTGGCCACGGGCTACTCCGCCCTGGAGGGCCGCGACGCCGAGCAGTGCGCCGCGGTGGCGCGCCAGCTCACCCAGCTGCTCTCCGGCCGCTGAGGGCCGCCACCGTCACGGCACCGGGGCGATGCGCACCATCCGGCCCACGGAGGGCACGCCCGCGTCGTTCACCAGGAAGAGCTGGTAGTAGCCCGGCGGCGCCAGGTTGTTGCTCGCCGGCGCGGTGACGGTGAGCACGCCGCTGCCGCGCGTGAAGGGCAGGGTGAGCAGCCGCTGGTTCTGGTCGAAGGCGTGCGTTACCGAGCCCAGGGCGATCAGCGTCACCTTCGTCACCCGGCCCGCGTCCGGCGTCGAGATGGTGAACGTCGTCCTCGGCGACACCACGTCCGGCACCGAGCTCACCACGGGCCTCGCCCCCTTGAAGAGGTAGGGCGGGGAGAAGATCTCCGCGGAGTTCGCGTTGCGGCCCCCCGCGCTCAGCACCCGCCCGTCCGGCAGCAGCACCGCCGTGGCGTGATAGCCGCGATAGAGGCTGTTGCTGGCCAGCCGCGTCCACCGGTTGGTGACGGGGTCATACACCTCGGCATGGAAGACCGGCGTGCTCTTGTTGTCGAAGCCACTGCCCCGGCTGCCGCCCGTCACCAGCACCGTTCCATCCGGCAGCAGCGTCGCGTTGTGCTGCCGCCTCGCCGTGCTCATGGGCGCCACGTACCTCCACACTGGCGAGGCCGCGTTCAGGTCGAGCTGCTCCACGGTGGCCGTCGGCGGATCCCCTCCTCCGATGAGCAGCACCCGGCCGTCCAGATACACCGCGGGCCCGTAGCTCCGGGTGCCGTAGTTGCTCGAGGGCCCCGTCACCCACGCCCCCGTCCCGGCCGGGTCCATGAAGCGGCTCACCCGCTGCGGTCCCGCCAGGAAGAGCCTGCCATTGGGCGCCAGGAACATCCGCGGGTAGTACGGTAACTTGAGCCGCGCCGTCGTCATGTCCCGCCACGTCCGGCTGGCCGCCAGGTAGCGCTGGGGAAGCTCGTTCATCACGCCGCTGGCCACGGTCTCGCCGGAGATCACCATCACGTCCCCGTTGGCGAGCGTCACGTTGGTGGGGTACCAGCGCCCCTCGTTCATGTCCGGCAGGCGCGTCCACGCCGAGGCGAAGGGATCCCACAGGCTCGCGTCCTCCAGGCCCACGTGGCTCTCGATGTGGCCGCCGGTGATGAGCAGCTTGCCGTCCGCGAGGAAGGAGTGGCCCGCGCAGAAGATGTTGTAGCCCGGGATGGGCAGCCGGCTGAGGCCTCCCGTGGCCGGGTCCCACAGCCCCGGCGGATCATCCCCCTGGGCGAACTCGCCGAAGAACATCACCTTGCCGGTGGGCAGCAGGCTGGTGTGCGTGGCGGAGAGCGGCCACGCCATGACGTTCGACCACTGTCCCACCTCCGCGGGAGTCTGCGCCCTCGCCGGGCCCGCCAACGCCGCGCATCCCACGAGCCAGAGCGCGAGCACTCGCGGCTGGGAAAGAATCGGTCTCATGGACATCGCCGCCTCCACGGGGTCCCGCTGGTTCAAGGGCAGAACCTAAGTGGCCGCGCCCGCACGCCAAGCCGGTCCCGCGGTCCAAGGCAATGGTGGGTGGTGGGCTGACCGGGGACTGTCGGGTGTGGACTGCTCACCCCGGACCTCCGCGCTGGTAGTCACGGGGCGCCGTGCCCCCACATTGCGGGCCGTCCCTTCATCCCGGGAGGTCCCCATGAGGTGCTGGCGTCCGTTCTCCATTGTGCTGGCCCTGCTCTCCGCTCCCGCCCTCGCCCAGCCGGGGGAGTCCCCGCTGGACGCGAGCGGCTGGAAGCCCTGTGGGAGCGCCGCCTCCCCCCTGGCGGGCGTGCCTCCTGGCGAGGGGGACTCGGAGCCGGGAAGGCTGGTGCGCGGCGATCGCGTCCTCCTCTTCGTTTCCGATGATGGGGTGCACGGCCTCGAGCCCTGGGTGAGCACCGGGACGGGAGGCCGCGGCACCTCGCTCATCAAGGAACTCCGCCCTGGCCCCGAGGGCTCGGAGCCCACCTTCCTCACGCCGGTGGGCGACCGGGTCTTCTTCGTCGCCGATGACGGGGTGCACGGGCGCGAGCTTTGGGTGAGTGACGGTTCCTCCGGCGGCACGCGTCTGGTGAAGGACATCTGGCCCGGCGAGGATGGCTCGTACCCGCGCTCCCTGGCCGAGGTCGGCGGCCTGCTCTTCTTCGCCGCGGGAGACGCCGAGCACGGGCGCGAGCTGTGGCGCAGCGACGGGACGCCCGAGGGCACCTTCCTCGTCGAGGACCTGGAGCCCGGGCCCGAGGGCTCCAGCCCCTACCTGCTGACGCGCGGGGGAGATGGCGCGCTCTACTTCGTCAGCAACTTCCAGGGCTTCTTCATGCGGCTGATGCGCACCGACGGGAAGTCCCGGGCCGTCGAGCTGTTCCGCAGGTCGAGCGAGGGCGGCGGCCTGGAGTCGTTGCTGGCGGTGGGCAACAAGGTGTTCTTCGTCTCGAGCACCGTCCACGACGACGCCATGGCCGAGCTGCGGATGACGAGCGGAGGGGCCGCCGTGCTCGTGGCCTCGTTCCACACGCTCCACGACCTGGTGGGGATGGGCGGGCGGCTGTATTTCAGCGCCACGGGGGAGGGCGACTCCATGGGCGAGGAGCTGTGGCGCAGCGATGGCACCCGGAAGGGCACGCTGCGCGTGAAGGACCTGAGGCCCGGTGCCGAGGGCTCGTCCCCGAGCGGGCTCGCCGTCCTGGGCCGCCGGCTCTTCTTCTCCGCGGACGATGGGGTGAACGGGCGCGAGCTGTGGATGAGCGATGGCACCGCCTCCGGCACGCTCCTCTTCGCGGATGTTGCTCCGGGCGCACAGGGCTCGGCTCCCGAGGGGATGACCGCCCTCCAGGGCCAGCTCTTCTTCAGCGCGGAGACGCCGGGACGAGGCCGGGAACCCTGGGTGAGCAGCGGTGCGCCCGGGAGCGTCACGCCGCTCGACGAGCTGGCCCCTGGCCCGGAGTCCTCGAACCCGGGCGGCTTCGTGCGCTCCGGCTGGGACGTCTTCTTCCTCGCCGGGGATGAGGCCCACGGCCGACGGCTCTGGGCCCTGCCCTTCCGGCCCGCCCACTCGTGTGACGACGACGCCCGGTAGACGGCCAGGCGGCGCTTGAGCCGTCCGCACGATGTCTGCATTCTTCTCTGTATCGAGGAGAAGGCACATGAGCGACGAGCAGGGTGACGGAGTCACGCGGCGGCAGGCACTGGCCGTGGGGCTGGTGGGGGCCGCGACGCTCGCCGCGGCTTCGAGCGTGGGAGGCGGCACACCGCAGGCCGGCCCGGAAGAGCCGCGCAAGGGCTCCGGTGGGCAGCGGATGCCCGTCGTCTTCATGCCCCACGGTGGCGGTCCGTGGCCGTTCGTCGACCTCGGCTTCGGTGACCAGGCGGGACTCGATGCGCTCGCAGGCTACCTGCGCTCCGTCCGGGCGCTGCCGAAGACGCCGCCCCGGGCGCTGCTCGTCGTCTCGGCGCACTGGGAGGAGCCGGTGCCCACGGTCATGACGAGCCCGCGTCCGCCCATGCTCTACGACTACTACGGCTTTCCTCCCGAGTCGTACCAGCTCACGTGGCCCGCGCCGGGGGAGCCGAAGCTCGCCACGCGGGTGCAGGAGTTGCTCGGCGCCGCGGGCTTCCAGACGGCCACCGATGCGAGCCGCGGCTACGACCACGGCACGTTCGTCCCGCTCAAGCTCACCTACCCGGACGCCGAGGTGCCCACGGTGCAACTCTCCCTCAAGCGGGGGTTGGATCCGCGCGAGCACCTCGCGATGGGACGCGCGCTCGCCCCGCTGCGCGACGAGGGCGTCTTCATCATCGGCAGCGGCATGACGTACCACGACCTGCGCAACTTCTTCGGCCCGAGTGCCCGCGGGGTGTCGGAGACGTTCGACGCGTGGTTGCGCGAAGCCGCCACGCTCGAGCCGGAGGAGCGCGACCAGCGCCTCACGCAGTGGTCAACGGCGCCCGCGGCGCGTCAGGCCCATCCGCGCGAGGAGCACCTGCTGCCCCTGATGGTCATCGCGGGCGCGGCCGGAGAGGACCGCGGCAGCCTCGCGTACAACGGGACGATGCGCGGCATCCGGCTGTCCGCCTACCACTTCGGCTGAGCGGCCGCCGCGCCTGAGCCCCTTCAGGTAAGTCCGCGAACATCTCCCCTCTCCCTTCGGGAGAGGGACGGGGTGAGGGTGCCAGGGCCTTGGGTTGAACCCCTGTCCACACGGAGGGTCCCGGGTTGGAAGAACGGGCTCGGATACCCTCACCCCAACCCTCTCCCGGGGGGAGAGGGAGCATCGCCCCTCCGGTCACTTCCCTGAAGGGGATGAGCCCGTGCCTCAGTCCGCCTGCAGGTCCTGCTTGATGATGTTGGACTGGCCGGCCTTCACCTCGATGGTGCGGGTGATGTCCTTGCCGAGGTCCCGGTTGATGAGCCGCACGGTGTGCGTGCCGACGGGGACCTGGACGGCCGGGAAGGGCGTCTGGCCGATCGCCTTCCCATCCAGGAACACGGTGGCATAGGGCCGGATGCGGAAATCCACCCTGGCCTTCGCGACCTTGCGCCGCACCGTCTGCGCCTCGGCGGGCTCCGGCGGGGTGGGCTCCGGCGAGGCGGGCTCGCTGGCCTCCACGGGCTGCTCGGGCTGCGCCACGGCTGCCGGGCCGGCCACCGTCGGCGGCTCGGCCTGGGGCGGGGCGGCCACCACCGGCTGAGCCGTCGCGGGCGGCGCGGGCGCGGCCTGCACGGGCGCGGGGGGCATCGGCTGCGAGGGCTCTTGCGGCGCACCGCTGCTCCGGAAGAGCACGACGCCACTGCCCGCGGCGAGAAGCACCAGTCCTCCCATCACCGCTCCCAGGCCGGCGCGGCGGCGGCGATTCAGGAGGACGGTCTCCTGCGCCTCGGGCGCGGCCTGCGCGGGCGCGGCCATCTTCTGGGCGCCCACCGGCTTCTCGGGGGCGGGCTCCGTCTGGAGGCCCATCGTCTTCCCGGGCTGCACCGTGGGCAGGTCCCGCCTGCTGGGGGAGATGAGCGTGGGCTCCAGGACGGGCTCGGTCCGCTGCCCGGTGGAGTGGCTCAGGGCGGTCCGGGCGCGCGTGGCGTCCGGCTGGCTCCCGGGCTGCTGGGAGGCGTCGAGCGGGGCGGCCATGGTGGCGGGGCCCGGCTCGCCGGCCGGGGTCCGCTGGGGAGACATGAGGGTGGCGCTGAAACCGCCGGTGTCCCCTCGCGAGGTGGGCGTGGGCCTCGCCGTCGCGGCGCCCTTCGGACAGAGCCGCTCCACCCACTGCGCCATGTCCCGGGGGCCCACCGGCTGGCCGGTGGAGAGGATGAACCGCTCCAGGTCCGCCTGGAAGGCGATGCAGTCCGGGTAGCGCTGCTCGCGCACCTTGGCCATGGCCTTGTCGAGGATGCTCACCAGCGCCGGGGGCAGGTCCGGGCGGCGCGCCGACGCGGGCACGAGCGGCTCGAAGAGGATGGCCTGCATCATGCTCACGTCGGTGGTGGCCTCGAAGGGGTACTTGCCGGTGAGCAGCTCGTAGAGCACCAGCCCCAGTGCGTACACGTCCGCGCGCCGGTCCAGCTGCTGGCCCTGCAGCTGCTCCACCGGCATGTAGGCGATCTTCCCCTTGATGAGGCCCGTCTTCGTCTTGTGGCTCTGGTTGGTGGCCTTGGCGATGCCGAAGTCCACCACCTTCACCGTCCCCTGGCGCGACAGCAGGATGTTGTCGGGGCTGATGTCGCGGTGGATGAGCTCCAGGTGCTTGCCGTTGGACGGGTCCACGAAGTCGTGGGCGAAGGACAGGCCCTCGCACGCCGCGGAGATGACCTTCGCGCAGAACTCCGGCGGCAGCGCCACGCCCGCCTGCACGGCCCGCGCGGACAGCGTGCGCAGATCCGGCCCGTCGATGTACTCCATCGCCAGGTAGTAGGTGCCGTCGGCCTGGCCGAAGTCGAAGATCTGCACGATGTGGGGGTGGTTGAGCTGCGCGGCCACGCGCGCCTCGGTGAAGAACATCCCCACGAACGCCGCGTCCTCCGCCAGGTGCGGCAGGATGCGCTTGAGCACGAGCGTCTTCTCGAAGCCCATGGGCCCTTCCACCCGAGCGAGGAACACCTCGGCCATGCCTCCGGTGGCGAGCTTGCTGACCAGCTGGTACTTGCCGACTTGCGTCAAAGCCATCTCCTGGCGGCGGATGCGGCGGCATCATATGCCCACCGCGCCCGGAGCACAGCGGGGGGGCTGCCAGCGCCCGGCCCCCTCCTGCTACGGTGTTGCACATGAAAGCCAGTACCCTCCGGACAGGGCGAGCGCGGGTGCTCGCCCTGTGTCTCTGCGCCTGCCTGCCTGCCCAGGCGCTCGCCGCCGCTCCCGCTCGGAAGGCCCCGGCCCGCAAGGCCCCGGCCCTCAAGGCGGACTTCAAGAGCCTGTTCGCCGCCGCCGTCCGCTCCTACCAGAGCTTTGAGTACGAACGAGCCCTGGAGCAGTTGTCCCGGGCCAAGGCGTTGGCGCAGGGCGTCGAGCAAGAGGTGGCGGTGGCCCTGTACCAGGGCATCGTCCAGGCGGAGCTCGGGCAGCGGGACGAGTCGCTGGCGGCCTTCCGCACCGGCCTCTACCTGAAGCCGGACGCGGCGCTGCCGGTGAAGGTGTCGCCCAAGGTGGAGCGCGACTTCGAGGACGTGCGCCAGTCCGTGCTGAGCGATCTGGGCACCCCCGCGGAGGGCAGCCCGGAGCCCGCGGCCACCGCGCAGGCCCCGGCGGATCGCCCGGTGCAGTCCCCCGGCCTCACCGCCCGCGTGGAGCCGCCGCCCCGGGCGCCCGCCTACGTCCCCTCCGCCAGCACGCCGCCGCCGTCCGGCCCCCGGGTGCTGCCGCTGCTGTTCCTGGGCGCGGGCGCGGTGGCCGGCGGCGCGGCGAGCTTCTTCGGCCTGCAATCGTCCGCCAACCTCCGGTCCGCGATCGATGCCGACTACTACGATGTGCGCGCCTCCCAACTGAAGGCGGCCGAGGGCAACGCCCTCATCGCCAACATCCTGTTCGGCACCGCGAGCGCCGCCGCCCTGGGCGCGATCGCCACCTTCCTCATTCCCGGGAGCCCCAGCGCTCCTGCTTCCGCCTCCACGGGAGGGGGTTCTCCGTGAGCCACGCGTCCAAGCTCCTGCTGCTGTCCTGTCTGGCCTGCGCCTTCACCGCCTGCGGCGTCCCGAGCATCGAGGATCTCGAGGCCAAAGACCCCGACGGCTACGGCTGCAACTCGGACCACGCATGCCCGACGGGCTCGTTCTGCATCGAGGACCGTTGCATCCGCACCGAGGACCTGGCGTGCGTGCCCGGGACTCGCGTGCCCTGTGGCGCCGACAAGGGCGAGTGCCGTCCGGGGACGCAGCTGTGCAACGCGGAAGGCATCCTCGGCGCCTGCGTGGACGCGGTGACGCCGGTGTTCGAGAAGTGCGACGGCAAGGACAACGACTGCAACGGCTCGGAAGACACGTGGGCGGCCCCCGTCGCGCTGACGCTCAACCACGAGCTCGGCACGCCCGCGGCCGCCATCGCCGTGAGGCGCGCGCCCGACGGCACCCAGGACACGTTGCTCACCTTGATGGCGGAGAACGGGAGCATCGTGGCGAGTACCCTCGCCCCCGATGGCACCTGGAAGGTGGGCAAGAAGCTCTCCCATCCCTTCATGTCCTTCAAACTGCCCGCGCTCGCGGCCCAGGGGGACACGGTCGCGGCGGCGTGGCTGGGGGTGAAGTACCCGGTGGGCACCGAACCGATCGTCTACACCGTCTATCTGGCCATGCTGGATGGGAGCGGCGCACCCACCAACGAGCAGGTGCTCGACATTCCCCATGGCTCGACGGGTGTCGAGCCGGACCAGATCAAGCTGGCCATCAACAACACCCATGTCCTCGTGCTCATCAAGACGCCGGGCGAGTCCGTCCTGGTCACGGTTTCCCGGAGTCTCGATGCGGCGAGCCGCAAGGGCCCCGTCAGGCTCGGCAGCGTTCACTCGGGCCGGTGGTTCCACGCCATGCCGGGCGGCGCGAGGGATCGCTTCCTGGTGGCGTACGAGGACACCTACACCAACCCCACCAACGGCTTCGTCACCTACCATAACCGGGCGGTCACCGTCTCGAACGACGGCGTGCTCGGCACTCCCATCCTCATCAACAAGAGCACGCTCACCCATTCGCCCTTCATCGTTCCGGTCCCGGGCGACGCGTCGGGGTACTCCGTCTACTACGTGGAGAACGGCTACGACACGGCGAGCCCGAGGAAGTCCCTGGTCGCCTTCACCCGGTGCGGTGCGAGCACCTGTGACGCGCCGCAGGCCTTCGCCACCTTCGAGAACGAGGTCGTGCGCATGCAGCTGGCGGTGCCGCCGGGAGCGGCGAAGCCGGAGATGGCGCTCTTCCGGTGGCAGAACGAGAGGCTGGACCCCCCGTTGCTGACCGCCGTCACCTTCGCGGACAAGGCGGAGTGGCGCAACGAGCTGCGGCCGCCCGGGCAACCGACCCTCTCCGAGTCGCTCGTCGTCATGCCGGACTCCACCCGCTACCTGCTCTACAACCAGTGGCCTCCGCCGCCCTCGTCGGTGGCGTCGCCAGCGGTGGGGTACGCCGTGACCGAGGCGTACGTCCTGCCCTTCTGCAGTCCGTAGCGCGCCTCGGTTTTCCGGCTGCTGTTTCGCGAGGGGTCTCGACTTTCCGAGGCCCCTCGCACGGTCCGTCCGGCTCCAACTCCGCGAAATCCCGGGCCTCGTGTGAGGCGCCTGGCTCCTGGCACACGGGTGGCAGAAGCCCGCCGCACGCTGGGCCGGAAGACGATTTCGAGGAGTCACGGACATGACGAAGCACGGTGGGCTGGCGCTCGCGCTGCTGGGAGTGGCGGCGTGTGGCGGAGAGAACGGCATTCCCAAGAACCAGCCGGTGCAGCTCGAGGCGCGGCTGGAGGCCTTCGAGAGCTGCGCGGCGCTCGAGTCCTATATCGAGGACAGCGCGGTGCTCGACATGCGCTCGACCATGGAGCGCACCAAGCCCTCCTATTGGAAGGGGCGCGGGGGCTGGTTCGGCGGGCCGCTGGAGGTCGCGGACGGCGCTGGCGCTCCGGTGCCCACCAGCGGGGGCGCTCCGCCCGCGGCCCCGGGCTCCGGACCGAACGACCATACCGGCACCAACAACCAGGTGGAGGGCGTGGACGAGGCGGACTTCGTGAAGAACGACGGCACGCGCATCTTCGTGCTCTCGGGGCAGAAGCTGTATGCCCACCGCTCCTGGCCGGCCGAGTCGCTGCGCGTGGAGTCCTCGCTGACGCTCGAGGGCTGGCCCCGGCAGATGTTCCTGCACGGCGACAAGGTGGTCGTCTTCTCGACGGTGGCCGATGCCTCCGGGGGCTCGAGCGGTGGCAGCGGCGGCATGGCGGACTGCGCGGCGCTGGGCCCCTGTGGCTACGGCGGCGCCTCGTTCACCAAGATGACGACGGTGGACGTGTCCGACCTGGCGGCGCCCCGGGTGACGGACGAGCTGTACCTGCCGGGTGGCTACCACGATGCGCGCCTGGCGGGCAGCGCGGCGCGGCTGGTGATGCGCGACGCGTTCCGCTGGCCCTCCGGCATGCGCTGGTGGCCCGACTACACCCAGGAGCTCTGGAATGACCAGGGGCGGCTGGAGAAGGAGCTCGACCGGCTGATGGCGGAGAACGAGCGGCTCATCCGCGCGAGCTCCCTGACGCAGTGGCTGCCCGAGGGCCGGCACAAGCGGGCGGATGGTACCGTGGAGACGTTCGGCTACGACTGCCGCGACTTCCACAAGACGAACGCGCCCACTCGGCTGGGGCTCGTCACCGTGGCCTCGCTGGATTTGGAGGCGCGGACGTTCCAGCCGCCGGGCCGCGTCTCGCTGGTGACCGAGCCGGGCGAGGTGTACGCCACCGCCAGCGCGCTCTACCTGGCCACGCCGCACTGGTGGTGGTGGCCGGAGGCGGGGCAGACGGACCATACGTATGTGCACAAGATCGACCTGAGCCAGCCGCACAGCGCCTCGTACGCGGCCAGCGCCACGGTGCAGGGCCACCTGTTGAACCAGTTCAGCATGGACGAGCACGAGGGCGTGCTGCGCGTGGCCACCACCATCAGCTCGCGGGTGGCGGAGCCGGGCAACGAGTGGGGCCGCACCGAGACGACCAACCGCCTCTTCACCTACGCGCAGCGGGGAGCGCGGCTCGAGCTGCTGGGGCAGAGCGAGGAGCTGGCCAAGGGCGAGCGCATCTACAGCGCGCGCTTCGTGGGCAAGAAGGGCTACGTGGTGACGTTCCGGCAGGTGGATCCGCTCTTCACCTTCGACCTGTCCGACCCGGCGCACCCGCGCAAGGTGGGCGAGCTGAAGGTGCCGGGCTTCTCCTCGTACATCCACCCGGTGGGGGACACGCACCTGCTGACGGTGGGCATGCAGGTGCCGGAGAACGGCGACTGGCGCGGGCGCGCCATCAAGCTGAGCCTCTTCGACGTGTCGGACCTGGCCAACCCGCGGGAGACCTTCACGCAGCAGGTGGGCACCGCCTACAGCTGGAGCGAGTCGCTCTATGACCACAAGGCCTTCACCTACTTCCCGGCCAAGGGGTTGCTGGCCATTCCCTTCATGGACTGGTCGTGGGAGTCCCCCAATTACTGGGACAGCTTCGTGAGCGAGCTGCGCGTGTTCCGCGTGGACCTGGCCGCGGGCTTCACCCCGGTGGGCGCCATCTCCATGCGGGATGCCTACCAGGTCATCAACTCCCACCAGTGGAGCTGGGTGTACATGCCCTACGTGCGCCGCAGCGTGATGGCGGATGACTACGTGTACGCCGTCACCGACGCCGGCGTGCGCGTGGCCCACGTGGGCAACCTCGCCCAGCCGCTGGCCACCTCGCGCTTCAGCCCTTTCTCCTTCGCCCCGTGATGCGGAGGCTCTCCACCATGATGCGTTTCACATCGAAGAAGAGCCCTGTCCTCACCGCCGCGTTGGGCCTGCTGCTGGCCTGCGGTGGGGGCGCGAAGCCAGAGGAGGACGGGCGGGTGCGCCTGAACATGTGGTCGCTGCCGGAGGGGTGCTCGCCAGACAAGACGTGCGGGGCGCTCACCGGGGTGGACTGCGGCTCGGCGGTGGATGGGCCGTACTATTACGTGGAGACGGACACCGGCCGCGTCGTCGAGACGTGCGGCGGGGCGTGCATGGGCGGGCCCAGGCCCGACGAGGGCCTCTGTGTGGAGTGCCCACCGCGGCAGTGGACCTGCGACTGAGGAAGGCGGGCCGGCCGCTCGTGGGGCAGGCGGCCGGCTGATGGGTCAGGCGAGCGGGGGTTGGGACGTCCACGAAGGGAGCCGCGCATCCCTGGTGGAAACCCGCTATAGCCCCCGCGCCCATGCCGTCCGCCCCATTGCCTACCCGTCGCGAAGAGTTCCGAGCCCTCTGGAAGCTCGCCCTGCCCATCGCCATTGCCCAGGGGGGCCAGTCCCTCATGAGCTTCGTGGACACGGCGGTGGTGGGGCGGGCTGGCACTCAGGCCCTGGCGGCTGTGGGGCTGTCCTCCGCGGTGTTCTTCGCCCTCAGCAGCTTCGCCATCGGGATGATGCTGGGGGTGGATCCGCTGGTGTCCCAGGCCTTCGGGGCCCGGAACGCGCCGCGTGCGCGGGCGTTGCTGTGGCAGGGCAGCTACCTGGCCGTCATGGTGGGCAGCGTGCTGGCGGTGCCCCTGGTGGTGGTGCCGCGGATGCTGCCCGCCTTCGGGGTGGACTTCGCGGAGCTGCCCGAGGTGAGGGACTACCTCACGTGGCGGGCGCCCAGCCTGCCGCTGCTGCTGCTCTTCATCACCACGCGCGCCTATCTCCAGGCGACGGGGCGGCCGCGTGCCCTGGTGGTGTCCACGGTCGTCGCCAACCTGCTCAACCTGGGGGCGAACATCCTGTTCGTCTTCGGTGGAGAGGGGCTGCCGGCATGGTGCGGGCCGCTGCGCCTGGTGCCGGCGCTGGGGGTGAAGGGCGCGGCGATCGCGACGCTGCTGGCCTGCGCGGTGCAGTGGGGCATCGTCGCGTGGGCGGTGCGGCTGACGCAGACGCCCGCCGGGGGCACCTCCTGGGTGAAGCCGGTGCGCGCGGATCTGCTCCAGGCGCTGCGGGTGGGGATGCCCATCGGCCTGCACATCGCGGCCGAGGTGGGCGTCTTCTCGCTGGCGGGCGTGCTGGCGCGGTGGCTGGGCCCGGAGAGCATGAGCGCGCATCAGATCGCCATCTCCTACGGCAGCCTCTCTTTCGCCGTGGCGATGGGCATTGGCAACGCGGGCAGCGTGCGGGTGGGCTGGGCCGTGGGGGCGCGCAATACACCGCAGGCGCGGCTGAGCGGGCTGATGGCGTTTGCCTCGGGCGCGGGCTTCATGTCGCTGTGCGCGCTGGTGTACGCCGTGTTCCCCGAGACGCTGGCCCGCCTCATGGGGACGCCGCCCGAGGTGGTTCCGCTGGTGGTACCGGTGTTGGTGGTGTGCGCCTTCTTCCAGATCTCCGATGGCATCCAGGGCGTGGGCGCGGGCGTGCTGCGCGGGGCGGGGGAGACGCGCTTCACCTTCGTGGCCAACATGGTGGGGCACTACCTGGTGGGCCTGCCCGTGGCGCTGCTGCTGGGCTTCGGGTTGAAGCTCGGCGTGGTGGGCATCTGGTGGGGCCTGTGCGCGGGGCTCACCGCCGTGGCGCTCGCGCTCCTCTGGCGCTTCGAGCGCCGGAGCGCCGGCACCCTCGAGCCGCTGGAGACGTGAGGGGAAGACGCTCTAACCTCGCAGCATGAGAAGGCTTCGAGTGCTGGTGTTCGGGCTCCTGCTGCTGGCGGGGGCGGCGTCTGGTCCGGGTCAGGCGGCATCGCCCGCGTTGGCGGCCACGGTGGTGCAGGCCAGTGTGCTGTCCGCGGACTCCATCCGCTTCAAGCTGGTGACGTACCTGGCCCGTGGAGACATCGCTGGCGCCATCGTGATGTACGAGGCCCATACGGGCCAGGCGGCACCGGCCTGGTTGATGGACCTGCAGGTGGCGTACAGCGTCGCGAATCAGGCCGCCGGCAGGTGCCAGCAGGTGGCCCGCCTCATCCACACCGCGTTCGGCAAGCTGGGCCAGACGCCGCAATACATCGCGTTCAGGACCGATGAAACGAAGCCCTTCATGGTTTTCGAGCTCGTGAATGGAAAGAGTCCATCCGTCTCACACAATGCCTACCATGTGGCCGTTAGAGCCGGAGACCTGATCTACGATGCGTATACAGGACCGCTAGGGATGAAGCTTTCCGACTACCTTTCCCGGCTCCATGCGCAATACCCAGTGGTCTGGGAGGTGGTGGTCTCACCATGAATGAGGGAAACGCTCCAGAGGACCTGTCTCCTCGTCCCCATGTGTACATGCTCGACTTCCTGATGCGTCTGCGGCAGGAGAAGTCGAGGGGCCTGTTGCTGGAGATGGGCGACATCAATGTCACCCGGATGGCGGCCTTCGTTGCTGGCTATCTCTCCTGCCAGGACATCAATGGAATCAAGGATGAGGAGTACAGGCGCTTCTTTGTCTGGCTCCGCGACGTGAAGCACGAGTTCCCCGGGGAGGGCTGGGACGTGAAGTACCTGCACGACTGCGAGGGCGACCACGAGCGCGCCATCGGCAAGTTCCTCGACTTCGTCGCCGAGTTCGTCGCCCTGCGCGAGCGGGAGCGGCAGGGCGCCTGAGCCGTCTCCTCACCACGGCAGGTAGTGCTGGATCATCTCCCGCCACACCGGCCAGTCGTGCGTGCCTCCCCACCAGATGGCCAAGTGGTTGCTGATGTCCTTGGACCACAGCAGCTTCGAGAGGTTCTCGCTCGAGGGCCGGCAGAAGTCGTGCTCGCCCACCGCCAGCACCATCTCCACCCGCCGCAGCGCCGTCAGCTGCGCCGTGTCCGACACCCCCGGCAGCCACTGCATGCACGAGTGGTAGTACACGTTCTCGTCGTGGTGCCCGTCGAGGAAGTCCTCCGTCTCGAACTTGCCCCCCATCGACACCAGCCGCCGGAAGGTGTTCGGGTAGCGCAGCCCGATGTTGTACGTGTGGAAGCCTCCAAAGCTGCACCCGCCCAGCGTCAGCCGGCCCCCCGTGCTGCGCGACATCAGCAGCGGCACCACCTCGTGCAACAGGTACTGCTCGTAGGCCGCGTGCCTCGCCACCCGCTCGTGCGGAGGGATGGACGTGTTGAACCAGCTCTCCGCGTCCACCGAGTCCGCGCACACCACGACGTAGCGCCCCGCTTGGATCCGGTCCGCGATCGCCCCGATGAGCCCGAAGTCCTCCGCTTGATAGAAACGCCCCCTGCTGGTGGGCAACAGCAGCACCGGCTCACCCGAGTGCCCGAAGAGCAGCACCTCCATGTCCCGGCCCAGCCGGGAGCTGTACCAGCGGTGATATTCGCGATTCATACGCCCACCTTAACCACCGGCCTCGGGGCATGGGCGTACCGCCGCGGCCCGGTACCGGCGGGCCGCGCGACAGTGAACACCTGGGGGGCTTCCTAGAAGCGCAGCGTGGGGCCGAGCAGGATGCTGTGCAGCGGCTTGGCACACGCGTCGGAGGTGGGGCTCGCCGAGCTGTCCACCCGCACGTCGCACCACTGCCACGCCGTGGAGGCCGAGATGCCCAGGTGCTCGCCCAGCCACGTGTCCAACCCCAGCCGCAACGCCGTGCTCAGCCCGGCATGCAGCATCCGCCGCGGCGAGCCCAGGTCGTCCAGCGTCAGCGGCGTCGAGCGGCTCTGCGCCACCCTCAGCCCCACCCACGGGTTCACCCCGCCGTCCCGCAGGAAGCGCAGCCTCAGCTCCAGCCCCAGCGACTGGTAGTCCAGCTGCAACTGCTGCCCCTGGATGCTCGCGCCCCACGTCTCGGCGCCTTCTCCCACCACTCCCAGTGACAGCCCGAAGGGCGTCTCCGCCCCCACGTACACCTGCAACGCACCACCCTTGGCACGGATGCCCGAGGTATGGTCCAGCACGAAGCCGGTGCTGGCCGCGGCGTACCCCCGCCACCCCGCCGCTGCAGAGGTCCCCGCCCACAGCGCCAGAACCAGGCTTCCGAGACTCGCAACGTGTCGCATGCGGGGCGGAGTCTAGCGCAGACCCGCCCCATCAGGTCTACCCGTACGGTGTGTACGTTTCCCGGTGGGCGTTCGGCGGTGGACGCGGGCCGGGTAGAGTCCCGCTCCATGTCCCTCTCCTTCGACGCGGCCGCCCGCTCCGTGCGCGACGCCCTCTCCGACGCCGGCCAGGGCCTGGTGGAGCGCGAGGCCATGGTGGAACTGGTGGCGCTGTGCGCCGTGGCCGGTGAGCACCTGCTCGTCATCGGCCCCCCCGGCACCGCCAAGAGCGAGGCCGTGCGCCGCACCGCGCGGGCGCTCGGCGGTGGTTACTTCGAGTACCTCCTGGGCCGCTTCACCGAGCCCTCCGAGCTCTTCGGCCCGGTGGACCTGCGCAAGCTGCGCGAGGGCCTCGTGGAGACGGAGACGGCCGGCATGCTGCCCGAGGCCGAGGTGGCCTTCCTCGACGAGGTGTTCCTCGGCTCCACCGCCATCCTCAACACGCTGCTGGGCCTGCTCAACGAGCGCGTCTTCCGCCGCGGCCACACCCGCATGCGCTGCCCGCTGCGCGTGTGCGTGGGCGCCTCCAACGCCCTGCCCGAGGACGAGTCCCTCGCCGCCTTCGCCGACCGCTTCCTCGCCCGCACCTTCGTCGGGCCCGTGCCGGACCCGCGGCTGGAGGACCTGCTCGCCGGGGGCGCCTCGCTCTGGAAGGCCGAGGAGGCGCGCACCGCGTCCCTGGAGGCCGTGGATGTGCTTGCCCAGGCGGCGCGCGAGGCGGACCTCGGGCCGGTGCGCCCCCACCTGGCGCACGCGCTGCGCACGCTGCGGGGCGCGGGCATCGCCCTGAGCGACCGGCGCATGGTGAAGGCCCAACGGCTGGTGGCCGCCGCCGCCGCGCTCGCCGGGCGCTCCACGCCGGGCGTGGCCGACCTGTGGCCCCTCGTCTACGCCGTGCCCACCCAGGAGTCCCAGGCGCTCGCGCGCGACGTGCTGCGGGAGCTGCTCGCCCACTCGGAGAACCCCGCCCTGGCCGCCGCCGCCCTCGAGGCCAGCGCGGGGCCCCTGGCGCGGGCCCAGCGCATCGCCCAGGCCGGGCGCACCGTGCTCGCCGGACGGCCCGCGGCCGGTGACGCCGAAGCCCTCGCCTCCTGGCGGCTGAAGCTGGAGGGCGTGGCGCGCGAGATGGACGCGGGCTTCGCCCCCGAGGCCCTCCCCGAGGAGCTGCGCGCCGTGCGCGAGGAGCTTCGCGCGGCCCTGGCCATGGCGCCCCGGACCGAAGCGGCCTGACGGCCCATGCCGGCTGTTTCAGGGCAGCGCGGCCTTGCCCGCGAAGGCCTGGAGCCAGGCGTGCTCGTCGCGCGCACGGGGCCCGCAGGCTTCTTCATGCAGCGAGGCCAGCGGCCAGCGCTTGAAGCCCGAGCGCTTCAGCGCTTCCTCCCACCTCCCCAGCTCCACCCACAGGTCGATGCTCTCCATGCGCGTCGGGCTGTGCCCCGTCAGCTCGGAGCCGTACACCTGCAGCAGCAGTCCCCGCTCCAACTCCAGGCGCGAGTGCTGCTCACGCAGGCGGGCGCCTACCTCCCATAGGAGCCGACCCAGCCAGTGCCGGTCGTCCTCGTCCAGGTGGGCCGCGCTGGCCCGGGCGCGCCGCTGCAGCTCCTGGCCTAGCGAGACTCCCTGGGCCCAGGTGGCCAGCAGGAAGGCGTGGTGGCCGGGCAGCAGCAGCATGTCCTTCAGGGATTCGTGCATCTGCTGGAAGAAGTGCTCGCTGGCGGTTTGCTTCCACGCGAGGGTGACGAGCGGCTCGAGGGCCTCCAGGTCGCGGCGCTGGAAGAGGGCCTCGGGGGGACGCTCCGCCAGGAAGGCGCGCAGGGCGAGTTGCAGGGTGGGAGGCGCGGAGCCGGTGAGCTGATCGAGCCGCTCCTCCGCCAGGGGCAACAGTTGCTGGCGCGCCGGTGACAGCTCTTCGAGCACAAGCAGCCGCTCGCGCAGGGCCATGAGCAAGGGCACGGAGTCGCTGGCACGCACCTGGCCGGGCCCCCACTCCAGGAAGCCCTCCTGCCCCGGAATGACGGTCAGCAGCGGCAGCCCCTGGAGCGGCTGCTCGTCATTGATGAATACGAGTACATGGGCGTCCTCCAGCGGCTCGGGCAGCAGGGTGCTCTTGCTGAAATCCGGGCGCCCGAGGGCGTCCCAGGACTCGAAGAAGGCATGCCGCCAGTCCATGGACTGGGAGCGGCGCTCGGTGAGCTCCAGCAGCAGGCGCGCCTCCGGTGTGTGCGTCACCTCGGGCCACATCAGGTCTCGCTGCATCGCATCCAGCGAGCCGTGCTCCAGGTAGAGGCAGGCACGCATCAGCCGGGCTGGTGCATTGGGTTTGCGGATGGGGGGTTGGAGCCAGTTGTCCAACTCTACGTAGGCCCCCCGGTGGCCGGCCAAGCACATCCAGGTGGTCCGCTGCGAGGGGCGCTCATCACCGGCGCTCGCCTCGCGTTCGCCGAGCCAATCCAGCGCGGCCCATCCACCGCCCGCGGCGACGGGCACCAGCCCCAGGGCCCACCGCAACAGCCGGCGGCGAGGCCAGCGCTTGTCCGCCCCTCCCGCTACCATGGCGGGCTGCTCGCTTCCGGGTTCCGCCCCGCCGTCCTCGCTCTTCTGCATGATGACCTTCAGGGTAGCCTCCATGCTTCATACCGCAAGAAATGGGTCCATGTGGCTGCTCGTGCTCATGGCCGTGCTCCAGGCGGGGTGTCTGTCGGAGTTGGATGAGGCCGCGCTCGGCGTGGAGTGCGGTCCACGGGACCTGACCCCGGAGTGCTGTCTCAAGAAGAATCCCGGCCAGTGGGAGCGCTGCACCGGCTCGTCCGAGATGGCGCGGGCCGTGGGGGAGACCTCTCTGCTGGTGAAGGTCACCGCCGTTGGCATGGTGGTGGTGATGGCGGCGCAGACCGTGCACATCGGCTCCGCCGAGCGCCGGGGCGTGGAACTGGCGACGGATCTGCGCAAGAAGGTCGAAGAGGAGATCGTGCGGTGCGTGCGCCGGGCGGAGCAGGAGGTCAACGACTACCACTTCGATGGGAAGAGCCCGACGTTGAAGCAGTGCCAGGAGGTGAAGGTGGGGGAGCGCACGACGTGGGCCGCCTACCTGGGGCTCTTCAAACACGAGATGGCATGGCCCTGCCTGCGCGAGGCGCTGGACAAGCTGGTGACGAACAAAGGGTACCTGCTCCACGCCCGTTTCTACGTCGACCCGACGACGGGACAGTGGAAGCACATGACCCAGGACATGATGAGCCAGATCGTGACGCACCAGGGCTGGTCGGGTCTGCGCGGAACCATCGAGCCGGACATCGTCCTCCTGGACGCGAACGGCGTCGTCATCCACGTGTACGATCTCAAGTTCCCGTGCCCGGAGACGAATGGGGCCGGTTGGGGCCACTACAAGGATGGAAGATGGAAGGATTGGTCACAGGAAGAGGTCTATAGAAAAGCCCTCGAAGTGATACCCAGGCTTGCTTCTCCACGGGATGGAGTCATACGGGAGAATGAATAAGAGCAGAGGCCGCTCATGCGCTATCCAAGATTGCGATACTACGACAAGGACGGTGGGTTGGGCGCAAGTGATGCGTTGCTGATGTGCTTCTACATTGCTCATCCCAACGAGCGGATCGCCCCCGCCGTCATCCGTGCCGTGGAGCTCTTCCGGGAAAAGATACAACCCTATCAGCTCGTCCGGAATGACACGGGTGATGGGCAGATCGAGCCGCTCGATGAAGCTTCCTGGGAAAGAACCCGCCGCAACACCCTGGAGGCGGAGCCTGGCGGGAGCGGGTCCTTGAGGTTGTTGGGTAGAACCCGTCGAGTGGATGACCTCCTCGTGGACTACCGCGGACTGTCACCTGTTCCCCTGCCCTGGCCCGAGCGGAAGGACGACGTGTGCGTCCTGTATCTGCGCCTGCCCACGGAGTACCTGGAGGAGCGGGGGCCGGAGCACGTCCATGCGCTCGCCCTCGAGCTGGCAGCGGAGCTTCCGTTCTCCTCGGGGTACGTGGACTTCGTCCTCTGCGCGTCCCTTCTTCATGAGGTCGCGGCCCTCGAGCTCATCCGCCCGCGCTACCCGGGCGTGCACCTCGCTTCGAGCGGGGCCACCATGTACGTGGGCACTCGCGTCGAGGGCGTGCACTGGATGAACTTCCTCGGGCAGCCGGTGCTCGGCGAGCTCGGCGGGGTGTCCGCCCTGCGCGAGCGTCTGGCGCTCCCGGGCCTCTCCCTCGAGGAGATGAGCGGAGAGCGGGTGCTCATCACCCTGGGAGTGCGGCCGGAGGTGGGAGAGGTGGAGGCGGACCAGCGGCTCGCTCCGCACCGCGCGCTCGCCCGGATTCTCGAGCCCTGCCTCTATCAGAGAAAATCCATGTTCGGCCGCCCCGTCCCCGAGGCGCTGCTGCGCTGGGACCGCCGCTTCCTGGAGTGACGGGCCCCACCCGGAAGAACCCGCGCCACCGGGTGAGGTAGGCTGGCCCTCGTGGTGAGCCCGTCGAGCCCAGACCCGCGCTTCTCTCCCTCCTGGAGCCCTCGGAGCTCGCCGCTGCCCGCGCTCGCGGTGGCGGGCGTGGGGCCGGTGGCGCTCGCCCTCGCGCGGCGGGTGCTGGAGGCCGAGGACACCGCGCTCGCCCGGTGGAGCGGTGTGGCCGGGCCTGGCGTGCTGGTGCTGCTCGGCGACACCGAGTCCCTGCCCTGGGTGGAGGGCGTCGTCTACCTCGGGCGCGACGCGGCGGCCCCCTCGCTGCTGCTGCCCTGCACGCTCGCTCCGGACGTGGCTCCCTCTCTGCTCGAGCGCGCGCTCATCACCCGGGCCCAGGCGGGCACGCCGCTCGCCGTCCTGCCCCGCACGGCCCACCTCGTGCCCGTGGGCGCCGCGCGTCCCCTCTCCCGCGACACCGTGCGCACCTGGCTCGCCAGACAGGAGGGCCCATGAGCGCCCTGCCCGAGGCCCTGCGTCCCTGGGCCGCGCAGCTGTCCCTCTTCCCGGAGGACCTGGCGCTCAGTTTGGGAGCCCACGTGGCGCGGCTGGCCGCGGCGCTCGGCCCGATGCGCGCGCGCAACGAGGTGGAGGGCGGCGAGCCCCACGGCTACGACGGCCTCACCCGCCGCGGCTCGCCCGAGCGGCTGCTCATGAGCGAGTGGTTGATGGCCCTGGAGGCCCCGGACGAGTTCGTGCGCCGCGCCGCCTTCGGCGAGCAGGCCTTCCTCCGGCCCGCCTTCCGCCAGCCGCAGGGGGGACGCCGCACCGTGGCCCTGCTCGACGCCGGGCCGGACCAGCTCGGCTCGCCCCGCATCGCGCACCTGGCGCTGCTGGTGGTGCTCGCCCGGCGCGCCGAGGCCGCGGGCGCGTCCTTCGCCTGGGGCGTGCTCCAGTCTCCCCAGCAGCGGCCCTTCACCACCGTGGATGCCGCCGCCCTCGGCCAGTGGCTGAAGGCTGGCAGTGTCGCGCCTCCCCAGCAGGCCCAGCTCGCCGCGTGGCGCGAGGCGCTCGCGCTGGGGCGTGCCCCCGAGGACGTGTGGCTGGTGGGCGGTGCGCGGCTGGCGCGGTTGCCAGGGGCCGAGGGCCTGTCCCGCGTGGCCGTGGACGAGGTGTTGGCTCCCGGTGCCCGGCAGCTCTCGGTGGAGGTGCGGCCCGCGTCCCGCCCGCCGCGCCAGGTGGTGCTGGAGCTGCCCCCCGCCAACCAGTGCGTGCGGCTGCTGCGCGATCCCTTCGTCACCGCCGTCGCCGCTCCCGTGCTGGACGTGGGCACCGGCCCCGTGCGCTCCATCCACTTCTCCGCGGACGGCCTGCGGCTGATGGTGGCGTATGCGGATGGCAGCGTCGCGGCGCAGGTGCTGCCCCTCTCCCCACGCGACACGGTGCCCAAACCCAAGCGCTTCCTTCCCCCGGGGGGCGGGAGGGTGGTGGCCATGGGCTGGCGCCGCTCCGGCGGGCTGCTCGTGGTGACGTGGCACAAGGCCATGGCCGCCCTGCGCGTGCATGGCGCCCTGCGCGGGCACCCCGCCGGCTTGACCATTCCCCACGGCGCCTGGCCCACGGCACTCGAGCTGCCGCTGGCCGTCGGGCACCCGGTGCTGGCCTTGTCCATGGTGCGCGAGGGCCAGGAGCTTCCCCTCGTGCTGGACAACACGCGCACGCTCCACCCGCTCGCCTCGGAGGAGCGCCCGAGCCCGCCCCTCCTCTTCGGGGTGAGCGCGCTCGTCGAGCGCCGCGGCGGCCTCTTCTTCGTGGACCGGGACCGCGAGGAGGACCGCGCCACGGCGGCGCCGCGCACCGGGTACCTCATGCCCAAGGCCTTCGATGGAAGGACGCAGACGCTGCCCGTCGAGGGGACCGGCGTGGCGTACTTCGGCCCTGCGAAGGACTCCTCCCGGCAGACCCCCGGGCCTCCGCTCGCGGTCCGCCACCGGCCGGGCCAGTGGTGGGTGGCGCGGGACCACTCCAATGAGCAGGAGTCGGCGATGGTGTCCGTCGCCGAGGGGCTGCGCGTGGTGGGGGTGTACTGCTGGCCCCTGGACAGGCCGTGGCTGGGATTGGTGGTGCTCGGAGCGGACGAGCGCACCTTCTACCGGTTGACCCCAGATGGGGCCTCCGAGTTCCTGGTGACGGCGCCGGCCCGCGTCGTCTCCAGCGCGGTCAGCCCCGCCATGCCCCTGCTGGTCTGGCTGACGGAGACGGGGGAGGTGGGCGCTTGGAGCTTCCAGCACCAGGCCCTCGTCTACCGCGCCGTGCCGGGAGGACAGCCATGAGAATCGCGCACTCGCCGCGGCCTCGCGCCCATGTCCACCGGGGCTCCGTGGAGGTGGTGGCGCTCTGGTTCGACCCCACGCTGCCGGGCGAGGCCGAGGCACGTCGGCGCGTGCTGGCCGCGTGGACACCGGGAGCGGCCGTGTACGCGCTCGCGGGCGGCTTCCTGCTGCGGTTGCCCGCCCCGTGCCGGATGGAGTGCGCCGCGGCGCCGGGCCTGCCCTTCACCCTGGAGGAGGGCGTGCTGCTCTCCGCGCCCCTCTTGCCCTCCGAGCGTGAGCGGCTCGCCCCCACCTCGGGCAGTGCCGTGCTGGTGCGCGCGGGGATCGCACAGGTGCATCCACTCGAGCCCTCGCGGCGGGTGGAGGTGTCGGCGTGGCTCGACGTGTCCGGCTGGGACGTGGTGCCCGTGGAGAGCCTGGGCGCGCCTCCTCCTCCCGTGGCCACGCTCGTGCCCGTCGAGGCGCCCCCGCGCGCCCGCTTCGGCGTAGGACCTCCCGCCCCCGAGGCCGAGGTGATGCGGGCACGCATGGAGGGCCGGCCCGAGCCGCAACTCCCGCGCGCTCCGGGGCTGCTCGACCGGCTCCGGGCCTGGTGGCGCGGAGCGCCTCGGCGGCCTGGCGAGGCGACCGTGAACGCGGGGAACGCGGCGCGTGCTCCGGGGCTGCTCGACCGGCTCCTGGACTGGTGGCGCGAGAGCGGGAGCACGGGCACGGGCACGGCCCTTCCCTCACCACCGCCTCCTCCACCACAAGGTCCGGGACTGTTCTCCCGGCTGCTCGAGTGGCTCGCCACCTCCACGCCGCTGGGCCCGCTGCTGGGCCAGCGCAAGGCGGAGTACGTCCGGCGGCTCTTCGAGCTCTTCGACGAGGGCAACCTCCAGGAGGCGCTGCGCTACGCCATCCCGCTGGACCACGGCGCGCCGTCGGAGCAGGCACGCCTCTCGCTCGGGCTGCCGGGCCCCCGGGAGCGGCTCACCATCCAACCGCGCCAGGGCGGAGCGGCGAGCATCTTCGGCGGCGGCGCGGAGGTCTACGAGGCGCTGCGCGAGCGCTACCGCGAGGCCTTCCGGAAGCTGGAGCGCGAGGGCCGCATCGAGGAGGCGGCCTTCGTGCTCGCCGAGCTGCTGCATGAGGACGAGGAGGCCGTCTCCTTCCTGGAGCGGCACGGGCGGCTGCGGCTGGCGGCGGAGCTGGCCGAGGGGCGCAAGCTGGCGCCGGCGCTGGTGGTGCGGCAGTGGGTGCTGGCCCGGGACGTGGCGCGGGCGGTGGACATCGCCCGGAGCACGGGGGCCTTCGCGGACGCGGTGTTGCGGCTGGAGCGCACGCACCCGGCCGAGGCCCGTGTCCTGCGGGTGCTCTGGGGCGAGGTGCTCGCGCAGGCGGGAGACTACGCGCGCGCGGTGTATGCGGTGTGGCAGGTGGAGGAGGCGCGGCGGCTCACCGAGACGTGGCTCGAGCGGGGCGTGGAGGTGGGCGGTGTCAGCGGGGCGCGGCTGCTGGCGCGCATGCTGCTGTCCTTCTCCGAGCGCTTCGACACGTTCCGGGCGCGGGCGCTCGCGCTGCTCGACTCCGACGATGCCGAGGGGGCTCCGGCGCGGCAGGCCTTCACCGAGGTGGTGGTGCGCGACGTGGAGCGGGACAAGAAGGGAAGGGAGCCGGGTCCCACGCTCCTGCGTCCCGCCGTGCGCGCGTTGCTGCGGGACCGTGCGGCCGGTCACGTGTCGGTGACGCCCCGCGAGCTGGAGCGCCTGGTGCAGCTGACGGGAGACACGGTGCTGCGGGCGGACCTGCCCCCCTTGCCGCAGCTCCCCGAGCGCCAGGGCTTCCCGGCCGGGGGCACTCCGGCCGTCCATGCCTTCGACGTCGGAGAGGGAGGGCCCTGGACGATTCACGACGCGGTGCCCCTGTCCGGAGGGCGGATGTTGGTGGCGCTCGGCGAGGCGGGGGCCCGGCTGGTGACGAAGGAGGGCCGGTGCGTGGCGCACTTCGACGTGCCCGCCTTCTCGCTGGTGCTCTCGGTGCACGAGGACCGGGCGTTGGCGCTCGCGCCGCGCGGGGCGGTGAAGCGCCTCTCGCGGTTGGACCTCACCTGGCGCCGGGCCGAGCCGTGGTGTGACACGCGCGTGGACGCCTTCGCCCCGGTGTACGACGGGAGCCTGTGGTTCCTCGCGGTGGAGGACACGGTGATGGCGGTGGATGCGCTCGCCGCGGAGCCGCGTGCCCTGTGGCGGGTGCCCCAGTTGGGCGGGCAGGTGCTGGCGGTGGCGGTGGGCCCCGCCGAGCTGAGCTTCGCCACGCTCACCGCGGAGGCGGAGATCGAGCGGTGGACCTACTCGCTGCCGGACCCCACGTTGCGCTCGCGCCAGATGTTGCCCGGCGGGAAGGTGGAGGAGGTGCGGCGGCTGTCGTTGCGGATGGACGGGGAGCTGGCGGTGCTCGCGCCGGACGGAATGCGCTGGTTCGGCCCGCACGTGCGCTCGGAGCTGATGCCCAGGATTCCCGAGGCGGAGCTGGGCGGGCTGGTGCTCGGCGGGGCCTGGTTCGCGTCGCTGAGGCACACGCCCTCGGGACAGTGGGTGCAACTGCACGAGCGCAAGCAGGGCACGGTGCGCGCGCAGTTCCTCTTCGAGGGGACCCACCCCGTCTCCGTGCGCTTCCTGGGCGGGGACCTGCTCCTCTTCGACGCGGTGGGCCGGCTGGCCCGGGTGGACCTGACGCGCGGCGAGGTGCGGCGGGTGGTGCTGCGCTGAGCCGGAGTGCGCCGGTCCTCCCACCTCCTCGTGCCCAACAGCTGACAGATGAGGGGCTCTCGGGCGGATTCCGCGGGAGCCGTTTCTTGCCGCCCGAGAACCCCATGGCCAGCTTGCGGCCATGGCCCTTCAGTTCACACTGTCGCAGCAGGTGGCGCGCCTTCTGTCGGGCTGTCCCTCGACCGTGAGGGGGCGTGTCATGCGCGAGCTGTCCCAGCGCCTCACCGCTTCCCGGCCGCCCCCGCGCAACGGGCTGGAGGTGGGCGTGCTGCGCCTGTCCTCCGGCTTCCAGGTCAGCTACCGGCTGGACCGGGAGCAGCAGCGGGTGGAGATGCTCGACCTGGCCGGCGCCCCCGGCTAGCGACGCCGCGTCGCCTCCTCCAGGAAGGACTGGAGCGCGTTCAAATCCACCGGCTTGGGCACAGCGCCGAGGATGCCCTCGGGCAGCCCGTGCGCATCCCCCGCGCCCGACACCACCACCACCGGCAGCGAGCGCAGCGCGGGGTCCTCGCGCACGTGGCGCATCAGCTCCCAGCCGCTCATCACCGGCATCATCAAATCCAGCACCATCACCGCGGGCGGTGACGCACCCCGCAGCCGCTCGAGTGCCTCCAGGCCGTGGCCCGCCACCTCCACCTCGTAGCCGAGCGCTTCGAGGAACTCGGCGAGCAACTCCCGGCTGTCCGCATGGTCCTCCACGACGAGGACGCGGTTCCGCACTTCGCTCATTGTCCTCCTGGCCTTCCCTCTTGGCGGGCCATAGCACGAGCGCCTCACGAGGGCCGGAAAGACGCTTGCGCCGGGCCGCGCCAAGGGTTGGCTCCTGGACCGATGGGGGACTCCGGAGGGCCTGGAAAACCGCCCGGCGTGGTGGGTTGGGCCCCAATCGTTCGACGTGGGACATCCCGGGTTCCGGACGGAGGCAAGAACCAGGTCCCATGCCGGTAACAGGATGTGAATGGTCATCTCCTCACCTTTTGGCTCCAGCGGGGGGGACGACCTGATGCGTTCGGTTCACCTCTGGAACCACCCCCCGGGGGACGCATGAAGCGGGGTGTCCCGCCCTCGTGCTCCAGCGAGCACTATTAGGGTCCCAGGTTTTCGCGACTACCCATCCTGTCCTGTCGCGCCTGCCTCTCCGGCTCTAAGCAGGGTGGCCTGATGGGTCGCCTCCGCGAGAGTCAGAGAACCACCATGGGACAACCGTCGACCGGCAAACTGGCAGCGAACGTGGGCGAGATCGCCCGCGAGGCGCGGGTGCGCGCGGGGCTGACGCAGGCCGACGTGGCGGAGCGGGTAGGGCTGGCGACGGAGGTGTACGGGCGGCTGGAGCGCGGGCGGATGTTGCCCAGCGTGCCCTCGTTGCGGCGGCTGTGCATCGCGCTGCGGACGCCCTCGGACACCTTCCTGGGCCTCAACACGGGCGAGGTGGCCACCTGGGTGGCCGAGTCCTCTCCGCCCGAGTACGAGGAGGTGCCCGAGCTGCGCCGCCTCATGCGCACCCTGCGCAAGCTGGACGCCGGGCAGCTCAAGCTGATTGGCCTCGTGGCCGCGGCGCTGCAGAAACGTTAAGCCCTGAAGCCCTGGCGGGCAGGCGGGCCCCTTCGTGGCCGTCAGGGCTTGTCTTTCCCCTGAATGGGCTGGCGTCATGGGCTCCTCCCCCTGCGCGGACGGGTGCACATGGCGAACGAGCAGCGGCGTCTGAACGTGGAGAGCAGTCCCCGCGCGGCCCTGGCCCTGGTGCTGGCCGTCCTGCTTCCGCTCGCCGCGGCCCGCGCGCAGGTGCCCACCACGACGCCCAGCCTGCGGAACCTGCCGGACGCGCCCCTGGCCACCCCCGACGCGGGCCTGGTGCCCACCGAGGTGGAGCTACAGGGCGCGCAGCCGGGCTTCGAGGCGCCCACGCTGGTGGAGGACGCGCCCGCGCGCTACCCCGAGGCCCTCGCCGCCCAGCCGGTAGCGGGCACGGTGCGGCTGGAGCTGCTGGTGGACGAGGAGGGCGCGGTGGCCGAGGTCCGCCTCCTCGAGGGCCCGCACCCGCTGCTGGACGAGGCCGCCCTGCACGCCGCGCCGGGCCTGCGCTTCACCCCCGCGAAGGTGGACGGCGCGCCGGTGCCGGTGCGGCTGCACTTCGAGTACCGCTTCGAGGCTCCCCAGCAGGTGGCCGAGGCCGGCACGCCCCAGGCGCCCGTCACGCTGCGCGGCCTCATCCGCGCCAAGGGCAATCGCAAGCCTCTGGTGGGCGCGGTGCTGGTGTCGGACGCGGCGCGGGACGTGCCGGTGGAGACGGGGCCGGACGGGCGCTTCGAGGCACGGCTGCCCCCGGGCACCCAGTGGGTACGCGTCAACGCTCCCGGCCACAAGCCCGGCGTCTTCCGCGAGGAGGTGCGTCAGGGCGAGGCGCTCGAGGTGGTGTACGGCCTGGAGCCGCTGGTGGTGAACCCCTACGAGACGGTGGTGCGCGGAGACCGCGAACGCACCGAGGTGTCCCGCGTCACGCTGCACGACGCCGAGCTGCGGGAAATCCCCGGCACCATGGGAGACCCCTTCCGGGTGATGATGCTGATGCCGGGCGTAGGCAGCATGCTCTCGGGCATCTCCTACCCGGTGGTGCGCGGCAGCCAGCCGGCCGCTACCGGCTACTTCCTCGACGGCATCCGCGTCCCCATCCTCTTCCACCTCTTCCTCGGGCCGGCCGTCATCCACCCGGACTTCATCGACTCCATCGACTTCTTCCCGGGCAACCCGTCCCCCCAGTACGGACGGCTCACCGGCGGCGCGGTGGAGGGCAGGCTGACGCGCCCGCGCGATGACCGGCTCCACGGCAGCGCCTACGCGGACCTCATCAACGCGGGCCTCTTCCTCGAGTACCCCTTCCAGTCCACCGGCACCCACGTCTCGGTGGCGGGCCGCGTCTCGTACACGCCGTGGCTGATTGCCCTGGCGGCCAACGCCATGAAGCCGCCCGGCGGCAACGACTCGAAGCTGGTGCTGGACTTCTACGACTACCAGGCGCGCGTCGAGCAGTCGCTGGGGCAGGGCCGCTTGCGCCTCTTCGCCTTCGGCTCCTCGGACACCTTCGGCACCCAGGCGACGAGCGACGTGGGCACCACCGCGCTGCAGTCCATCCTCTTCCACCGGGTGGACCTGCGCTACCGCCACCCGGTGGGCGGCGGCGAGCTGGAGACGGGCTTCACCTGGGGGTTTGACCGCTTCGCCATCGGCAGTGACAACGAGACGTATGGCGGCACCACGCTCGACGTGGACCAGCGCGACCTCACCGCGCGCCTGGGGTACGAGCGCAAGTTCGGCGAGGCCTTCTCCCTGCGCAGCGGCCTGGACGTGGACAACAAGCGCGCGCTCGTCGCCATCCACCAGCGCACCCGCCTGCCCACGGGCGGCCCCATCCAGGAGACGGACGTGGAGATGCCGGTGGCGATCGCCACCTTCAGCGGCCTCTGGGCGGAGCTGCAGTGGGAGGAGAAGGGCTCGCCGTGGACGGTGGTGCCCGGCCTGCGCGTGGACAACTACCACCTGGCCGGCGGCATCAATCACATCGCCGTGGAGCCGCGCCTCACCGCCCGCCGGAGGTTCGGCGAGCAGCTCACCCTCAAGGGGGGCGTGGGCCTCTACCACCAGCCGCCCACCACGCTCATCAGCCTGCCCATCATCGACATCGCCGCCCTGGACCAGGGCCTGCAGCAGGCGCTGCAGGTGTCCGCGGGCGTGGAGTACAAGGGCCTGTGGGGCTTCGACGTGAGCCTGGATGGGTACGTCAACCCGATGTTGCGCACGGTGGAGCTGACGCCCTTCGGCAACGAGGAGGCGCCCATCCAGACGCCGGACCTGCCCGATGGGATTGGAGACCCGAGGGACCCGGTGCCGCCCTCGCCCGGCCCGGGACCTCGGCGCATCACGCGGGGCATGGCGCAGGAGCAGGTGCCCTCCCTGCCCGGCATCGAGCTGCCGGACGTGAGCAGCCGTGGCCTGTCGTACGGGTTGGAGCTGCTCATCCGCCGCCCGCTGGGGGGCAACTGGTTCGGCTGGCTGTCCTACTCGCTGCAGCGCAGCACGCGCCGCGTGCGCTTCACCCGCTTCAACGACCAGGACGTGCCGGTGGGCCAGGACGAGGCGGACCTGCCCTACGTCTTCGACCAGACGCACGTGGCCAACCTGGTGCTCAGCTACAAGTTCGCGAACAACGTCACGCTGGGCGGCGTGCTGCACTTCAACACCGGCCGCCCCGAGTCGGGCAACCTCACCAGCCGCACGATGACGCAGGGCCAGGACGAGTCCGGCCAGCCGCGCTGGGTCCGCGTGGACCGGGACAAGGTGGACCGGCTGCCGCCCTTCTTCCGCTTCGACCTGCGCCTGTCCAAGGCCTGGGCCTACGACACCTTCACGCTCGAGGCCTACCTGGACATGCTCAACGTCACCATCAGCCAGGAGGTGGTGGCCTTCGACTACCTCGGGGGCGTGAACCTGCCCCTGGAGAAGCGCCCCTCGGGCGTGCCCATCGTGCTGCCCATCCTCGGCCTCAAGGGCCGCTACTGAGTCAGCACGTCATCCACATACCGTCGGGGGCGGCATGCACTTCGAGCAGGTACTCGAAGCGCGGTACGAGCGCGCGCCATCCCTCGTGCTCCCCGGCCTCTGCCGGAAGGTCGAAGCGCGCTTGTACACTGAACGCCCGGCTCGAAATACGGGCGATCCGACTGGCGTGGTGTCTTGCGGCTTCGGCTCTAGCTTCGCGTCTGGCTTCACGCCTCGTGGGAAAATAGTTGACGGATGAAGCCCTCGATTTGCGCGGGGGCGCGTGCGTCAGCAGGATGCGCGCCCTCTCAAGGGAGCTTCCCGCCATGAATTGGAACGGCCTCACCCGAGCGGCCCTGCTTGGCAGCCTCCTCTCGCTCGCCGGTTGCCCGAAGCCGGGCAACACGGATTCCCCCGACGCCTCCACTCCGGAGGACTCCACCGGCTACGAGTGGGACGGCGGCTACGTCCCGCTCGAGGAGGCCGGCAACTGGCCCGATCCCGTGCCCGAGCGGTACTCGCCCTGCGGCTTCGCCACCAGCAACGCGGGCGGCTGCGACTTCGACACCTTCGACCTCTCGGCGTGCGACCAGAACAGCCTCGCGAACGCGGGCACCGACGGCCCCTACGTGCTGAGCACGCGCCAGGAGGACGCGAACGGCGCCTTCCTCTACAGGACCGTCGGCGCCCTCGCGCTCAGCAACGACGGGGGCACCTCGTACCTGGACGGCAGGGCCGCCACCGAGTCGCGCCAGGGCAACGCCCGGCTGTTCTCCACCGTCACCACGCTGGCGGATGGCGGCACGCGCAAGTTCGCGGCCGTCACCTGCGAGGCCCCCCAGGCCCCCGGGTTCACCGGCTGCTATGCCTTCTGCCGTAACGGTCGGCTCCTCTCGCGCGCCACCTTCAAGTCCGAGCGCCTGACGCGGCGCGCGGGGGAAGCAGAGGCCTCGGGCCTGGAGCTCGTCTCGGAGAGCCACGTGGACATCGGCATGCCGGCGGACGTCTACGTCACCCAGGGCCACGCCTACGTGGTGTCGGTCAACCATGTGACGAGAACGGGAGGCCTCACCGTCTTCGATGTGAGCAACAAGGCCGCGCCCGTGAAGGTGAAGACGGTGGAGATGGCGGGCGACTCCTATTGGAACGGCGTGTGGGCCAAGGGCAACGCGCTCTACGTCGCGAGCAACGACAAGGGCGTGCTCGTCTTCGACATCAGCAGCCCGGCCAATCCCCAGTTGGTGAAGTCCCTGCCCGCGAGCACCCGCATCAACACCCATACCCTCTTCGTGGACGGCAACCGCCTCTACGCCACGCTCGCCACGGGTGTGGCCCTCTTCGACATCACCTCGCCCCTCAACCCGCTCGAGCTCAACCGCTACGCGCCCTACGACACCCTCCCGCACGACATGTTCGCCGTGGGCGACAGGCTCTACGTCAACTACTCGGACCAGGGCTACGTCGTCGTCGACGTGAGCAATCCGAACGACCTCCAGACGCTCGGCCGCTACGACTACCCCGACCAGTACAGCCACGCGAGCGCGGTGGGCACCTTCGCCGGCCGCACCATTGCCTTCATGGGCGGAGAGGGCCCCGGCGAGCACCTGCGCGTGCTCGACGTCACCGACCCCGCGAATATCGTCAAGATTGGCGAGTTCCAGCTCCGCCCCAACCTCTCCATCCACAACATGCTGCTGGTGGGCAAGAAGCTCTACGTCGCCTGGTACCAGGAGGGCGTGCGCGTGCTGGACGTGTCCAATCCCACGAAGCCCACCGAGGTGGCGTACTTCAACACCTGGCGCGAGAGCGACCCGCACGAGGCGGACTACTTCGAGGGTGCCATGGGCATCCGCCTCCCGGGCGATGGCTTCATCTACACGGTGGACACCGTGCGCGGGCTGCTCATCCTGCGCGAGAAGTGAGCGGGCGCGCGGGACTCACGCGCTCTGCTGACGGCCTTCAAGGGCACACCCGGCGCCTGCCGCCACACCGTACGCAGGCCAAGCCCGTCCAGTCGCGGCATCCGCTCCTTCTAGCCACACCCCGCGCTGCGCGAGTGCGACGGGCCGCCCCGCGTCCGAGAGCCGCCACGCCAAGCGCAACCCGGGCACTGCCTGCTCCATCCCTTCAACGGCCGCGAGCGGGCGCCCGTCGTCTCTGGTGAGCGCTGGAGCGAAAACGTGAAGATACAACTCGGCTCGAGCAGTCATCATTCGCACCCTGTGACGACGATATCAAAGCTGTCGTCTTCCTTCAGCAGCGCCGCCTTGTGGGCTTCGCTGATCACCCCGACTTTGAAGGCGTACCCACAGGCCAGCGCGATGTCCCGGTACACATTGAACTCTTCAATCTCCTTCTCGACCGTGATCTTCTTCAAGAAGTCGCTGTACTCGTCGAAGTACTCGAGTCACTGAACCTCACCCGCTCGTGGGCGAGCGCGTAGAAGCACCGCTCCACCAACTCGGCCCATGGCTGGCCCGCCTCCTCGACGACGCACTGGCCCCCGTCCGTCCAGGGCAGCTTCGCCGCGCGCCGGAGGTTGGTGACCACCAGGTCCTGGCGCAGCACCTCGGCCGCCGCCTGGGCACCACCCCCACGGCGCCAGCTTCGCCTGCCGGTGAGAGTCCCTCCCATGGGGTAGCTCGTCGCGCACGCCAACTGCAGCCCGAGAACCACCAGCACCCAGGCACGCGAGACAAGCAGCCTCCCACGGGCTTCTCGTGAGCCCTGGGACACCGGGAACCCTGGCCGCTCGCGTCCGTGAGCGGCTTGACCTGGTTGGGCTGCATGTGCCCCCAGTGTGCCCCTCCAGCGGGGAATCATGACGGATGCTTGGCGCAGCGCCACCACACACCCCATCAAGGCCACGCAGCGCAGCACCCGTGAACAACGCATCACGTAGCACCTCGGAGGGCTCCTGCCTGGAGGGCCGCAATGGCGCCAGGGTCCGGCATTGCGTCGAGGGTGGAGCCAGTCACGAGACAGCTCACTGCATCGCGGTATGGAGCAGCGGCCCGACGAGCAGACCCTTGGCGGGCTGGGGCTCGCCGAGGCCCCAGTCCTGAGCGGACTTGCTGTAGGGGTAGATGAGAAACACCGCGGAGGCGCGGGTCTCGACCTGAATGCCGAGGCCGGATGGGCCGCCCTCGGACTCCAGCGTGGTGACGACGGCGAGCGCCCCCACGTCGGCCGAGGCGCGGCCCCGCGCGAGGTGCGCCACGGTGGCATCGAGCAGCTCGTCCGAGGAGGCCTGTGGCCGCTGGTCCCTTGGAAAGAACGTCCTGGGGTTGTCGCCAGCCGGGTCGAGCGTCAGGCCGAAGGGGGGCACGGAGCCCTGCCGACGCAGCACGAGCAGGCCCATCTCCCGAGCGAGATGCAGCGTCTTGGCGCGCAGCTCCTCGTCTCCCATGCGCGGAGAGTCACCCGGCGGCGTGGAGACCTCGCGCGGCGCGGGGAGGGGGCGGCTTCCGGCGAGGGCTTCTTGCAGGCGATAGGCGCGAGGGCCAGGCAGAGCAGGGCGGCCGCCCGGCCTAGCTGACGGGAGGCGGGCGTGGCGCGTGGAGCCCACCGCTCCGGCACGCGCGGGTTTCAGCGGGCCTCTCGGAATGGGCGCGGTGGAGGCGGTCATGGGCGCATTGGAGCTTCGGGATACCCGTGAGCCTCCTGCTGGATATTGCCGCCAGGTCATGGCCGACACCGGGAGGGTCATGGCATACTTCCCCACCGCACCGTCCTCCGGGGCCTTTCAGCGCCCTGACGAGTGGAGGTGAGGCGGGGGGATTGCATGACTTCATCCAGGGTTCCAGGGCCCGAGCTCGCGTGGCAGCTCCACGCCGAGTGTCCGGATCCGTGCGTCCTCTTCCAGGCCGTGCGGGATGAGGCCGGTGCGCTGCTCGACTTCCAGTGGACGGCCCTCAATCCGGCCGCCGAGGCGCTGGTGCACGGCCTGGGCCTGGGCCCCGCGCTGTCGGCGTGGCGCGGCGGGCTGAAGGGCCTGCCGGAGCGCGGCGCCCTGGGCAGGCTGGTGGACACGGGCGCGCCGCTGTCCTTCGAGGTGCAGGGTCGCGTGGACGGGGCGGAGCGCTGGTACCGGGCCCGGGTACTGCGGCGCGGCGATGGGTTCTCGCTGTGGCTCTCCGACATCACCGACGTCTCGGTGGAGCGGCGCGCGCTGCGCGAGGAGCTGGAGCAGGAGCGGGCCGCGCGCGCCCGGGAGGAGCACCTGCGGCTGGCGCTGGAGACGGCGCAGATGGTGACGTGGGAGTGGTCCGAGGCGCGGCTCACCCTCGTCTGGTCCCACAACGCGGAGGCCTTCTTCGGCCATCCACCGGGAGGGCCGGGCGACACCATGGAGGGCTTCCTGGAGCGGGTGAACCCCAGCGAGCGGACGCGGGTGGCCGAGGCCTTCCTGCAGGGGTTGTGCGCGGAGGGCCCCTACACCTTCCAGTTCCGCGGGCCCTGCGCGGACGGCACCGAGCGCTGTTTCGAGGTGGTGGGGCAGACGTTCCGCGAGGAGGGCCGGCCCACGCGGATGCTGGGCGTGGTGATGGACTGCACCGGGCGCGAGCGGGCGCAAGCCGCGCTGCGCGAGGCAGAGGAGCGCTACCGGCTCGTCTCCTGGGCCACCAATGACGTGGTCTGGGATTGGAACCCCTCGGGCGAGCACATCCACTGGGGCGAGTCCTGCCTCACGGTGCTCGGCTACGCGTCCGAGGAGATGGGCGGCATCTCTTGGTGGGAGCAGCAGCTCCACCCCGACGACCGGGAGCTGGTGCTGAGCAGCCTCGGGCACGTGTTGCAGTCGGGCGGGGAGTCGTGGGCGGCCGAGTACCGCTTCCGGCGCAAGGATGGCATGTACGTGCACGTGCTGGACCGGGGGCTGGTGACCCGGGACGCCCAGGGGCGCACGCTGCGGATGATCGGCTCGATGATGGACATCACCGAGCGCAAACGCGCGGTGGAGCGGATGCAGGAGGAGGCGCAGTTCCGCGAGCGCTTCATCGGCATCCTGGGCCATGACCTGCGCAACCCGCTCAACGCCATCACGCTGTCGGCGCGGCAGTTGCGGCGGCGCGGCGCGATGTCCCCGGTGCAGCAGCAGCTGGCGCAGCGCATTGAAACGAGCGCGGCGCGCATGGGGAACATGATCTCCGACATCCTGGACCTGACGCGGGCGCGGCTGTCGGGAGGCATTCCGCTGCACCTGTCCCCCACGAGCCTGCCCGCGGTGTGCCGGCAGGTGGTGGAGGAGCTGACGGTGGCGCACCCGGGGCGCGAGATTCTCGTGCAGGCCGAGGGCGGCGGCGAGGGCATCTGGGACCCGGAGCGGCTGGCCCAGGTGGTGAGCAACCTGGTGAGCAACGCGCTGGAGCACGGCGAGCGCGAGGGGCCCGTCTTCGTGCGCTGCCGGGACGAGGCCGAGCGGCAGGTGCTGGAGATCTCCAACCCGGGCGAGCCCATTCCGAGCCACCTGCTGACGACGCTCTTCGATCCGTTCCGTCAGGTGGGGGCGGCGCGGAGCGGGCGGGGCAGCGGGCTGGGGCTGGGGTTGTTCATCGTGCGCGAGCTCGTCGAGGCCCACGGGGGCCAGGTGACGGTGCGCTCCACGGAGCACGAGGGCACGACGTTCACGGTGGTGCTGCCCCGGGACGCGCGGGGGGCGGCCCGGGACGTCGGTGGCGCGCTCCCGGAGGAGGCGCACACCGGCTGAGCCTCACCGGCCGAGGCTCAGATGTGGGCGCTGGCCGTCTCGGCGTGGCGCAGGGTGAAGAAGGCCACCTCGGGGTAGGTGCCCCGGCGCAGGTAGGGCCCGCCGAAGCCGAAACCCAGCCCCATGTTCACGTACAGCTGGTTGCCGCGCACGTGGTAGTGGCCCTGGATGTAGGGCTGGCCGGCGCGGCGGAAGATGGCCTCGGTGAGGCCGCGCACCACGAACTGGCCGCCGTGCGTGTGCCCGGAGAACTGCACCAGGTTGCCGTTGGGCGGCAGCTTGTCGATGGTGGGCGGCGCGTGCGTGAGCACCAGACGCGTGCCCGACTCGGGCGCGCCGTGGAACGTGCGCTCCACGTCGTCGCGGTGCGTGCGCCCATCGTCGATGCCCAGCACCGTCAGCGGCGCCCCGCGCAGGTGCATCACCCGGTGCTCGTTCTGCAGCACCGTGTAGCCCAGGCGCTCGAAGCCCGCGCGCAGGTAGTGCGCGTCCACCCAGTGGTCATGGTTGCCCAGCACCGCGAAGACGGGGCTGGAGAAGCCGGACAGCAGCTCGATGACGCGCGGCAGCGGCTTGGGGCTGTGCGTGACGTAGTCGCCCGTGAGGAACACCAGGTCCGGGTTGCGCGCGTTCACCTCGGCCACCGCCCGGCGGATGCGCACCGCCGACGTCGCCTGGCCCACGTGGATGTCCGACAGGTGCGCGATGCGCAGCCCATCGTGCTCCCGGTGCATGCCCGGCACGTGCAGCACGTTCTCCGACAGGGTGAAGTGATCTCTCCAGCGCAGCCGCGCCTCCGGCCGCAACGGGTCCGGCCCGATGGCCTTGAGCTCGTTCCGCTTCATGTGGTTCCGGTGCGACCCGGGAACGGGGGCGGACAGTGCCTCGGCGGTCTGGGGGGCGGAACGGCGGCGGGCGAGTCTCAAGGCCATGAGTTTCCTTCCGTCGGCGGGGGACGGCTCGAATTGTAGAGGACACCGGCCACGGACGACGAGGCCGGGCCTCGGGTTCGCCTGCCCGGTCTCCAGCCGGTGTCAGCGGGCGGAAGGTAAAGCCCGGGACACCCCCAAAAATTCCGGGCCGCCGGACTCACGCCCGGCGGCCCGGTGACGAAGGGAGCCTCAGTGGCCCCGGATGACCGTGAGTCCCGCGTTGGTGAGCACGTAGAGCATGGCCGGCTTCACGGTGGGGTCATAGAGCAGCTGCCGCACCACCGTGCCATCCACGCCCCCCACGTGCACCGGCGCCTGCTGCCCGTCCAGCCGCCAGAGGCCGAAGCCCTCGGTGCCGATGAAGAGCGTGCCGTCATCGGTGGCCGCCAGCGAGGTGAGCCGGTCGGTGGGCAGCCCGGCCACCTTGGCGCCATGGGCCTCGGAGCGGCGCGCGATGGTCATCCGCCACAGCCCGTACTCCTTGCTCGCCAGGTAGTAGTGCCCGTCCTTTGTCTGTTGGATGCCGCGCCAGTAGTCCATCTCGGGCTCGGCGTTCACCTCGGGGAGGAAGGAGTTGAGCTTCTCCGGGTTGAGCGTCTGGCTCGTCCTGTCCCAGTCCGCCAGGAGCTCCGAGGGCGTCACCACGCCGATGCTCCAGTCGTTGCCGATGAGCACATCGCCGTTGGGCGCGATGCCCAGCGCGTACGTGTAGCCGGCCATCTGCGACACCCCGCCGTCCGGCTTGGGCTTGAACCACACCGGGTGCCGGTGGCTGTTGTAGACGGTGCCCTGGATGCGCGTCACGCCGTGGTTGGTGCCGATGTACACCTGACCCCGGTGCTTGCCGCGCATCACCTTGGTGCAGCTGAGCACCGAGCGGTCCTCGTCGAAGTGGTGGTCGTTCGTGTTGCGGATGCCGATGTCCTGCGGCCCGTTGCTGCGCGCCGAGCGGCTCAGGTGCGTCTCCAGCGCGACGCTGCCGTCCGCCTGCAGCCGCACCACGTCCAGGTCACCCTTCTGGTACTCCTGGTAGCGCACCGGATCGAAGCGCGTCGGGTCCGGGTCGTTGTAGCCGGGGAAGTTGGTGCCATCCGGGCTGTAGATGAAGGCGCTGTCCAGCTCATAGGTGTGGTAGCCCACGTAGGCCCGGCCCGCGCTGCCACCGCAGATGACGGTGGAGCCGAGTGCCAGCTTGTCGGGCCCGAAGCCCGGCCCCGCCTGGCCCACGCCGCTCGTCCACCGGGGCGCGGTGTCTCCGGCCCGCAGCACGCCGATGCGGTCGCCGTCGAGCAGCCAGATGTTGTACGCGTCGTCCACCGCCACGCCCCGCACGTTCCCGAGCCCGTAGCGGCTCGAGTAGTTCACCACCGGCTCGTCCGGCCAGGGCCCCGCCGTCACCACCGGCTCGGTGGGGGTGGGCTCGGTGGGCCCCGGGTCCGTGGGGGCCGGGTCCGTCGGCGTCGGCTCCGGGTTCACGGGTGGCTCGGTGACCGGGGGTGGTGCGACGACCACCGGAGGCGGCTGGTGGACCTGGGGAGGCGGATCCTCCGTCCGCGTCGGGTTCTCGTCCACGCCAGGGTTTCGCGGCTCCTCCGTCGTGCTGCCGCAGCCCCACGCCACCATCGCTCCCACTGCCCACGCCCCCAACAGTCTGCGCATGACCTCTCCCGCCTCCTCGGGCCTCGTCTCCTGACGAGTCTCGAAACACTCCGGGTAGAGCAAGCGCCGTACCCGCGAGGGTGAGGCGTCGGAGGGGAACGCGTGTGCCGCGGGCGGCGCCACGGAGGGAAGTGGAGTGCACCGCGCGCTCCCCCGCGGTGCCGGAGACGGGGAGGGGAGAGGGCGGAAAAGCACCGGGCCCGTTCCCCCGCGAGGGAAACGGGCCCGGGCTGTTACCGCCGAGGCACGGACTGGGTAGCCGGCTGCCTCTACTTGGTCATCTTCTTGGGGCTCTTGGCGTTGATCTCCACCGCGACGGGCTGCTCGCCCTCGAGCTGGAACTTCGCGCGCACCTGGGCGCCCTCGGGGATGGCCTTCAGCTCCACCTTCTTGCCATCCAGCATCACCTTCGTCTGCTTGCGCACGTCCAGGTCCGCGTTGGGCAGGCCCTGGCGCGCGAGGGTGATGCCGCCCATGGCCTCGCCCTTGAGCGTGCCGTTGACGGTGAACGCCTTGTCCGTCTTGAAGGTGCCGTCCTTCTCCGTGTCGAGGCCCACCGCGGCGCCCACGTCCTTGACCGCGCCCTTCACGGCGGGAGCCACCTCGGTGGCGTCCACGCCCGTCTTGATGCGGGCCGTGTCGTTCTTCTTCTGCTCTTGCTGGGCCTGGGTGTTCTGCGGGGCGTCCGTCTGTGCCAGGGCCGCCGTGCTCAGCGTGAGGACCAGTGCGGTAAGAAGCTTCTTCATGATGACCCCTCCGGGTGCATGTGGGATACCTGCCGCTAAAGGGTGGGGTTTCCAGGGGCCGGCGCCAACCGGACGCGCTTCCGGAGGCGGTTTGCCGTCCGGAGGGCAGGCAGGCGGGCTGGACGGGAGGGGAGCGGGGACCTAGACGCAGCGGTCGCAGAGGCCGCGCAGCTGGATGTCCACCGAGCGGGCGGCCACGGACCGGGGCGCTCCCTTGGTGGAGGAGAGCCGGACGGACTCGGCGGGCAGGCAGGCCACGGAGCCGCAGTCGGTGCAGGTGAAGTGCGGGTGCGTGCCCTGGTGGGCGAACTTCGCCTCGCGCTTGAGCTCGAAGCGCCAGACGTGGTCTCCGAGGTCCGCGCGCACCACCAGGCCGGCCTCGGTGAGGTCGGTGAGGTTGCGGTAGATGGTGACGCGGTCGTAGCCCTCCTCGCCCAGCGCCTCCACCAAATCGGCGTGGCTCAGCGGAGAGGTAGCGGACTCCAATTCGCGCAGCACCGCCACCCGGGGCGAGGTGCTGCGCAGCCCCGCGGCGCGCAAACGGTCCTGGTACTCGGTGAGCTTGGGCTGGGGTGCGTTCTTCCTGGCAGCCATCCTCTTCCGCATAACCCAACTCCTGGAAAGTTGCATCCCACTTGCTACGCAAGAGGTGGGCTCCGTGCGTTTTTAAAGGCAGTGCAGACGGTTCCGGCTGCTCAGGAGACTGCCGGGCGGCTCGTGGGCCCGCTCGTGCGTAAGGGAGAACGCGTAGAGCGCGGGGGGCTCATGCCATTGAGTTGTAGATGTAGGACGGTTGCATGGGACGGACAGTAGGAGGGGACGGTCAGGCGGGGGGCATGGCCCGCGGGGTGGAAGGGTCCGTCCGGGGCCTGTCCAAGGCCTGTCCTAAAAGCGCCGCATGGCCTAGCGTCCGGCTTGCGGGGAGGGCCCTGGACGTCGGACGCTCCAGGGCCTGGCCAGCAGGGAGGGCGGGACGTGCTACGGGTGCTCGTACTGGAGGACGATGCGGACCTGAGGAGCATCCTCTGCGAGCTGCTCTCGCTGTCCGGCGCGGAGGCGTGCGTGGGCGCCGGTTCCGTGGAGGAGCTGCAGCGCCGGCGCGTCGAGGCGCTCGGCTGCGGGCTGGCCCTGCTGGACATCAATCTCGGGGCGGGCGTGCCCAGCGGGCTGGATGCCTACCGCTGGCTGAAGGACAATGGCTTTGCCGGGCGCACCGTCTTCCTCACCGGCCACGCCCGCTCCCATCCGCTGGTGCGCGAGGCATTGGAGTTGACGCACGTCCAGGTGCTCTCCAAGCCCATCGAGTCGAAGGTCCTCCTGGCGTTGGTGAGGGACGCTGCGCATGGGACCGGAACGGCCTAGGCCGCGCATGCTCGGAGTGGTGGAGGAGGAGGTGCTGGGCCGGGGCTGGCGCGGCGCCTTCTTCGGCAACCTCCTGCTCGTCCCGACGGAGCTGGCCTACGCCTTCATCGACTACCAGGTGTTCCACGGCCCCCTGCTGCCTGTGCTGCGCGTGCTGCACGTGCTCTGGGTGCTGGGGGTGCTGGGGTTGCTGCTCGCGCGCCGGCGCACGCTCACCTCGAAGCTGATCAACGCCTGCTTCGCGGCCGGGGTGCTGCCCTTCCTGCCCATCTTCGCCGTGGCCGAGTACTCCATGACGGGCGCGGGCCTCATCTGGGTGCCCATGACGGGCCACCGGCTGGTGATGCTGGCCATTGGCGTGCTCGCCCCCACGGGTCTGTGGCTGGGAGGGGGGTTGATCGCCTCCTTCGCGCTGGAGGCGGGGGTGCTCTGGTACGCGCTGGGGCTCGGGGTGCACCCGGGGGTGCGCTCTCCGTGGGAGCCCTGGGTCACCTTCATCTATGGCGGCGTGGCGCTGGCGATGCTGGCCTACCGGGTGCGCAGCCACAACATCGAGCTGAAGCTGCGCGAGGCGCGTGCCGAGGCCGAGGCGTTGGAGCGGGTGGCCCGGCTCTTCATCGCGGTCCGCGACGCCACCAACACCCCGCTGCAGACGCTGGAGCTGTGCATCGCCGTGCTGCGCCAGCGCAGCCCCGAGAGCGAGCCCACCGTGGCCACCATGGAGCGGGCCCTGGAGCGGCTGCGTAACCTGGCCCAGCGCCTGGGCAGTGTGGACCCGTTGCTGGTGTGGCGCGAGGGCGACGAGTCCTTCGACGCCGAGGCCATGCTGCGCCTCCTGGAGGAGGATCTCGCGCGAGAGCTCGAGCGGCGGCGCCACTGAGCCGGGTCCCGCCCGTGACGTCCAGCTGACAGCCGCCTCTTGTCAACCCCGCCCGGCATCCCCAGTTTTCAGGTCGCGACCTCCACGAAAGGACATGGGATGCCGGAGAAACAGACCATCCAGCGCGCACGCCAGGCGAAGCGCACGGGCAAGAAGCCCACGACGCAGGCCAGTGAGTTCGTGCGCGAAGAGATGCACCACATGAAGGAGGGCAAGCACGGGTCCGAGTCCCGCGAGCAGGCCATCGCCATCGGCCTCTCCAAGGCGCGCCGGGCCGGAGTGGACCTGAAGCCCCCGGCGCCCGGCCAGGCCAAGCGCAAGACGCGCCAGAGCGCCCGGAGCGCGTACCGGCTCGGCCAGGAGGAGGGGCCGCTGAGCGAGAAGAAGCCCGCGCGCAAGACGGCGCGCAAGAGCACCACCGCCCGTGGCGCCAAGACGGGAGGCCGCACCGCCGCCGCGGGCCGCACCGGCCGCGCGAAGACGGCCGCGAAGAAGACCTCGCGCGGCGGCACCACCCGCCGGAGCTCCTCCTCGCGCGCGAAGAAGTAGCCGCTTTCGCGAGGGCCGCGTCGGACCGGGCCTCCTTTCCCTGGCGCGCCGGTTCTGCTTTCGTGAGGGCTTCCCGCCCTCATGGCCCGCCCTCCGCGACGCAAGACGCCTCCCACGCCACCCGTGTCTCCCGCTCCGGGCCTACCCCTGGGGGCCCGGGTGCCGGCCTGGGCGCTCGTCTTCGCCGTGGCGCTCGGGGTGCGCCTGGCGTACCTGCTCACCGCGCGAGGCCCCGCCTTCGACGCGCCGCTGATCGACGCGGATTACTACGACTACCTGGGCGCGCGGCTGGCACGGGGCGAGGGCTTCGACGCCGGCCCCTTCTGGCAGCCCCCGCTCTACCCGTTGGTGCTGGGGGGCCTCTATTGGCTGGGCGGGCATGGCCTGTGGGGCCCTCGCCTCCTCCAGGCCCTGCTCGGCGCTCTCACGGCCGCGCTCGCGTGTGGCGTGGCCCGGCGGAGCTCCGGCCGCGACGCGGTGGGGCTGGGCGCGGGCCTGCTGGTGGCGCTGCACGGTCCGCTCGTCTTCTATGACGGGGAGCTGCTGGCCACCTCCCTGGGCACCTTCCTGGGTACCGCGGCGCTCTGGCTGGCCGTCCGCGAGGCTCCCCGTCCGGGCACCGCGCTGCTGTGCGGGGTGTGCATCGGCCTGGGGGCGCTCGCGGTGGCGCCGCTGCTGCTGCTCGTGCTGCCGCTGGCCTGGGCGCTGGCGCGGGGACGTCCGCTGCGCGCCGTGCTCTGCGTGACGGCCTGTGCCGCCGTGGTGCTGTGCGCCACCGCCGCCAACCGCGTGCGCTCGGGCGAGTGGGTGCTCATCTCCGCCAACGGCGGCATCAACCTGTGGCTGGGCAACAACGCGGACGTGGACGGGGCCATGGCCATCCGCCCCGGTGCGGCCTGGGAGGCGCTCGTCGACGAGCCCGTGCGCCGCGGCTTCCACTCGCCGGCCGCACAGGACGCCTACTTCCACCGCAAGACACTGGACTGGTGCCGCTCGCGGCCGCTCGAGTGCGCGGGCAACCTGCTGTGGAAGGCCCGGTTGCTGCTGGTGGCGCGGGAGCTGCCTCGCAACGAGGACCTCTATGTCCTCCGCTCGCAGTCGCCCGTGCTGGCGGCCCTCACCGTGCGGCCCGGCGGCTTCGCGCTGCCCTATGCGCTGCTGTGGCCCCTCGCGGCGGCGGGCCTGGTGGGGCTCTGGCGCAGGTGGCGGGCGAAGGAGGACGCACGCGCGGCGCTCACCGTGGCGGGCGCCGCCCTGATGCTCGCCGCTCCATCCGTGCTCTTCTTCGTCACCGGCCGCTACCGGGCGCCCCTCGCCCCGGCGCTGTGCGTGCTCGCGGCGCTCGGGCTCCACGTGCTGGTGTCTCGTGCGTCCTCGCTCGCGGTGCCGGTGGGGGTGGCCCTGGCGGTGCTCGCGTTGTCCGTGTGGCCGGTGCGGCTGGCGGTGGACGGCGTCGATTTCGAGGCCGAGCTGCACTACGCAGTGGGAGGCCGCCATGCCCGGCTCGGCAATGACGCGGCGGCGGTGGAGGCGTGGCGGCACGCAATCCTCCGGAAGCCGGACTATCTGGAGGCGGGTTACAACCTGGGCCTCGCGCTGGAGCGGCTGGGCCGGACCGGCGAGGCCGTCCGCACCTACGAGTCGTTGCTGCGCTGGTACCCACGCGAGGCCCTGCTGCGGGAGCGGCTCGCCCTCGTCCAGGGGGGAAGCCACTAATCTGGTGCTCTTGCAGCGAAGACGAGGGTCCCTTCTGGCCGCGCGGCGTGCCAACTGGTCCGACAGTCGGACCAGTTGCTCCCGAGTGCGGCCGGAACCTCTCCCCTCCGGGTGCGCTCTTCCAAAAGGTGTCCAACTGTTGGACAAGTTCGCGACAAGCGCGACCGGGAGGTCTCCTGTTTCCGGGAAGGAGCTACTCGGGCTGGTCGAGCACCAGCTCCACCTTCGGGGAGGCGGCGTCCACCTCGGCCACGGCGTGTGACGGGGTGTCCTTCTTCGCACGCGCCCAGAGGCCGAATCGAGCCTGGGGCAGCAGGCCCGCCACCTGGAAGGCGCCCGTCTCATCCGTCTCCAGCTCATGCAGGACGCGCAGGGGCTCGAGGGCCATCACGGTGACGCGGGCATGGGGCACGCCACCCGCCGCGTCCACCACCCGGCCGGACAGGTTCGCAGTGGCCGTCACCGCCAGCCGCGCCTGCGACAGTCCCGGCCCCAGCTCCCGCACGACGGCCACCGGACGGCCGCGCACCTCGGCGAGCAGGTGGTAGTTGCCCGCGGGCATCTTCAGGGTGAAGTCCCCGCGTGCGTCCGTGGTGGCGGTGGCGAGGGGGCGCGGCTCCAGTCCACCGGAGGCGCGGAGTTGCTCCAGCATCGCCCCGGCCTCGGGACAGCTCTGGGCGAAGAGGCGGCTGTCCGCGCCCGTCGAGGGACAGGGGGACGCGGGGCCCCGGGCGGTGCGGCTGTCGAAGGCCAGCACCCGTGCGCCCGCCACCCTGAAACCGCCCTCGTCCTCCACCCAGCCCCGCAGCGAGGCGACGCCTCCGTTCGCCGGGTTCTCGGCCTGGGTCACCTGGGGCGCGGGGCGGGGCACCCTGCGGAAGCGGAGAAGCCCGAGCACCGCCAGCAGCAGGAGCAGCACCCCGCCCGCGAGCAGCCAGTACCTGCGCGGTCCGCCACCTTTGTTGTCGTGCGCGCTCATGTTCGCCGTCCCAGGGAGGTGAAAATAGCTCCGGGGCCAGGGTGTTTGGAAATCCCCGGGACGGGCTGGGTGGGGCTCGGCTGCCCGCCCGCGCATGTTCCGCTGCACCATGGTTGCTCCCCGGCCACATCCCTAGCTTGCAGGAGAAGGGGCGGAGGTGGCGCACGATGGTGTGTGAGAACTGCCGGGCCAGACCCGCGGTGGTGTTCCTCAAGCAGGAGCGGGCCGAGGGGCGCACCCTCGGCCTGTGCAACCACTGTGCGAGCGCCATGGGCATGGACGCGGAGACAGGGGCTTCCAGCTCGCTGGAGAGCCTGTTCGCGCAGATGCCGGGTTCCCGGCCGAGGCGGGAGAACATCCTCTCGCAGCTCTCGGAGATGGCGCAGCAGGTGCTGGAGCACGCGGGGCGGCTGACGCTGGAGTGGGGGTACGAGCGCATCCGCATCGAGCACCTGCTGCTGGCGCTGAGCGAGAAGGTCTCCGAGATCCGTCTGGCCCTGGAGCTCGAGGGCACGGACATGGACGAGTACGCCTACCGGCTGGCGCAGGTGATGGAGCGGCGTGAGCCGCTGCGAGCCGAGGGCGTGGGGCTGTCCTCGGGGATGAAGCGCGTGCTGCAACTGGCGAAGCTCCAGGCGGTGCAGATGGGGCACACCTTCATCGGCCCCGAGCACCTGCTGCTGGCCATCATGGCCGAGGGCGAGAGCTTCGCCGCCCAGTTCCTCTCCGACATCGACCCGGACGAGCTGCGGCAACTGCTGAAGCCTCAAGGCGCGGCGGCCACCTCCGCGAGTGGGCGGGCGGCGGAGCGGCTTCCGCCCCACCTCACCCGCTTCACGCGCGACCTCACCGCGCTGGCGGACGCGGGCGAGTTGGATCCCATCATCGGCCGCGAGAAGGAGATCCACCGCGTCATCCGCATCCTCAGCCGCAAGACGAAGAACAACCCGGTGCTCATCGGTGAGCCGGGCGTGGGCAAGACGGCCATCGCCGAGGGCCTGGCCCAGCGCATTGTCTCGGGCGAGGTGCCGGACGTGCTCCGGGACAAGAAGGTGCTCTCGCTGGACCTGGCGAGTGTCATCGGCGGCTCGAAGTTCCGCGGCGAGTTCGAGGAGCGCTTCAAGGGATTGATGGAGGAGATCCGCGCCCTCCAGGGCCAGGTCATCCTCTTCATCGACGAGGTGCACACCATCGTCGGGGCGGGCGCGGGCGAGGGCTCGATGGATGCCGCGAACATGCTCAAACCGGCCCTGGCGCGGGGCGAGCTGCAGTGCCTGGGCGCCACCACGCTCGACGAGCACCGCAAACACATCGAGAAGGACGCCGCCCTGGAACGCCGCTTCCAGCCGGTGATGGTGGCCGAGCCCACCCCCGAGCAGGCCATTGAAATCCTCCGGGGCCTGCGCGATTCGTACGAGGCGCACCACCGGGTGAAGATCACCGACGCCGCGCTCACCGCCGCGGTGGAGCTGGCCGACAAATACATCAGCGACCGCTTCCTGCCGGACAAGGCCATCGACCTGTTCGACGAGGCGGCGGCGATGGTGCGGCTGGGGGCGCACACCGAGCCGGGCCGCATGAAGGAGATGGAGGAGCGGCTGGCGCAGAAGGAGAAGGACAAGGAGGCGGCGGTGGCCGGCGAGCGCTACCAGGAGGCCTCGCGGCTGAAGGGAGAGCTCGAGGCGCTGCGCGCGGAGCTGGAGGGGCTGCGCACGCAGTGGCAACAGGCCCGGGGCGTGGCCGAGCCCACCGTCACCCCGGAGGCGATCGCCACGGTGGTGAGTGAGTGGACGGGGATTCCGGCGAAGAAGCTGCAGCAGGAGGAGTCGCAGCGGCTGCTGGAGATGGAGCAGTCGTTGCGCCAGCGCGTGGTGGGCCAGGAGGAAGCCCTGCGCGCCATCTCCGAGGCGGTGCGCCGCGCCCGCGCGGGGCTGAAGGATCCGGGCCGGCCCATCGGCTCGTTCATCTTCCTGGGGCCCACCGGGGTGGGGAAGACGGAGACGGCGCGCGCGCTCGCCGACTACCTCTTCAACGACGAGAACGCGATGCTCCGCTTCGACATGTCCGAGTACCTGGAGCGGCACACGGTGAGCCGGCTCATCGGCTCGCCCCCGGGCTACGTGGGCTACGAGGAGGCCGGCCGCCTCACCGAGGCCGTGCGGCGCAGGCCCTACTCGGTGCTGCTCTTCGATGAGATCGAGAAGGCCCACCCGGACGTCTTCAACCTGCTGCTGCAGATATTGGACGACGGGCGGCTCACCGACTCGCGCGGGCGCACGGTGGACTTCAAGAACACCGTCATCATCATGACGTCCAACCTGGGCGCCGAGCAGCTGGGCCTCAACAAGGGAGCGCTGGGGTTCCAGCGGCCCTCGGAGGGCGGCGTGAGCCTGGAGGACGAGCGCGTGGCCTCGACGGTGATGGACGCGCTGCGCCACCACTTCCGGCCAGAGTTCCTCAACCGCATCGATGAGATCATCGTCTTCCACGCGCTCGACCGGGAGCAGCTCAACCGCATCGTGGACTCGATGCTGGCGTCGACCCGGCGCAAGCTGCACGGGCAGAACGTCCTGCTGGAGGTGCGAGAGGCGGCGAAGGACGAGCTGGCGCGGCGCGGGTTCGACCCGAAGTACGGCGCCCGGCCGCTGCGGCGGGTCATCCAGCGCGAGCTGGAGACGGAGCTCAGCCGGATGCTGCTGCGAGGCGAGGTGCGCGAGGGGGACCGGGTGCTCGTGGACTTCGCGGACGGACGGTTCACCTTCGGCATCGAGGGACGGGCCGCCGGGCAGGAGGCACCGCTGCACTGAGTTCCCAATTTCCCCGCGCCCAATTTCCCCGCGCCCAATTTCCCCTCTCCCCTCGGGAGAGGGACGGGGTGAGGGTATCTCGTGGACTCGGGTTCGGATCCACCGGGGTTCAACCCGGGGTCTCCGGTACCCTCACCCTGGCCCTCTCCCGGAGGGAGAGGGAAGAGGTTGAGAGAGAGAGGGGAGGGTGGGGCTCAGGCGTGGACCTCTTCCCGCCGTCCACCGCGGGGCCGCTCGTCGCGAGGCAGGGCCTTCCTCACGGCGTCCCGCTTGCGCGCGCGCATGCTCAACCCCACCGAGATACCGATGCACGTCACGATGATGGCCACCGAGACCAGCGGGGACACGTGGACCCAGTCGGACAGAATCATCTTCAACCCGGCGAACGCGAGCACCGCCGCCAGTCCCCAGTGCAGGTAGCGCAGCTCGTGCACCGTCTTGGCCAGGGCGATGTAGAGCGCGCGCAGCCCGAGGATGGCGAACACGTTCGAGGTGTAGACCACGAAGAGGTTGTGGCTCACCGACAGCGCCGCCGGCACCGAGTCGATGGCGAAGGCCACGTCCGACAGCTCGATGGCGATCAGCGCGATGAGCAGGGGTGTCGCCTGCCGCCTGCCGTCCACGTGCTTGAAGAACTGCTTGCCCTCGTACTCCGTCGTCACCGGCAGGCGCTTCTCCAGCCAGCCCACCACCTTGTTGTCCGACTCCTCCGAGGGATGGCGGCGTGCCACGCGCCAGGCCGCGAAGAGCAGGATGGCGCCGAAGACGTAGACCACCCAGTGCCAGCGCTCGATGGCCTCCAGGCCCAGGAAGATGAACAGGCCGCGGAACACCAGCGCCCCGAAGATGCCCCAGAAGAGCACGCGCCGCTGCTTGTCCTCGGGCACGCTCAGGCTGGAGAAGATGACGAGGAAGACGAACAGGTTGTCCAGGCTGAGACTCTTCTCGATGAGGTAGGCGCCCAGGTACTCCTGCGCGGTGTGGCCTCCATGCCTCGCCCAGACGAAGAGCCCGAAGGACAGGCCCACGGCGATCCACACGCCACTCCAGAGATACGCCGCCTTCTTCGTCTCCCCGCGCTTCGTCCGGTGGGCGAGCAGGTCGACGAAGATCATCGCCAGCACGACCACCCCGAAGACGCCCCACTCCCACGGCGCGATCTGCTCCGTCATTGGCCTGCTCCCCGTGCCCCGGTGCTCGCCCGCTCGGGCCGTCCAGGAGGCAGCCCACTCATGACGCGGCGCCGCCAGGGACGGGCGAGGGCTCCGGTGGACCCAGCGGCCGCACCGGGCTCCACCGAGCAGATGAACGGATGAGCCATGCACGCCTCCCGACCACCCACGCGGGGCCGTGTAGGGAAGCTGACAATGCAGGTCCCCATCAACAACCTGCGCGCCGCCCGTTTCGTCCTCCCGTGTGCGCTTCAGCCACTCGGGAGCAGCACTCCGTGCGACGGGCGTGGCGCCTGTCTGCCCGCTCTCTCTACACTTCGGGGCTCCTCCTCCTGACCCCGGAGCGTCACATGCCGTTGAGCTCGCCTTGTGTCCGGCTCTCGTTCGCAGTGGCCCTGCTGGGGGCGGGGCTCTCCCGGGCGGAGGATGTCGCCGCCACCGTCGAGTCGGCTCACGACGTGGCGCCCCGCAACTACGGCAACCTGCGCATCGGCGCGTCCACCTCCAGCAGCCGGCCCACCCTCTGCCTGGAGCTGTCTCCGCTCGAGCGGTTCAGCGTGGAGGCCTGTGGCAACGGCTCGGGCTTCCTCCACCACGAGGACGAGCCGGAGGTGGCCCACTTCCGCGCCCACTTCATGCTCACCTCCTGGAAGACGCCCCTGGGCTGGCTCCAGCCCCGCGTCAACGCCGGGTTCGCCGAGCTGCAGCTGGGAGCGGATGGGAGCGGCTTCCACTTCGAGGGCACCGGGCCCTCGGGGGTCGAGACGGCCGGGCCCGAGGTGGGTGCTTCACTGCGGGCGCTGTTGCCCGTGAGCGCGGGCTTCGAGCTCGTCGGGGAGCTGGGCCTCGGGGCGGCGTACTTCCACCACGCGCCGCGGCTGCTGCAGCCGCAGGCCGCCTTCCAACCCACGGCCTCCTTCACGCTGGGCGTTGGGTTCTGAGCCACGAAAGCGCCCCGGACAGGGGCCTGACAGGGAGCAACCGCATGGATGCAGCCGCAACGCCGTACCAGTCGTGGTTGGAGTCCTTCACCTCCGCTCGGGGGGGCATGGCCGGCACCGTCCACATGAGGCGGGGCGACGCGCTGGAGCTGGTGGCCGCGCTCAATATTCCTCCTCCGGTGGTGGAGGCGGTGCGCGTGGTGCCCCGAGGCAAGGGCCTGGCAGGTATCGCCATGGCCTCCGGCGAGCCGGTGCAGGTGTGCAACCTCCAGACGGACGAGAGTGGCCGCGTGCAGCCCGGGGCCCGGAGCGTGCCGGTGCGCGCCTCGGTGGCGCTGCCCGTGCTCGACGCGGCCGGACAGGTGCGCGCCGTGGTGGGCATCGCCTTCCTGCACGAAGGCGAGCTCAGCGCCGAGATGACGCGCAACCTGATGGCCGCCGTGGCCGCGCTGCCGCCCGACGGCCTGTGAGCCCCTAGCGGCGCGGGCCCTCGGGCAGCGCGGGCTCGAGCGCCACCGGCTCCAGCGGCTCGGCCAGCGCCAGGCCCATCACCCGCGAGTAGAAGGACAGCTCGGCCTCCAGTGCCTTCTTGGTGTCGGTGGTGATGCGCGGGCCATACGGCTCGCCGTCCACCGGCAGCATCGCCGTCGGCACGCTGTTGGCGCGCAGCTTGCGCATCATCTCCTCCGTCTCCCGCTGCGACGTCTGGCCGTCCAGCCGCGCCTGGATGAAGAGCACCGGGCTGCGCTTGATGTTGTCCAGGTGGAAGCAGGGCGAGCGGTCCTGCAACAGCTGCTTGGACTCGGGCAGGGGGCCGAGCACCTGGTCCATGTAGTGGGCCTCGAACTTCTCCGCGTGCTCCACCAGCGTCTCCAGGTTGGAGATGGCGCAGGAACTGGTGCCGCAGCGGAGGATGTCGCGGAAGGCCAGCAGCGACAGCGTCGTATACCCGCCCGAGCCGCTGCCGCGCGCCACCAGCCGCTTGGCGTCCGCCTTGCCCTCCTGCACCAGCCGCAGCGCCGCGTTGGCGCAGTCATCCACGTCCATCACGCCCCAGTTGCCGTAGAGCGACAGGCGGTACTCGCGCCCGTAGCCCGTGCTGCCCCGGTAGTTGACGTCCACCACCGCGAAGCCCCGGCTGGTGAAGTACTGGATGGTCCAGTCCAGCTTCGTCGACGCGCAGGCCGTGGGGCCCCCGTGGTTCATGATGAGCAGCGGCGGCTTCTCGCCCGCCGGCGCGCTGTAGCCCGGGTTGGTGGGCGGGTAGTACCAGGCGTGGGCCTCGCCCAGCTCCGTGGTGGGGAAGTGCAGCGGCTCGCAGCGCGACAGGTAGGGCACCAGCTCCTCGGGCATCCGCGTGGACGCCTTGAGCACCTGCGGCTTGCCCGACTCCATGTCCAGCCGCACCACGCTCGCCGGCTGCTCCGGCCCCCCTCCCACGAAGTACGCCGTGGCGAAGCCCCCGCGCACCTGCGACACGTCCGTGAAGGGCGTGGCCAGCTCCGCGAACTGGCCCAGCACCACGTCCAGCCGCCCCAGCTTCCACTGGCCCTGCTCGTTGAAGGCGCACACCACGTGCCGCGGCGAGATGAAGGCGTAGGTGGACATGCCCAGCTGCCACTGCGCCGTGCCGAACTCCGCCTCGCGCTCCAGCACCGGCACCACGCTGCGCCCCTGCAGCCGGTAGAGGTTCCACCAGTCGTTGCGGTCGCTCACGAAGTACAGCTCGCCCTGCGGGCTCCACTCCGGCTGGAAGACGGACTCGGTGGTGCCGCCCGCCACCAGCCTCGGGTGGTGCAACACGCCCAGCTCGTCCACGTCCGCCACCCACAGCTCGCACCCGTCCCACGGCATGCAGGGGTAGTCCCACGCCAGCCACGCCATGCGCCGGCCGTTGGGGCTCAACGTGGGCGAGGAGTAGAAGTCCCGCCCCTCGGTGAGCACCGTCTGCCGCTGCCCGTCGATGTCCACCGCCACCAGCGAGGCGCGCGGCTGCCCGTCCTTCAGGTTGCGCCAGTCCTCGCGCACGCACACCACGCGGTTGCGCGTCCGGTCCATCACCAGGTCGCCGAAGCGGTGCTTGCCGCCCGTGTCCGCCGTCAGCGGCACCGGCGTGCGGCCCGGGTTCACCCGGTACAGCCGCTGGTCCACGTGCAGCCCGGTGCTCGCGTGGTTGACGAAGACCACCAGCCCCTCGGACACCGCGAAGGAGCCGCCGCCATGGCCGTACACCAGGCTTTGCGAGCTGTAGGCCACCCGGCCCTCTCCCGCCGCGGGGAGGATGTCCGTGAGCGTCCCGTCCACCGAGCGCCGGACGATGGCATGCCGTCCCCGCTCGCTCGGGCGCACCTCCACCCAGTACACGTCATCGCCATCCACGGCCACCTCGCCCAGCGACAGCGTCTGGGTGGCGATCATGTCGGCGGTGATGGGGGACTTCCATGAGCCGTAGGCAGCCTCCCGACTTGCGAGCGTCATGAGCAGGCCTTTCCTTGTGAACGCGTGAGGGAAACGGGCCTTGTTTCTACCACCCCGGCACGACGTGCTGGATCAGGGGCGGGGGGCCGATTCCGTGGGGAAGTGTCGCATTTCGCGCACCCGGCGTCGATCACCGCCCCCCTCGGGGCAGGATGCCCCGGTCAAAAACTTCCGCCCAGGCCCACCAGCGCGCCCCGCGAGGAGAAGGCCAGCACGGGCTGGAAGCGAGCGGAGGCCACGGCCGGGGCCTGGGGGCCGGAGGCCGGGGCCTGCTGGGTGAGCTCGTAGCCCACGATGGAGCCGATCAGCGAGAGGGGGATGGCGACGAGGAGCCCGGTGGAGGGGGTACCGGCGGCCACTCCCCAGAGCAGGCCCAGCGCGGCGCACGAGCCGAACCCGGCCAGCGCACCGAGCAGCCTTCCGTCCCCACCGGCCGCTTCGCCCCCCCACCAGACGCCCAGGGCGAACCCGGCGCCCGCCCCCAGCAGCAGCCCGCTGGCGGCCGGCTCCAGGCAGGAGAGAAAGCCGCTCTTGGAGCCGACGACTCCCGCCTCGCACAACGCGCCCCCGGCGAACGCGCCGGCGACGCCCCCTCCCAGGCCCGTCAGCAGGCCGGCCCCTGTCTCCGCCAGGATGCGCAGGCCGCGCGAAGGGCGGGCGTCCTCTTGCGTCCAGTCGTCCTCGCGCAGCCGGAGGGAGGCTCCCTCCTGCGTGCCGGGCTGCCCGGAGGCGGTGGGGGTCAGCGCCTCCTGGCCAGCGAGGCCCACGCCCGGGGCGAGCAGCAGGAGGAGCAGCAGGGAGAGGCTGGAAGGGGGGGACAGGAAGGCGGTCATGGCCGCGCCGCGGTGCAACGTCCGGACCGCCACCGCGCCTGTCCGGGGCCGGGCAGTGGAAGCCGCCCGGGACGTGGGCGCGGTGTGCCGTTTCCGGCACAGGTGCGAACCCGGCTTCGCGGCGCTCAGGGCACCGGGCGCACGTTGTCGCCAATCCACCGCAGGTACGGCGCGTGGCCCTCCGCCACGTCCAGCCGCAGCACCTCGGGGCACTGGTAGGGGTGCACCGCCACCACGCGCTCGCGCAGCGCCTCGAAGAGCGGGGCACGCGTCTTGAGGATGAGCAGCGCCTCCGGCTCGTCGTGCACCTGGCCCTCCCAGCGGTAGATGGAGCGCAGGCCGGGCACCACGTTGCCGCACGCCGCCAGCCCTTCCTCCACCAGCGTGCGGGCAAGCTCCGCCGCCTTGTCGGCCGTGGGCGCGGTCACCATGACGAGGATGGCATCGGTCATGGGTCCCCTCATACCCGCGTGTTCGAGAGCGGGGAAGGGGCTGCCAATTCCTTACATGGGTCATCCCCAACTCATGAGAGTTTTTGTCCGGGATGGATCATTCCCTGCGTGCGGTCTGTAATGTTTTGCCTGTCTTAAAGCGGTATTTCAAATGTTGTGGAGTCCCGGACAATCGGCCTCCGGTAGGGCCATGTCCGACCCGCCCCGAAGGCCGTGTCTTGTCCGGTAGCGGATGGAGCAAACCCCGGCTTTTCCAGGGGAAGAGGGGGAGATGACCCCGGGGGGAGAGGGGAGTGTCCGCTAGCGTCCACGCGCCACGCCCCGTGCTCCGGGACAGTAGGCGAGCAGGCATGGTTTCCCGTATTCCCTTTCATGTATGTTACTCGCAGTGCTCCTGGATTCCTTGCAGTCGTCAAGGAATGAGAGGGGCACGGGCCCACGGGGGGAAAGCGTCATGTCATTCGCTACGCACGCACTGTCTCAGCAGTCCGGAGTGTCCGCGGAGCCCTCGCGCAAGGTGTTGCTCGTCGACCAGGCCAAGGAGCTGCGGCTGTACCTCACGCCCCTGCTGCGCGCGGTGGGCTGCGAGGTGGTGTCGGTGGACAACCTGCTGGGCGCCCGGGTGGAGCTCAGCCGCTTGCGGCCGTTGATGGTGGTGGTGGACTGGCGGGTGCTGCCGGCGGACGGCTCGCCCGGCTTCGCCGCGCTGCGGGGCCACGCGCAGAACGGAGACGTGCCCATCCTCGTGGTGGTGGGAGACCACACGCCGGCGGAGCTGCTGGAGGCGTGCGTGCAGGGCGGGGCCGAGGACTGCATGCTGGGTCCGGTGCGCCTCGCCGAGCTGCAGGCGCGCATCGACGTGCTGCGCGAGCGCACGCCCGCCTCTCCGGTGAGGCCCCTGGAGCGGCGCACCCCGCGCACCGTGCTGCTGGTGGGCGAGGCGCCGGGCGCGCCCGGTGGCCTGGGCGCGGACCTGGAGGCGTGTGGCCACCACCTGCTGTACGCGCCCACCGCCGAGAAGGCCGTGGCCCGCGCGGCCGAGTACGGCGAGCCCATCCACCTGCTGCTCACGCGCGCCCCCGTCACCTCGGCCGAGGAGATGATGCGCGTGGAGCGCCTGCGCACCGAGGCGCGCCTGGGGCGGGTGCCCACCGTGGTGGTGGCCGACGGCGACGTCACCGAGGTGCCCATGCTCGGGCAGGTGTGGCTGAGCGCGCGCACCCTGGCGCCCCGCCACCTGCTGGCCCGCATCAACGGCCAGCTCCAGCGCAACCTGGCCGCGCTGCTGGTGGACGAGCGCGTGCCCTTCGTCTGCCCGGTGGAGTACCGCGAGGTGGGCACCTTCTCCTGGTCCTCCTGCTACTCCAACGCGCTCAGCCCCGGGGCCCTCTTCGTGCGCACCCTGGTGCCCGCGCGCCCCGGCGCCGCGCTGGAGCTGCGCATCCATCTGCCCACCACCCGCGAGGTGCTCGAGGGCCCCGGCCTCGTCTCCTGGTCCAACCCCTACACCTCGCGCCGCACCGCCACCTACCCGCTGGGCATGGGCATCCAGTTCCTGGGGATGAGCCCCCGCCGGCTGATGCAGCTGCGCGAGCTCATCCGCGGCAGCAGCCTCATGTGAGTCCCGCTTCTCCACCCGCTTTCCCAGAGGAACGTCATGGCCAGGAAGAAGATCCTCCTCGTCGACGACTCGAGCACCGTGCTGCTGCTGCACCGGATGATGCTGGCCCACTGCGGCTATGAGCTGCTCACCGCCCGCGACGGCCAGGAGGCGCTCGACAAGGCCTCCACCGAGCGGCCGGACCTCATCTTCCTGGATGTGCTCATGCCGCGCATGGACGGCTTCCAGACGTGCCGCGCCCTGCGCGCACGCCCGGACACGAAGAACGTGCCCATCATCCTCGTCACCACCCGGGGCGAGCCGCACTACGTGCGCCAGGGCTTCGAGAGCGGGTGCACCGACTACATCACCAAGCCCTTCGATGGCGAGGAGCTGCTGGCCAAGGTGCGCAGCCACCTGGAGGAGGCGCGGAGCGCATGAGGGAGGAGCTACGCCACGAGAACGAGGCCCTGCGCGCGGAGGTGGCCACCCTGCGCGCGGAGAACGGACGGCTGCGGGCCTCGCTCGCCCGGCGCGAGGAAGACGAGCAATGGCGGGCCCAGCGCCAGGGCCTGGTGGAGGCGGAGCTCGCCCACCTGGTGCGTCTGCGCGTGGCCACCCAGCGGCTGCACGAGACGCTCCAGCCGCTCGAGCTGCTGGACATCCTCCAAGACTTGCTCATCAACCTGGTGGGCTCCGAGACGCTGGGCATCTTCGAGCGCGAGGGCGCGGAGCTGGTGCTGCGCGTGTCGCTGGGCATCGACGCCGAGCGCTTCCGCCGGCTGCCGCTGGGAGAGGACGGCCCCATTGGCCGCTCGGCGCGTACCGGGGCTTCCTGGCTGGATGAGTTGCTGGACACGGGGTGCGCTCAGAACCGGACAGACGGGCCGCGGGCGTGTGTGCCCCTGAGACTCGGAGGGCACGTCCTCGGGATGATGGTGCTGTTCGGCCTGCTACCCCACAAACCGCGCTTGGAGCCCGGGGACCGTGAGCTGCTGGAGCTGCTCGCGACGGAAGGTGGCAGAGCCTTGTACTGCGCCCGCGGCATGGCCGCCGGCAAGCCGTCCTGAGCGGGCGGCTTCGAGGGAGGGGGGAGAACTTGGAACTGGATCGCGAGCGGCTGCTCGCCACCTTCGCCGAGGAATCGGGCGAGCTGCTCACGGAGATGGAGCAGACGCTCGTCTCGATGGAGGAGCACCCGGACGAGGAGCGGCTGCGGGCCATCTTCCGGGGCGCGCACACGGTGAAGGGCGCGGCGGCGGCGATGGGCTTCTCCGGCATGACGGACGTGTCGCACGTGCTGGAGGACGTGCTGGAGACGCTGGTGGAGCGGCGGCTCCCAGTGACGGACGAGCACGTGACGCTGCTGCTGGCCACGGTGGACCGGCTGCGGGAGCTGCTGGCGGCGGTGCTCGCGGGGCAGGAGCGGCCGGCCGAGGAGGACGCGGAGCTGGTGGAGCGGCTGCGGGCGTGCGCCGAGGCGTTGCGCCAGCAGGAGGCGCCGCGGGGCGTGTACGCCGCGCGGGTGGAGGAGCCGTCGCTGGAGGACCACGCGGGGCGGCGCGCGCGCACGCTGCGGGTGGACGTGGAGAAGCTGGACCGCATCGCCATCCTCACGGGCGAGCTGGCCATTGCGCGCACGCGGCTGGCACAGGTGCTGGCCACGGGCACGGTCGAGGAGGCGCTGGAGGTGCACCTCGAGGCGGACCGGCTGCACGAGGAGCTGCAGGAAGAGGTGATGCGGGTGCGGATGGTGCCGGTGGGGCCGCTCTTCCGGCAGCACCTGCGCACGGTGAGGGATTTGACGCGGGTGGAGCGCAAGTGGGCGCGGCTGGTGCTGGAGGGCGAGGAGGTGGAGGTGGACACGGCCCTGGTGGAGGGCCTGCGCGAGCCGCTGCTGCACCTGGTGCGCAACGCGGTGGACCACGGGCTGGAGACGCCGGAGGAGCGCAAGGCGGCGGGGAAGGAGGCGTGCGGCATGCTGGTGCTGAGGGCCTTCCACGAGCCGGGCTCGCTGGTGGTGGAGCTGAGCGATGACGGCCGGGGCCTGCGCTACGAGCGGCTGCGGGAGAAGGCGCGCGGGCTGGGGCTGGAGCCCGAGCGGATGACGGTGGAGGAGTTGGACGAGCTCGTCTTCCTGCCGGGGCTCTCCACGGCGGAGGCGGTGACGGAGGTGTCCGGGCGCGGCGTGGGCATGGACGTGGTGCGCCGGAGCGTGGAGGCGCTGCGGGGCTCGGTGACGCTGCGCAGCGAGGAGAGGAAGGGCACCACGGTGACGCTGCGGGTGCCGCTGACGCTGGCCACCATCCAGGGCTTCTCGGTGGGGGTGGGCGAGGAGACGTATGTGCTGCCGCTGGAGGCGGTGCGCGAGTGCCTGGAGCTGCCGGTGGAGCGCACTGGGCAGCCCGGGGGCGGCGTGCTGAACCTGCGGGGCCGGGCGCTGCCCTACCTGCGGCTGCGGGAGATGCTGGGCGTGCAGGGGCCCGCGGCCGGCCGGGAGAGCGTCGTCGTGCTGGGCCACGGAGGGAGCCGCGCGGGCCTGGTGGTGGACGCGCTCTTCGGCGAGGGCCAGTGCGTCCTCAAGCCGCTGGGCCGGCTCTTCCGCCACCTGCCCGGCGTGTCCGGCTCCACCATTCTCGGCAGCGGCCGCGTGGGGCTCGTCCTGGATGTGCCCACGCTCTTGCGCACCGCCATCCGCCAGCGGGCCGCTGTGAGCTGACGCCCTGGCGGCCCGAACCTTCCTCCGACATCCCGAAAGAGAACCATGCTCCAGAACCTCACCATCTCCCGGAAGCTGCAGGTCGGTTTCGGGGTCCTCGTCGCGCTGCTCGCCACCACCCTCTGGGGGGCCTACGCCTTCTTCATGATGCTGGTGAGCAATGACGGGTACTACCGCTTCCACGATCTACAGATCGCGATGTTCAACGCGGGCATCCAGATCGTGGAGATGGAGAACCGGTCCCTGGAGTTCGCGATCACGGGAGATGAGTCGCGCCTGGAACCGCTGGCGCGGCTGCAGGCCGTGTCCCTCGAGAGCTACAACCAGGGGAAGGAGCTGACGGCCAAGAACCCCAACGTGCAAGGCCTGCAGCAACAGTTGCTGGAGCAGCACCAGCAGTACCTCGCCCACCTCTCATACCAGGTGACGTTGCGCCGGGACGCGAATGCCGGACGCGTTCCCCTGGAGCACGTCGTCGACTACGTGAAGAGTGGCAAGGGCAGGAAGCTCATGGAGCTCATGCAGAGCACCTCGATTGCCATCGTCCAGGACGAGCTGAAGCAGCGCGAGGAGCTCCTGAAGAGTTCCGCCGGGCAGGCGGCGTTGGTCCGGCAGATGTTGGTGGGCGGCGGCATCGTGGGGCCGTTGCTGGCGGTGCTGCTGGCGTGGGTGCTGGCGCGCAGCATCACCCGGCCGCTGAACGAGGCGGTGGGGCTCACGGGCAAGCTGGCCTCGGGAGACCTGACAGGCACCATCGAGGTGAAGGGCCGGGACGAGACGGCGCGGATGATGGCGGGGATGCGGGAGATGGTGCAGCGCATCGGCGGGGTGCTGGGTGAGGTGCGGGGGGCGGTGGGCTCGCTGTCGGGAGCCTCGGGGCAGGTAGCGGCGGCCGCACAGGCGCTGTCGCAGGGGACGAGCACGCAGGCGGCGTCGGTGGAGGAGACGACGACGAGCCTGGAGCAGCTGAGCACGTCCATCAGCCAGAACGCGGAGACGAGCAAGCAGCTGGAGGCGATGGCGCTGCGGGGAGCTGCGGAGGCGGAGGAGAGCGGGCTGGCGGTGAACGAGACGGTGGAGGCGATGGCGGCGATCGCCGAGAGAATCTCCATCGTGGAGGAGATTGCGTACCAGACGAACCTGCTGGCGTTGAACGCGGCGGTGGAGGCGGCGAGGGCGGGAGAGCACGGGAGGGGATTCGCGGTGGTGGCGGCGGAGGTGAGGAAGCTGGCGGAGAGGAGCCAGAAGGCGGCCAAGGAGATAGGGAGCCTGGCGGGGAGCAGCGTGAAGGTGGCGGAGCGCTCGGGGAAGCTGCTGAAGGAGTTGGTGCCGTCGATTCGGAAGACGGCGGAGCTGGTGCAGCAGGTGGCGGCGGTGTCGAGGGAGCAGGCGAGCGGGGTGGTGCAGATGAACCGGGCGATGGTGCAGGTGGACCAGGTGACGCAGCGCAACGCATCGGCGGCGGAGGAGCTGTCGTCGACGGCGGAGGAACTGGCGGCACAGGCCGAGTCGCTGCAGCAGATGATGACGTTCTTCCGGATGGCGGAGGAGGCGCGGCCGATGCACGGCATGGCGCAGCCGGGGCGCTCGCTGCGGCCAGGGCCGGTGCACCTGCCCGTGGTGCACTCGCCGGCACAGGGGCTGAAGGCGGTGGCGCAGCCGCTGCCCACCCAGGTGTCACCCACGTCCTTCCCGGCGGTACCCGAGCGCGCCGCGGCCGGCTCGGATCATGACTTCAAGCGCTTCTAGGACAGGGTCCACACCTCCATGCTCGACAACCTCAGTATCTCCCGGAAGCTCCAGTTCGGATTCGGCGCGCCCGTTGCCCTGCTCGTCACCATCATCTGGGGCTCCTACGCCCTCTTCCTCGGCCTGGTGGATGCCGCCGCGGCGAACTACCGCTCCTATGAGGTCATCGGTGACGTCCAGACCTTGAGGGGCTTCCTGCTGGAGATGAATGGCCGGGTGCGAGGCCATTCGCTCACGGGTGATGAGTCCTTCCTCGAGCCGCAGCCGCAATTGCAGGCCCAGTTCCTCCAGGCCCATGCGCAGTTGAAGGAGAAGAGCGCCATTGGCCTCCAGGAGCGGGAGTTGCTCCAGAAACTGTTGGATCAGTACCAGCAGCAGTTCCTTCCGCACCTGGCGCACCAGGTGGCGCTGCGCCGGGACGTGGACGCCGGGCGCATCCCCCTGGAGCAGCTCACCGAGTACGTGAAGAGCGGCAAGGGCCGGAAGATCATGGAGGAACTGAACCTCACGGCGGAGGCCCTCCGGAAGGCCGAGGGGGCCGCGCGCGATGAGCGCAACAAGGTGGCCGGCGCGGGCGTGGAGCGGTTGAAAGACATGCTGGTGATGGGAGGCCTGGTGGGGCCGTTGCTGGCGGTGCTGCTGGCGTGGGTGCTGGCGCGCAGCATCACCCGGCCGCTGAACGAGGCGGTGGGGCTCACGGGCAAGCTGGCCTCGGGAGACCTGACGGGCACCATCGAGGTGAGGGGCCAGGACGAGACGGCGCGGATGATGGCGGGACTGCGGGAGATGGTGCAGCGCCTTGGCGGCGTGATGGGCGAGGTGCGGGGGGCGGTGGGCTCGCTGTCGGGAGCCTCGGGGCAGGTAGCGGCGGCCGCACAGGCGCTGTCACAGGGGACGAGCACGCAGGCGGCGTCGGTGGAGGAGACGACGACGAGCCTGGAGCAGCTGAGCACGTCCATCAGCCAGAACGCGGAGACGAGCAAGCAGCTGGAGGCGATGGCGCTGCGGGGAGCGGCGGAGGCGGAGGAGAGCGGGCTGGCGGTGAACGAGACGGTGGAGGCGATGGCGGCAATCGCCGAGAGAATCTCCATCGTGGAGGAGATTGCGTACCAGACGAACCTGCTGGCGTTGAACGCGGCGGTGGAGGCGGCGAGGGCGGGGGAGCACGGGAGGGGATTCGCGGTGGTGGCGGCGGAGGTGAGGAAGCTGGCGGAGAGGAGCCAGAAGGCGGCCAAGGAGATAGGGAGCCTGGCGGGGAGCAGCGTGAAGGTGGCGGAGCGCTCGGGGAAGCTGCTGAAGGAGCTGGTGCCGTCGATTCGGAAGACGGCGGAGCTGGTGCAGCAGGTGGCGGCGGTGTCGAGGGAGCAGGCGAGCGGGGTGGTGCAGATGAACCGGGCGATGGTGCAGGTGGACCAGGTGACGCAGAGAAACGCGTCGGCGGCGGAGGAGCTGTCGTCGACGGCGGAGGAGCTGGCGGCACAGGCCGAGTCGCTGCAGCAGATGATGACGTTCTTCCGGATGGCGGAGGAGGCGCGGCCGATGCACGGCATGGCGCAGCCGGTGCGCTCGCTGAGGCCAGGGCCGGTGCACCTGCCCGTGGTGCACTCGCCGGCACAGGGGCTGAAGGCGGTGGCGCAGCCGCTGCCCACCCAGGTGCCCCCCCGCGGTCCGGCCCATGACCTCAAGCGCTTCCAGGACTGAAGGCCTCTCCATGAGCACGAACACGAACACCGCATCCGAAGTCGCCCGTCCGGCGCAGTACCTGGGCTTCTCGCTGGCGGGCGAGACGTACGCCCTCGAGCTGCTGCGCATCCGTGAAATCATCGAGCACGTGCCCATCACCCGGGTGCCGGGCATGCCTCCGGCGGTGCTGGGCGTCATCAACCTGCGGGGCCGGGTGGTGCCCGTGGTGGACCTGGCGATGAAGATGGGACTCGGCCCGCGTCCCATCACCCGCTGGACGTGCTTCGTCATCGTCGAGGCGCTGCTGGACGGGGAGCGCACCACGCTGGGGCTGCTGGCCGACTCGGTCAGCGAGGTGCTCGACCTGGGGCCGGACGACATCGAGCCGCCGCCCGCCTTCGGCACGCGCGCCCCGGTGGACTACCTGCGAGGCATGGGCCGGCAGGAGCAGCGCTTCATCCTCCTGCTGGACCTGGACCGGGTGCTGAGCGCGGAGGAGCTGCTGGGCCTGGCCGGCGCTTCCGCCCCGGGTGGGGGCGCATGAGGGCCGCGGCTCCGGCGGAGACCGCGCTGCCCGGAGTGGGCCCGCTGCCGCTGACGGAGCGGGAGTTCTCCCTCTTCCAGACGCTGGTGGAGCGGGAGGCCGGCATCCACCTGGGCCCCACGAAGCAGGCGCTGCTGGTGGGGCGGCTGTCCCGGCGGGTGCGCGCGCTGGGGCTGGCGTCCTTCGGGGCCTACTACCGCTTCGTCACCGCGCGCGGCAACGAGGCCGAGCGGGTGCGGATGATGGACTGCCTCTGCACCAACGAGACGCACTTCTTCCGCGAGCCGCAGCACTTCGACTTCCTGCGCCAGCGCGTCTTCCCGGAGTGGACGCGGCGGGCGGCGCAGGGGCTGATGGAGCGGCGCGTGCGCGTGTGGAGCGCGGGGTGCTCCACGGGCGAGGAGCCCTACTCGCTGGCCATGACGCTGCTCTCGCATTTCCCCCCGGGCTCGGGCTGGGAGGTGGAGGTGCTGGCGACGGACCTGTCCACCTGGGCCCTGGAGCGCGCCCGGCAGGGGCTGTGGCCGATGGAGAAGGCGGCGGGCATCCCCCGGCCCCTGCTGCGCGCCTTCATGCTCAAGGGCGTGCGCAGCCAGGAAGGGTGGATGCAGGCGGGGCCGGAGCTGCGCGAGGTGCTGCGCTTCGCCCGCGTCAACCTGAGCGACGAGCGCGGCTGGCCGCAGGGGCCCTTCGAGCTCGTCTTCTGCCGCAACGTCCTCATCTACTTCGGCGCCCAGGCCCGGGCCCAGGCGCTGAGCGCCCTGATGCGGCGGCTGCTCCCCTCGGGCTACCTCTTCCTCGGGCACGCCGAGAGCCTCACCGGCACCGCCGAGCCCGCCCGCTGCGTGGCCCCCAACGTCTATTGCGCCAGGTCCTCTCCGCCCTCGGGCGGCGGCCCTACTTGATGCGCTCCAGCGCCAGGTCGAACAGCGCCGTCTCCAGCCGCTCCGTGTCCTTCTCGGGCACGCCGTGCATGGAGAACGAGACGCGGTGGGTTCCAATCTTGCGCTGCACCGACACCGTCCGGGCCTTGCCCTTCACCGGCTCCTGGTTGCCCGGCAGCCGCAGCGTGAACTCCGGCTTCTCCGACTCGACGGGCGGCTTGTGCATCATCACCGAGAAGCCGCCCACCGACACGTCCATCGTGATGGCCCGGATGGGTCCAGAGGCGAAGGCGATGTCCACCTGCAGCCCCTGGGCGATGCGGAAGCTGCGGCGCGCGGACTGGCCCGGAGGCAGGCTCATGCCCTGCGCCGCCGTCAGGGCCCTCGCGAACTGCTCCCGGGCCGCGGCGTAGCGCCGCTTCTCTTCTTCGGGCAGCTGCCCCTTGCGCGCACGCGCATGGAGCGCCCGGAACTGCTCCACCCACAGATTGGCGCTCATCACGGCTCTCCGAGGTGTCTGCTCTCAGGGTGCGGCCAGGGTGGGCTCCCTGTCGCGAGGGGCACTGCTACGGAGGGGTGATGCCCACCCGCTCCAGGGCGAAGTCGATGAGGAAACCCTCGAGCAGCTCCATCTCGCGCTCGGTCAGGTCCATGAAGGCGAAGGAGGCGCGGTGCTTGTCGGCGCGCTGGAACTGGGACACCACGCGCACCCGGCCCGCCAGCGTCGAGCCGTCCGGCAGGTACAGCAGGGCGCTGGGCCGCTCCTTCACGTCCACCGCGTGCGGCAGCGTCACCGAGAAGCCACCGGCCGAGATGTCCAGCGTGTTCGTCCACACGTTGCCGTAGGCCATCTGCAGCTCCACGGGGAGCTGGTGGGCCACGCGGTAGTGGCGCCGGGCCTCGGCCCCGTCGAGCATCAGGCCCTGGGCGTTGAGCAGGGCCCGCGCGAATTGCTCGCGCTTGGCCAGGTAGTCCTGGCGCTCGGACTCCCCCAGCTTCCCCTGCCGCGCCCTCGTGTGGAGCGCGCGGAACTCGTCGATGAACTGGATCACGCCCATGGTGTCGCTCCTGTCTCCTGGTTCTTACTGGGAATTTCGCCCTCCCGCCATCAGGGAGTGGGCCTCCGGCCCAGGTTGGGCGGGGCCGCGTCCAGGCGCGCGGCGCGCCCCCAGCCCATGGGACGGCGTCGATCAGGCGTCCCTGAAAGTCGCCATTGGGCTTGTCGTGTCCGGGTATGTCCTTGTGGGAGACGCAGGGGGCGGCGAGGCATCACTGCCCGTACGATAACCGGGCGGCCCGGGGCGCCGGAACCCGCGGTGTGCGGTTTCTCTCAGGGTGCGTCTTCACCGCTCTAGGAGAGGGAGGGGGAGGGTCTATCCTCGAGGACCTGTCTGCCCCAGGAAGGAAGGTGCTCATGCGGAACTGGCTGGTGCTCCTGAGCGGGCTCTCCCTCGTGGTTGGCGCGTGTGCTCCTGGCGCTCGTGGCATTCGCGAGGGCTCCGATGTGCCTGGGGTGGAGTGGGGGGCGCCAGACGACGGCGTGCATGCCGAATGCAACAGTGCCGTCGCCCGTATCCAGGCGCTGATCGCGCAGGGGCAGCTGGCCGAGGCCGAGGTGCTCATCGCTGAATCCAGCGCCGCGGGTTTGATCTCCCAACAGCACGCCACCCAGCTGCTGGCGCGCATTGCCCAGCTGAACACGAAGTTGGGGGAGATTCCCGCGCGCCTCCAGCGGGCGACGGACTTCCCCTCGCAGCTCAAGGATTACACGCTGTATCAGATCGAGAAGATGATGAAAGACGGCGATTTCAGTCTCGCGACGAAGGCCCAACTGCGTGAGGCCGCCAAGCTCATCAAGCAGCAGCCGCGCCTCATGGGGAAGATCTGAGGCTGCCATGGCACACCCCACTCTCGATGAGATGATGGCCCGGATGCGGGCGGCCCGGGAGGCTGGCTCTGCCAACGAGGCGAGCCCGGAGCAACTCCAGCGGCTCCGGGAGCTGGCCCGGGACTGTCCCGCGTTCACGCCCAACCTGTTGGAGCTCGCGCGGCTGTTGCAACTGACCGATGAACCCGGGGTCGAGATGGAGCAGGCGCTCGCGGAGATCGAGCAGTTGCTGGAGCAGGCCGTCCAGGCCTCCAGCCGGGGGGCTCCGGCGCTGCTGGAACTCGCCCACTTCGTCGATGTCTTCCGCAGCTCACCCGCGCGGGCGGAGGCGCTCTTCGAGGAGAGCGTGGCGAGCGCCCTGCGTGCCCTGGAGAACTCCTGGGCGGGGCTCATCGAATTCTGGGCCATGGAGATGACGAAGGAGGCGCTGGAGAAGGCGTTGAAGCTCGCCGAGCTGGCGGAGCGCGTCTTCCCGGAGTCTCCCCGCATCTTCAATGCCGTCGAGGACGCGAGGCAGTACGCTGTCAGCGTGGGCCTCCTCCCCCCGCGCGAGGGCTGACTACGGCGCCGCGGGCCCGGCGTACTCGGGCGAGCTCCGCCCCGCCACGCGGGGAGCCGTGGTCCGCGCCGCGCCGATGACGATGGGCGGCTCGATGAGCTCCGGGGGCGTGGCGTCCTTGTCATCCGCCACCCACTCCGGCTCCCGCACCGTCTGCGCCCGCTTCCACGCGCGAGGCACCCGCCTCAGGCCGATGGGGTAGAGCCACAGGCTCCCGTCCCGGTCGATGCGCAGCCGCAGGAAGTTCTTCCAGTCCGGGATGCTCAGCGAGGAGAACGCCTCGTTGGCGTGCGCCCCGAAGCCGTTGAGCGAGATGAGCAGGTAGAGCCCCAGCAGCGTCGGTCCGAGCAGGAAGCCTCCAGCGAAGACGAGCACCGCCCCGAACAGCTCCTGCGGGACGCTCCCGGGCGGCAGCAAGGCGCCCGTGACGGCGAAGGCCCCCCAGAAGACGAAGAGCGACGCGGCCAGGTGCGCCACGCCATGCAGCAGCCCCGCCACCCAGCGCGCCCGGCCGAAGCGCCCATCCGCCAGGGCCATCATCCCCAGCACCAGCAGCACCGATAGCAGGATGACTCCCGGGTTGACGAGCGCCGTGCTCAGCACCCGCGACAGCCTCCACGCCACCGTGGCGCCCTCGCGCAAGTCCGCTACCTGCATCCACGCCAGCAGCAGGTAGAGGATTCCCGTGAAGATGCCCATCGTGGGGGTGTGCCCGACGAATCCCAGGTTGCGCCAGCACAGCCGCCGGGACACCGCGGGCTCCGGGAACAGCTTGCGCGGGGTGAAGCCTTCCGGCAGCGCCGCCTCCTTGCGCGGCACGTGCGTCGGGTGCAGGAAGGCGCCCCCTCCGCCCGCGATGATCTTCTGCCGCCCCTCCTCGTTCGCGTGCCGCCGGTAGTGGTGGATGTCCCCCGTGAGGAAGACGCTCACCTTCTTGCCCAGCACCTGCTGCTCCAGGAAGACGAGGTTGTTGTCCAGGTACGTGCGCTCTCCCGGCGGGCGCACCTGCGCCAGCAGCCACGCGGGCTCCGCCAGGCAGAGGATGATCCGGTCCTCCTCCTTCATCTGCTTCGCCAGCTCCTGGAAGTAGCGCACCTGGGGCTCGTCCAGGTCCGACTCGAGCTGCATGTCCGTGCCCAGCAGCCACCAGCCGTGCGGTAGCTTCACCGCGAAGTAGCTGCGCCGCTGGTGCATCTGCCAGCCCGCCGTCCGGCGGCCCTGACAGAACAGCCGCATGAAGGACACCAGCCCGTCATACCAGTCATGGTTGCCCGGAATCGCGAACAGGTGCGGCGCCGGCCCCTGCCCCCTCATCGCCGCCTCCCACGGCCGCACCGTGCGCTCCTCGTACTCCTTCACGCTCGCCTCCGGGTACACCTCGTCCCCTCCGAAGACGAGCACCTCGCCCCGGCGCGTCTCGTAGGTGGCTCCCGTCTCGTCCGTCAGCGTCAGCGTGGGCCGTGACACCGTCTGCGCCACCGCGTACGTGGAGTCCCAGCCGTCCCCCAGGTCCGCCACGAAGTCGAACCACAGCTCCTCGCGCGGCCGCCCCGCCTCGTCCTCCGAGAAGTTGCTGGGCTCCACCTTCGGCGACGCCAGCGCATCGAGCAGCCGGCGATCCGCCTGCTCTCCGATCGTCGTGGAGATCGTCGAGCGGACGCCCGCCTTGAGGAGCACGAAGGGATCGAACCAGCGCACCATCTTCCGGCCCTTGGGGCGCTCGGGGGGCGCGGCCCCAGAGGGGGCAGGTGTGGTGAGGACGTCTGTTCCCGAGGCCATGGCTCTTCCTCCGTGTGAACGGGAAGGGACTCGCGAGTGGCATGGCACGACACGGGGGGACTCGTTCAAACCTGCGCGGCGCCTCCTGCCGGAGCAAGGGAGCCTCTTGGCTCGCGCCCGAGTGTCGGGTTTCCCGCACGGCGTGGGACGCGCCAGGGGAGCGCCTCGCCGGGGCCCTCCCCTTTCCGGACTTTCTTTCGAGAACCGGGCGCTCCCGCCTCCTCGGGGGTTGCCTCCGCGCCGCACCTCGACAGATTGGTAGCGATTGCCTTGGCAATGCTGGCCACCTCGGCGTGGCAGGGGGTGCACGATGGACGAGTCCTCTTCGCGGCCTGGTCTGGAGCGGACGCTGCGGGCGCTCGCCTCCGCGGCCCGCCCTCATGCGTCCGACTCGGAGGAGTATGCCGTCATCGCCCTCGCGGCCCGGGCCCTGCTCTTCCTCCACTCCCGCGACGAGCTCGAGGACTTCTACGGCTGGCTCGAGTCGCGGGAAGCCGGGGACACTTCGCCCGGTGGCCCCGTGCGGACCTTTCCCTCCATGGACGAGGCCCTCGGGTGGCTAGAGCTCCAGCCCGAGGCCACCCATGGCTCCCTCGTCGAGGTGGAGCGCGAGACGTATGTGATTGCCCTCGGGCCCACCGGCTCCTTCGTGCTCGTGCGCACGGTGACGCACCACGAACCCGTGGGGGTGTAGGTACGGTGGGCAGACCCTCACCCCCACCCTCTCCCAAAGGGAGAGGGAGTCAGAGGGCCGGGTGGGAGGACTTGGACTTCCCGGCGACCGGGCCCGCCGTCGGCAGCGTGAAGGTGAACGTGCTGCCCTTGCCCAGCTGGCTCTCCGCCCAGATGCGGCCGCCGTGCGCCTCGACGATTCCCTTCGCGATGTACAGCCCCAGCCCCGTGCCCCGGCTCTCCGCGTCCTTCGCCTGCCAGTAGCGCTCGAAGACGTGCGGCAGCGCGTCCGGGCGGATTCCCGTGCCCGTGTCCCGCACCCATAGCTCCACCTCGCCCCGGTGCACCCGCGCCCCCACCGTCAGCTGCCCGCTGTCCGGCGTGAACTTCAACGCGTTGCCCAGCAGGTTGCCCAACACCTGCAACACCCGCGTCCGGTCGCACTTCGCCAGCATGTCCTCGTCCGGCAGCTCCGCCGCCACCTTCAGCCCTCGCGCCTCCGCCAGCGGCCGGACGCTCTCCAGCGCCTCCATCACCAGGGACGCCACCGGCTGCTCCGAGGGCTCCAGCGGCAGCCCTCCCGCTTCGATGCGCCCCCAGTCCAGCAGGTCCGAGATGAGCCGCCCCATCCGGTCCGCCGCCGCCTGGATGCGGCCCGCCTGCTTCTGCACCGGCTCGCTGCCCGGCTTGCCCTGCGCGCCCCTCAGCAGCAGCGCCGACGCCAGCTGCACCACCCCCAGCGGGTTCTTCAAATCGTGCGACACCACCGCCAGCAAGTCCTCCCGCGCCCGCGTCGCCCGCCTCGACTCGCCAAACAGCCGCGCGTTGTCGATGGCCAGGCTCGCCCGCACGCACAGGTCCTCCGCCAGCGCCAGGTCGCTCGGGCCGTAGCGCCGCCCCGACGCCCCCGACACGAACGTCACCGCCCCCAGCGTGTGCCCCCGCGCCTTCAGCGGGATGATCATGTACGAGCGCGCCTGCAGCCGGCTCAGCAGCGCCGGGTGCTCGGGCTCCGAGGCCGCCGCGCGCAGCAGCGAGTCCGTCACCGCCGGCACCAGCTCCGGCTCGCCCGTGTGCAGCACCCGCAGCACGCCCACCGGGGCCTCGCGCCGCTCGAAGCGCTTCGTCAGCGCACGCGCCTGCTCGAACTGCGTTGGATCCAGGTGCGCCACCGCCACGCGCGACACCCACGCGCCCTGCTCCACCGCGTCCACCAGGCACCAGTCCGCCAGGTCCGGCACCGCCAGGTGCGCCAGCAGCGTGTACATGCCCTGCGGGTCCGGCGGGTGCGCGAAGAGCGTCGTCATCGCCTGGTAGAGGAAGGACTGGCGGCGCTCGGCGGCTTCCACCTCGGCGCGCGCGGCCTGCTCCAGCGCCAGCGCCCGCGAGTGCACCGCCTCCGCCTCCGTGAGGGGACGCGCCGTCACCAGCACCCGCACCGGGCCCTCGCCCTCGCGCATCGGGGTGAAGCAGAAGGTGTGGGGCTGGGGGCCGCGCTCGCCCGGCCAGGAGGCCTCCACCGAGTGCGGCGCTCCGGTGGCCAGTGCCACCCCGCGCCCGGACTCCAGCAGGGCTCCATCCTCGGCACCGAGCGCCAGCCCGGCCCAGCGCTGGCCCGCGAGCAGCTCCGGCGGCATGCCCAGCACCCTCGCCCCCGCGCTGCTGCACGCGAGCACGCGTCCCGCCTCGTCCAGCAGGTAGGCCGGTTCTGGCAGGGCCTTGAAGGCCATCTCGAATCCGGAGGGGGGAAGGCTCATGGCAACGCCACAACCGGTGGCGGTCGACTCCTCTTCATTTCATGTCCAACCCACTTCCGCCCACCCGTTTGGAGGGCGGGCCAGGGAGCGGCGTTCGCAAGCCAACGCTCATGCTCCTCCCCCCTCCACTCCGGCGAGCTCCCGGAAGCGGCGGGAGAAGTCCCCGAGCGGCAGCACCTCGTGGGCGAGCCCCGCCGCCACGGCCACCCCCGGCATTCCGTAGACGACGCTGGTGGCCTCGTCCTGCGCCAGGACCCAGCCACCGGCTTCGTGCACCTCCCGCAAACCGTCCAGGCCGTCCTGCCCCATCCCCGTGAGGACGGTGGCGGCCAGCGAGGGACCGAACACCTGCGTCGCCGAGCGGAAGAGCCAGGTGCCCGACGGCCGGAAGCCTCCCACCGGGGCGGCGTTGGAGACCTCCACCCGCCTGTCCGCCCGCACCCCGAGGTGCCGGTCATCCGGTGCGATGTAGACGACCCCCGGGCGCAGCGCCTCGCCGTCCTCGGCCACCTTCACCTCCAATGGGCACACACTGTCCAGCCAGGTGGCCAGGCCCTTGGCGAAGCCCAGGGCGATGTGCTGCACCACGAGGATGGGGAGCGGGAAGCCCGCGGGCAACTCCGAGAGGATGCGGTGCAGGGCCGCGGGGCCTCCGGTGGACGCGGCGATGGCCAGCAGCGTGGGCTTGCCGCGGCGCGCCGGCATCAGGGGCGCGCGCGGGGTGGGCTCCTCGCGCGTGGGCCAGTGCCGGATGACCTTCACCTCGGCCATGGCCCTCACCGTGTCGCGCAGCCGGCGGGCCTCCGTCTCGAAGTCCGGCGCATGCGGGCCCACCAACTTTTGCAGCACCGCGAGCGCCCCGGAGCGCAGCGCGGCCATGGACGTCTGGATGTCGCGCTCCACCAGCGTGGACACCACCACCACCGGCGTGGGCACCTCCGTCATGATGCGCCGGGTGGCCTCCAGCCCATCCATGTTCGGCATCTGGATGTCCATGGTGACCAGGTGCGGGCGCAGGCGGCGGGTCATCTCCACCGCCTCCACGCCATCCTTGGCCTCGCCCACCACCTCGAAGGCGGGGTCGGCCCGTAGGATTTCCACCAGCAGGCGCCGGGCGGTGGGGGAGTCTTCGGCGACGAGGACGCGGAGCTTGTCGGGCTTCATAGGAGCTGCCTCAGGGTCTCCAGCAGGTGGGTCTGGTCAAACGCGCTCTTCACGAGGTAGGCGCTGGCGCCCACCTGGAGGCCGCGCGCCTTGTCCTCGGGCTTGGAGCGCGCGGTGACGAGGACGACGGGCAGCCGGCCGAAGCGGGGCGAGCCGCGCACGGCCTCGGTGAGGGCGAAGCCGTCCATGCGCGGCATCTCCACGTCGGAGACGACGGCATCGGCCCCTTCGGCGAGCAGCCGCTCCCAGGCCTCCTGCCCGTCCACGCACGCCAGCACGTCGTAGCCGGCCGCCTCGAGGATGCTCTGCTCCAGCGCGCGGGTGGTCATCGAGTCGTCGGCGAGCAGCACGCGCCTCTTGGCCTTCTTCTCGACGGGGGCGGGGAAGAGGCCGGCAGGGGCGGTGCGGCCCTCGGCGGCGCGCACCAGGGAGGCGGCGTTGAGCAGCGGGGCCATGCGCCCGTCCGGCAGCACCGCCACGCCCGAGACATGGCGTGCGCGGCGGATGCGCGGGCCCAGGCCGCGGACGAGCACCTCCTGCTCGGCCAGCACCTCGTCCACCACCAGCACGGCGCGCACCTCGCCCGAGGCCAGCACCATGGCACCCGGGCGCTGCCGGGGCGCGCTCGCCTCCAGGCCGAGCACCGCCGTCAGCGTGGCCAGCGGCACCAGCGCCCGGGGCGCGGCCCACATCTGCCGGCCCTCCACCACGCGCACGTCCCCGGGGCCCAGCCGCAGCAGGCGCTCCACGCTCTCGCCCGCCACCGCGAAGGTGTGCCCGCCCGCCGTCACCAGCAGCACCCGCAGCGTGCTCAACGTGAGGGGCACGTCCAGGGTGAAGCGAGAGCCCTGGCCCGGCTCGAAGGCCACGTCCACGCTGCCCCGCATCGCCTCCACCTGCGCGCGCACCACGTCCAGCCCCACCCCACGCCCGGACACCTCCGTCACCGACTCGGCCGTGGACAGGCCCGGCATGAAGATGAGCCGCGCGTCCCCGGCGTCCCCCAGCACGGGCAGCCCGCGGGCCCGCGCCCGCTGGCGCACGGTGGCCACGTCCAGCCCCCGCCCGTCGTCCTCCACCACCACCTGCACCCGGCCCCCGCGCAGCCGCGCGGAGAGCGTCACCCGGCCCTCCTCGGGCTTGCGCGCCTCGCGCCGGGCCTCCGGCGTCTCCAGCCCGTGCGCCACCGCGTTGCGCACCAGGTGCAGCAGCGGCTCGCGCAGGCCCTGCAACAGCGAGCGGTCCAGCTCCAGCGCGCCGCCCCGCACCTCCAGCCGCACCTGCTTGCCCGTGGCGAGCGCCAGGTCCCTCGCGTTGCGCTCCAGCCCCGCGCACGCCTCGGCGAAGGGCAGGGTGCGCGCGCGCCGCACCTCCTCGTCCAGGCCGCCCGTGGCCTGCAGCAGCGTGCGCCGGTCCGCCGCGAGCGCCCGGCCGAGCTGCGCCAGCCGCGTCTCCATCCTCCGCGCCGCCGCCTCGTCCGAGCCGCTCAGCCGCAGGCGCAGCTGGTGCAACTCCTCGTGCAGCGCCTCCAGCAGCTCCACCCGGCCCTCCATCCGCAGGCCCGCCACGCGCAGCTCGCCACTGCGCGCCAGCAGCGCATCCAGCTTCTGGGCGGACACGCGCACCGGCAGCCCTTCCGGGCCGGGGGCGGGGGCGTCTCCGGGAGGCACGGGCGGTAGGGCCTCGGGCACGGGCGGACGCGGCGGCTCGCCGGGGGCCACGGGGCGCAGGGACTCGGGCGCGAGGGCCGCCTCCTCCAGCCGGGGCAGCAGGGCCTCCAGGGGCGAGCCCTTCAGCTCCTGTTTGAGCGCCAGCCGCCGCCCCGCGTCGTCCAGCGCGTCCGCGGCGGTGAAGCACACCTCCATCAGCTCCGGGCTGGCGCCGCCCTGACGCTGCACCACCAGCAGCACCTCCTCCAAGCGGTGGCAGGCCGTCTCGATGAGGGCCTCGCTCACCGCGCGCGAGGCGCCCTTCACGCTGTGCACCGTGCGCAACAGCGTCGTCATCAGCTCGCCGAAGCGCGCGTGCGAGGGCGCCTTCTCCAGCGCGAGCAGGTCCCGGTTGAGCGCCGCCACATGCCCCTCGAGCTCCTCGAGGAAGGTGGCCATCAGCGCCTGGGCGAGCCTGTCCCGGTCCATCGTCATGCGGCGCGCCCGTACTCGCTCAGCAAGCCCTTGAGCTTCTGGCCCATGACGTTGAGATCCTGCACCGCGCGCTCCGTCTGCCGGATGCTGGTGAGCGTCTGCTGGGTGGCCTGGCTCACGTCCCGCATGGCCTGTCTTATCTGCCCGGTGCCGGTGGCCTGCTGGCTGGCCGAGGCCGAAATCTGCGCCGCGGTGAGCGAGGCCTGCGCGAGCAGCTCGCTGAGCGTCTGGATATGGGCGCCCGCCTGCGTCACCACCCGGGTGGCCGAGGCCACGCTCTTGGTGCCCTCCTCCGTCGTCATCACCGCGCCCTGGGTGGCCTTCTGAATCTGCCCGAGAATCTGCCGCACCTGGGAGGTGGCCTTCTTGGACTGGTCCGCCAGCGCCTTCACCTCGGCGGCCACCACGGCGAAGCCCCGGCCGTGCTCGCCGGCGCGGCTGGCCTCGATGGAGGCGTTGAGCGCCAGCATGTGCGTCTGCTCGGAGATGTCGTTGACGGTGGTGATGATGTCGCCGATGGCCTGCGCCTGCTCGGCCAGGGCCAGAATGCGCGAGGCGATGGACTCCACCTGCTCGCGCACGGTGCTCATGGCGGTGATGGCCTCGTCCACCGCCCTGCGGCCATTCTTGCCCACCTCCTCCGAGTGGCGCGCCGACTCGCTCACCGCGCGCGCCCGGCCCGCGGCCTCCTCGGACATCTGGACGATCTCCTCCACGGTGCTCACCGTCTCCGCCACCGCGCTGCCCTGCTCCTGGGCGCCGGCCACCTGCTCGGTGGTGCTGGCGAGGATCTGCGCCGTGGCCCCCGCCAGCTGGTTGACGAACTCGGCCACCGTCCGCAGGGTGTGCTCGCGCTCCTCGGCCTGCTTCGCCAGCTGGGCCTCGGCCTGCTGGCGGCGCTCGGACATGGCGTTGAAGGCGCGGGCCAGCTCCCCCGTCTCGTCCTGGTTGTTCACGTCGATGCGGTGGGCGAAGTTGCCCCGGCCGATCTGCTCGGAGCCCGCCACCAGCTTGTCCAGCGGGCCGGTGATGGAGCGGGTGATGAGGTAGCTGCCCAGGCTCACGACGAGCAGGCCCAGCAGGGTGCCCAGCCCCAGCACCACCATGCTGCGCTGGGAGCTTGCCCGGGCCTCCTTCTCGAAGGCCACCCAGCGCTCATCCTCGGTCTGCACCATCTCGCCGATTCCCGTGCGGACCTGCTCCATGAGCAGCTTGCCCCGGTCCGTCTGGACGATCTCCAGGGCGGGATTGAGGCCTTTCTGCTGGCGCACGCGGACGGTGTCCGCCAGCTCGGCGAGCTTGTCGCGGATGAGGGGCTCGAGCCGCTCGAGCCGGGCCAGCTGGTCGGGCTCGTCGGTGAGCGCCTTGTGCAGGCCCTCGAGCTGCGCGTCCATCTGCTGGGTGGCCCGGCGGTAGGGCTCCAGGTAGCGATCCTCGCCGGTGAGGAGGTAGCCGCGCTGGCCCGTCTCGGCGTCCAGCAGCAGCATGCGCACCTCGCGGATGTTGCGGGCCTGGTCCCGGCTCTCCACCAGCCCCTCGGTGGTCTGCACCAGCTGCTGGGCGCCCTGGAAGGCCACCAGCGCCACGGCGCTCAACACCAGCAGGGACAGTCCGAATCCGAGGGCGATCTTCTTCCCGATGCTCATACGCTGCGCTCCTCGGAGAAGTCGAAGAAGAGGCGACCATCCCCCAGCAGGGCCTCTCCCTCCAGCACGATGATGCCGTCGCGGCTGATGCCGGACACGAGGGTCCGCTCCTGCGTGCCGAGCGCGGGCGGGGGGGGCAGGAGCGTGTCGCGGGCGACGACCCGCACCTCCTCCACGGCGTCGGCGCGCAGGCCCAGCTCCGGCCGGCCCGAGCCCACGACGAGCACGGGCCCATGGGTGGCTGGCGCCGTCCGGCCGAAGAGGGGGGCGAGCTCCACCACCGCGAGCACCTCACCGTGCAGCAGGGTGAGGCCGCGCAGCAGCTCCGGCGCGCCGGGCAGGGGGACGAGCTGCTCCGGGGAGCGCAGCACCTCCAGCACGAAGCGCGTCTCCAGCGCGTAGTCCTGCTCGCCGGAGCGGAAGTGCACCAGCTCCAGCAGGGGGCCGGCCTGGACGTGCCGCTCCAGGGGCCGGGCCAGCGCCCGCGCGCGCTCGTCGAGCAGCGCCGCCTCCCGGGCGGGGTCGGCCGTGGCGGTGGCCTCGGTGGCGGAGGCGAGCCGCTTCAATCGCCTGTAGGCCGCGTCCCAATCCAGACCACTCATTCACGCGTCTCCTCGAAGGTTGCGTCCAACCGGGTGCGCTCCGCGCGGGCCACCTCCGCCAGGTGCCCGGCGTGCTCGCCATCGGCCAGGGGCACGGGCGCCTCCGGCGGGAGCGCGGCGCACAGCGACTCGGCGGTGCGGAAGGCGCGCCGGGCCCCTCGCATGTCGCCCTGGCGCCGGAGGATGTGGCCCAGCATGAGGTGGGCGACGGCCAGGGAGGGCTCGAGGTAGAGGGCTTGGCGCGCGGCACGCTCGGACTCCTCGAGGCGGCCGAGCCCCAGCAGCACCATCGCCTCCAGGTAGCGCAGCTCCACGGCGAGCGGGTGGCGCGTGATGGCATCGGCACACAGGCGCACGGCCGCCAGGGGCTCCACGTTGGCCAGGGCGCGGATGGCCATCGCCTCGGCGCCCGCGTCCTCGAGGTGGGCCCCGGCCAGCCGTGCCGCCTCGCGCCAGTCCCCGGCCGCGAGGGCCCGGTGCGCGCCCGCGAGCTCCGGAGGCGCGGCGGGCTCCCAGGGCGGCACGGCGGGTGGGGGCGCGGGCGGCAGGAGGGTCACGGGCGGCGGCGCGGGAGTCCGTGGCGGGGGCGGGAGCGGGGAAGGCGGCGCGGGCGGGGGGACGGGGCGGGCGGAGTGGGCCCAGGAGGCCTGGCTCGGAGTGGCCCGGTGGTAGACGATGCCCCAGTCGGTGAGGACCGTCTCGAAGGGCGCGTAGTCGCCGAGCGAGGGGTCCGACGGGCCGGCGATGAGGAAGCCGCCGTCGGCGAGCGAGGCGTGGAGCCGCCGGGCCACCGCCTCGATGGTGGAGCGGTTGAAGTAGATGAGGACGTTGCGGCAGAAGATGATGTCCATGCCCCAGATGCCGAGGGCGTGGGACGGCCAGGTGTCGTCGGCGAGGTTGAGGTAGCCGAAGTGGACGCGGTCGCGCACCTGGGCATCGAGCGTGTAGCGCCGGCCCTCCGGGTGCAGGAAGGGCCGCATGCGGCTGGCCTCGGGGCCACGCAGGGACCACTCGCCGTAGCGGGCCACCCGGGCCCGGGAGAGCGCCGCGCGGGACACGTCCGTGGCGCGCACCTCCATCTGGTGGCCGTAGCCCTCCTCCATGAGGAGCACCGCCAGCGAGTAGGGCTCCTCGCCCGAGGCGCAGCCGGCGCTCCACGCGCGCACCACGTGGGAGGCGCCCAGGCGGCGCCGCATGTCCGGCAGCACCTGGTGGCGCACGAACTGGAAATGCTCCGGGTTGCGGAAGAAGTACGTCTCCCCGATGGTGAGCTCCACCAGCAGGTCATCCAGCAGGGCGGCGTCCGCCTCGAGCCGGGCGAGGTAGGTGGGGAAGTCGGGCAGGCCCGCGCGGGCCATGGCCCGGTCGATGCCCTCCATGGCGGCCGCGGGGCAGCTGGGCGGCAGCAGGCCGGCGCGCGCGGCGACGAGGTCGATGATGGCGACGTAGCCGGGGTGGCGCCAGGGCTGGGAACTGTCACTGCTCACCGTGGGGCTCCCTCCTCCGCGAGCGCCTCCTCCAATTCGAGCGCCTCGGCCTCCGACAGGAAGGTGCGCAGGTCATGCAGGAGGACGAGCCCGTCCGGCAGCTTCAGGGCCCCGGCCACGTATCCCACGCCTGGCAGCTCGCTGGGCGACGCATCGAGCTGGCCCGCCTCCAGGGAGAGCAGGCCCTCGGCCCGGTCCACCCGCAGGCCGACGGCGCGGCGGCCGGCGCGGGCCACCACGAAGTGGTCCGAGGAGGAGAGCGGGCGGGCGGGCAGGCGGAAGCGGCGGCGCATGTCCAGCACGGGGAGCAGCTCGCCCCGCAGGTTGAGCAGCCCCTCCACCACGGCGGGGGCACGGGGGAGGGGGGTGAGGCGCACGGCCCGCACCAGCTCGCGCACGTCCTCCAGGGGCAGGGCGTAGCGGTGCCCTTCCAGCAGGAAGAGGAGGACCTCGCGGGGGGGCGGCGTCACCATGCGTCTCCCAATGGTGCGCAGTGTAGGCGCGGGCTGCCCACCATGGCCGCTCGCGTGGGGGGCGGCAAGGAGACTTGACGTCTGGTGGACGTCTCGGGCCTCCGGTCTCATCTCTGCGCTGTGACGCGGCGCACGTTCGGGGGTCACGCCGGAATGTGACAGCGGCGGTAGGGGGCTCGCACGGCACGGAGGAGAGGGACGGCCGGGAATGCAGGCCGCCCTGGGAGGGAGCTTCGTTCGTCCGGGGGCGGGGGAGCGGTCTCGGGGATGGGGGCTGCTCCATCTTCAAGGCATGGCGGAGCATCCAACACCGCTGGAATCCCCTGGGCCTCTCCACCTCCACTCCTTCCTTCGGGAGCACCGCTCCCACATCCTGGAGCACTGGGAGCGGGCGGTGCGGCTGTTGCCTTGTACGCGGGGCCTGCCCTACCCGCGGCTCGGCAGCCACCTGCCGGTGTTGCTCGAGCGCATGGCGGGGATGCTGGAGGCGCTCCACCAGGGGACGCCGGGCAGCCTGGCGGAGACGCCGGAGCTGGACGTGTTGGACCGGCTGGACCTGGGCTACGACCTGGAGGAGGTGTCGGGCGAGTACTCGGCCCTGCGCACCAGCATCCTGCGGCTGTACACCCAGCATCTAGAGCACCGGGGGGCGCGCGAGCTGGCGGCGGTGCTGGGGGAGCTGGAGCGCTTCAACCGGGCCTTCGACGAGCTGATGGCGGTGGCCGTCGCGCGTCATGCCCGGGTGCGCGCGCGCACCTACCAGGCCCTCGAGCGCATCTCCCAGTCGGCGGGCGGGACGGAGGACCTGGACACCTTCCTGCCCCGGCTGCTGCGCGTGATGCTGGAGGCCACCTCGGCGGTGGACTCCGTGACGCTGCTGCTGCGCGAGGGGGACGTGCTGCGGGCGCGCGCCTCCGTGGGGCTGGAGGAGCTGGTGGCCTCCGGCTTCTTCGTGCGGGTGGGCGAGGGCTTCGCCGGGCGCATCGCCGCCGAGCGGCGTCCCATGGCGCTGCGCTCGGCGGCGACGTCTCCGCAGGTGAAGTCGGGGGTGTTCCGCCGCCAGGGGACGCGCGGCCTCTATGGAATACCCCTGATGCAGGGGGAGGAGGCGCTGGGCGTGGCGATGATGGGCAGCCGCACGGCCTTCGACTTCTCCAACGAGGACAAGCTGCTCTTCGGGGCGATGGTGAGCCGGGCCACCGCGCTCATCCTCCAGGCGCAGCTGGCGGCGGGTGAGCGCCGGGCGCGGGAGCACGCCGAGCGGACCCTGGAGCGGCTGCGGGAGCAGGAGTCTCGCACGGCCCGCCTCCAAGAGGTGACGGCCTCGCTGTCGCAGGCGCTCACCACCGCGCAGGTGGCCCACGTGGTGGTGGAGAAGGCGGTGCGGGCGCTGGGGGCCGCGGGCGGCTCGCTCGGCCTGTTGTCGGAGGACGGCCGGTGGTTCGACATGCTGGAGGCCACCGGCTACGCGGAGGCGGAGACGCGGGACTGGAAGCACTTCCCGGAGGACTCGCCCGGCATGTACCGCGACGTGGTGCGCACGGGCGCGCCCCGCTTCTACGAGTCGCTGGAGGCCGTATTGGCCGACTACCCGCACTGGAGGGGGCACCCCGAGGTGGAGGACTACGGCGCCTTCGTCTGCTTGCCGCTGAGGGTGGAGAGCCGGGTCATCGGCGCCATCGGGCTGTCGTTCCGCCGGCGCCATCCGTTTCCCCCGGACGAGCGGGCGTGGATGGGCGTGGTGGCCGGCCAGTGTGCCCAGGCGCTGGAGCGCGGGCGCCTCTATGATGCCGAGCGGCGGGCGCGCACCGCGACGCAGGAGGCCCTCTCGCGGCTGGACGCCATCATGGAGACGGTGCCGGTGGGCCTGGGCTTCTGGGACACGGAGCTGCGCTACGTGCGGCTCAACGAGCACCTGGCCCGGATGAACGGGGTCCCTCCCCAGGAGCACATGGGGAAGAGCGTGCGCGAGGTGATACCGCGGGTCGCCGCGCAGATCGAGCCCGTGCTGCACCGGGTGCTGGAGACGGGCCAGCCGGTGATGGACGTGGAGTTGTCGGGAGAGACGCCCGCGCGGCCGGGCGTGAGGTGCCACTGGCTGGCCAGCTACTACCCGGTGCAGGACGCGGACGGCACCATCTCGGGGTTGGGCGTGGTGGTGATGGACATCTCGGAGCAGAAGCGCGCGGAGGAGCACCTGCGCCGGACGGCGGAGTTCCGCGAGCGCTTCATGAGCATCGTCTCGCATGATCTGCGCAACCCGCTCAACGCCATCCTGCTGTCGGCCAACGCGCTGCTGCGCTCGGAGGACCTGGGGGAGCGGCACGTGAAGGGCGCGCGCCGCATCATCGCCAGTGCCGAGCGGATGAAGCGGATGATTTCGGACCTGCTGGACTTCGCGCGCGGGCGGCTGGGCGGCGGCATTCCCATCAGTCCGCGGGCGTTGGAGCTGACGGCGCTGTGCCGCGAGGTGGTGGAGGAGCTGGAGGCGGGACGGCCCGGGCGCGAGGTGGAGCTGGAGGTGGAGGGGGACCTGCAGGGCGAGTGGGACGCGGACCGGCTGTCGCAGCTGCTCATCAACCTGGGGAAGAACGCGCTCGACTACAGCCCGGAGGAGTCACGGGTGCGCTTCTCGCTGCATGGTGAGAATGGCTTCGTGCGGCTGGAGGTGCACAACGAGGGGCCGCCGATTCCACCCGAGCGGCTCGGGTCCATCTTCGAGCCCTTCCGGCGGTTCTCGGAGGAGGCGCAGTCACCGACCTCGACCTCGGGGCTGGGGCTGGGCCTCTACATCGTGCAGCAGATCGTCCTGGCGCATGGGGGCAGCGTGTCCGTGCGCTCCACGCAGGAGGAGGGCACCACGTTCACGGTGCGGCTGCCCCGGCACGGTGCGGGGACGGGGTTGCACTGAGCGGCGGGCCCGGGTTCTCGCGCGGCAGCCGGGCGGTGAAGGTGGTGCCCTTGCCCGCGTGCGACCCGGCGTCCAGCGTTCCGCCGTGGGCGAGGATGATCTGCTGCACGATGTAGAGCCCGAGTCCCAGTCCGCCCCCGTGGTGTGCGTTCTCGCGCGTCCCGCGGCGGAAGGGCTCGAAGAGCACCGGCAGCACCTCCTCGGGGATGGGCGCACCCTCGTTGTGCACGGAGAGCACCACCTCGTGGGCGGCCCGCCCGTCCACCGTGACGCGGATGGGAGAGCCCTCGGGGCTGTACTGCAAGGCATTGCCCACCAGGTTGGAGACGACCTGGGAGAGCCGTCCCGCGTCCCACTCGCCCAGCCCCTGCCCGAGCACCCGCAGCGACAGGCGCGAGCCGGGGTGCGACGTCTCCAGCTCCTCCAGCGCCTCGCGGCAGATGACGGACAGGTCCGCCAGGCACGGGTCCATCGGCATGCCGCCGCCCAGCCGGCTGCGGGTGAAGTCCAGCAGCTCGGAAATCATCCGCGCCATGCGGTCCGCGCTGGAGGAGATGCGCCGCACCGCCTTCAGCTCGCGCTCGGGCAGGGCCTCGGACACCAGCAGCACGCGGGCCGAGAGGGTGATGGCGTTGAGGGGGTTGCGCAGATCATGCCCGACGATGCCGAGGAAGCGCTCGCGGAACTCCGCGGTGCTGCGCAGCCGCTCCAGCGACTCGTCGCGCTGGTGCTCCAGGGCCAGCCGCTCCGTCTCGTCGCGGGCGGTGAGCACGGCGCCCACGGGCGAGCCGTCCGGGCGGCGCAGGGGCGAGGCGGTGCCGCACAGCGTGCGCACCGAGCCATCCGGGCGCCGCACCAGCCAGCGGGCGTTGGTCACCGGCGTGCCCTCGAGGGCGCGGTAGAGGGGCGTCTCCTCCAGGGGCAGGGGTTGCCTCTCCAGGTTGAGCAGGCCGAAGGTGGCGGCCCACTCGGGGGCGGACACCTGCTGGCGGGTGACGCCGTGCTGGCGCTCGGCCTCGGCGTTGAAGAGCCGGATGACGCCCTTGGCGTCCGTCACCACGACGGCATCGCCGGTCTGCTCGATGACCAGGTCCAACAGCGCCTGCCGCTCCTCCACCGCGCGGTGGGCGGCGTGCTCGCGCTCCAGCATGGCGGCCCGCTCCGACTCGGCCCGCACGCGCTGGCGCAGGGCGCGCACCAGGAAGCAGCCCAGGGCCACGGCCACCACCACCGTCCCGAGGAAAGCCAGGGCGAGCATCCCCAGCGCCCGGCCCGCATCCGCCCGCGTCTGGTGGCGGGTCTTCCAGTAGCGCTCGCGCTCGTGGTCGGCCAGCGCGTTCAGCGTCTTCTCCATCTCCATGCGGATGGGCTGCAGCTCCGCCAGCAGCCGGGGGCCGGACTCGGGGCCCTCCTCGCGCCGCGTGGCGATGAGGCCGTCCAGGACGTGGCGGGCCCGGTCGCGCGTCGCCACGAAGTGATCCACCAGCCGGCGCTCCTCGGGCGTCCGGGGCTCCTGGCGCGTGAGCTGCTCGACGACGGTGCCAAAGCGCTCGCGTGACTGCTTCAGCCGGGCCAGGTGGGGCGCGTCGTCTTCCAGGAGGAAGTCGCTCGCCTGGTGCATGAAGTGGGTGTGGGCCGTCACCAGTTCCTGGGTGAGGACCACGTCCTCCATGTAGCCGGTGAGGAGCTGATCCTGGTAGCGCAGGGCGGAGCGCAGCACGGCGAGCGAGCTGGCACCCAGCAGGATGGCCAGCAGGGCGACGAAGAGGAAACCGGCGACGGCCTTTCGCATCGGCCGGAACAACGCCCGGGCGGCCGGAATCGTGCCGTTGGGGGTCCGAGGAGCGGGGGGGGACGCCTGCTCGCCTGGAGTGCTGCAACGCGGAGCGCTTCCAGGCATCGTAGGGCCGCCATGGTACGTCATGTCATCGTCGTGGGAGCGGGACCCGGGGGCTTGTCGGCCGCCATCAACCTCGCGGGGTTGGGGCTGAAGGTCACGGTGGTGGAGAAGGATCCGGTGCCCGGCGGGCGCATGAAGGGCCTCACCCTGGGCGAGCATGGCGAGTACGCCGTGGACACGGGGCCCTCCATCCTGCAGCTGCCCGGGGTGCTCGAGCGCATCTTCGAGCGCGCCGGCAAGCGCATCTCCGACTACGTGAAGCTGGTGCCGCTGGACACCAACACCCGGGTGCACTTCTGGGATGGCACGTACCTGGACACCACGCGGGACGCGGCGCGCATGGAGCGCGAGGTGTCGAAGTTCGGCGCGGACAAGGGGCCCGCGCTGCGCCGCTGGCTGGAGGAGAGCCACGCGAAGTACCCGCTGGCCTATGAGAAGTTCATGGCCACGCACGCCGACAGCCTCGCCTACTACGCGCCCTGGCGGCTGCTCTCCACGTTGCGCTTCAAGCCCTGGCAGACGCTCTACAAGCACCTGGACGGCTTCTTCCACGACGACCGCATCACCTACGCGCTCTCCTACCCCTCCAAGTACCTGGGGCTGCACCCCACCACGTGCTCCTCGGTCTTCAGCGTCATCCCCTACCTGGAGCTGGCCTTCGGGGTGTGGCACGTGGAGGGCGGGTTCCGCTCCCTGGCGCGGGGGATGATGAAGTGCGCCGAGGACCTGGGCGCCACCTTCCGCCTGGGCACGCCGGTGGAGCAGGTGTTGGTGGAGTACGGCCGGGTGGCGGGGGTGCGGCTGGCCAATGGCGAGCGCCTGGAGGCCGACGCGGTGGTGGTGAACGCGGACCTGCCCTACGCGGCCCAGAAGCTCGTCCCCTCCGAGGCCCGGGCCGGCACCCGGCTGACGGACGCCGCGCTGGAGAAGGCGAAGTACTCGTGCAGCACCTTCATGGCCTACTACGGGCTGGACCGCGTCTACGACGAGCTGCCCCACCACCTCATCTACCTGTCCAACAGCGCGCGGCGCACGGACCGGGAGGCCCTGGAGGACCAGCGGGTGGACCTGGACGACCCGCCCTTCTACGTCTGCAACCCCACCGTGACGGACAAGAGCGGGGCGCCCGCGGGCCACTCCACCCTCTACGTGCTGGTGCCCACGCCCAACACCTCGCGGGAGGTGGACTGGGCGGCCACCGAGCGCACCCTGCGCGAGCGGATTCCGGCCATGCTGGAGAAGGTGGGCCTCAAGGGGGTGCGCGAGCACATCCGCGCCGAGCGCTACTTCACCGCCGAGACGTGGCGGGACGACTTCAACGTCTTCCGGGGGGCCGTCTTCAATCTATCCCACACCTGGACACAGCTGGGCCCCCTGCGGCCCCACGTGAAGAGCCCCAGCGTCGAGGGTCTCTACTGGGTGGGGGGTGGGACACACCCGGGCAGCGGGCTGCTCACCATCATGGAGAGCGCCAACATCGCGGCGGACTACCTGTCCCGGGAGGCGGGGAAGGGGCCCCTGGCCGGCTGGCCGTATGTGCCGCCGGTGGACGGGCATTCAACCGAGCCCCATGCACGTGTAGGCTGAGGTCACCCGGAATACGTGGTAGGACTCGGAGCCTTTCGACACGCGAACGATGAACGAAGCGCTCCAAGTCCTGTTGGCCGATGGTGTGATTGACGAGGTGGTGGGCCGCCTCAAGAGTGGCAAGGAGGCGGACGTGTATCTTGTCCGCCACCATGGCGAGGTGGTTGCCGCCAAGATCTACAAGGAGCGCGAGCACCGCAACTTCCGCAACAACTCGGGCTACCGCGAGGGCCGGCAGGTGCGCAACAGCCGCACGGCGCGCGCCATCGCCAAGGGGAGCCGCTTCGGAGTGCAGGCCGCCGAGGACGCCTGGAAGACGGCGGAGGCGGACGCCCTGGGCAAGCTGCACGCGGCCGGGGTGTGCGTGCCCAAGCCGGTGATGTTCTACGAGGGCGTGCTGCTGATGGAACTGGTGCTGGACCTCGAGGGCCACCCGGCGCCGCGGCTGGAGGAGGCGGCACTGACGGCCGAGGAGGCCTCGGCGCTCTACGCCGACCTGCGCAACCAGGCCATCCGGATGCTGTGCTGCGACCTCATCCACGGGGACCTGTCGGCCTTCAACATCCTGCTGGGCAACCGCGGGGCCACCATCATCGACTTCCCGCAGGTGGTGGACGCGGCGGCCAACAGCCAGGCCGAGTTCTTCTTCAAGCGCGACGTGGAGAACCTGCGCCGCTACTTCGAGTTGGCGGACCCCAGCCTGCGGGCGCGGGCCGGGGACGCGAGCGAGATCTGGCGGGCGTACACCAAGCGCGAGCTGACGCCGGACTTCGTGCCCACGGGGCGCTTCCAGGCCGATGGCCCGCGCCGCTTCTCCGGTGGGCCGCGCAACGGGGACAACCGCTTCAACGGGGGCGACCGTCCGCCGCGCGGGGACCGTCCGCAGGGAGACCGGCCGCCCCGGAGCGACCGTCCCCAGGGCGAGCGCTTCCCGCGAGGCAATGGCGAGGCCCCACGTCAGTGGAGCGAGCAGGGCCCCCGGGAGATGCGTCCCCAGGGAGACCGGCCGCCCCGGAACGACCGTCCGCAGGGGGACCGCCCGCCGCGCGATGACCGTCCACGGGGGGACCGCCCCCAGGGAGACCGTCCGCCGCGCGATGACCGTCCGCGGGGAGACCGTCCGCCTCGGAACGACCGTCCGCAGGGGGACCGTCCGCCCCGGAGCGACCGTCCGCAGGGCGAGCGCATCCCGCGCGGCAACGGCGAGGGCCCGCGTCAGTGGAGCGAGCAGGCCCCCCGGGAGATGCGTCCGCAGGGAGACCGTCCGCCGCGCGATGACCGTCCGCGGGGGGACCGTCCGCCCCGGAGCGACCGTCCCCAGGGCGAGCGCTTCCCGCAGGGAGACCGGGCACGGGGGGAGCGTTTCCCTCGGGGCAACGGTGAAGGCCAGCGTCAGTGGGGAGAGCAGGGCGCGAGGCCCTCGGAGCAGCAGCCGGGGCCTCAGGGCCCGCGGGGGCGTCCTCCGGAGCGGAGGAGCGACAGGCCCGATCGGGGCCCACGTCAGGCTCGAGGCGGTGGCGGCGGTCCGGCGGTGTCCTACGTGAAGCCGGTGGTTCCTTCCGCTTCGCCGTCCAAGCCCGAAGACGACTCCTAGCGGTAGCGGTCCGTCGGCTCGGGCTGGCAGGCCACCTCGAGGAAGGTGGTGCTGCGCCCGCAGACGAGCACCCAGAGGCAGCGGAACAGACAGGCGGCTCCGAACTCCCGGTAGATGAGTCCGAGATTCTCGAGCACCTCGCGTCCCGTGATGACTCCCCGCATGCCGCACCCCCTGAAGAGCTTCGCAGGGGGCCCACTGCAAAGGCTTTGCCGAGCCCTTCCTGGCGCATTTACAGGGTCTGTCGGCGGGTGGACGCGCCAAGCGCCCCGTCTTCCGTTGGGAGATTTACGCCCACCTGTGCCGAGGTGTGACGACCCGGCCGCAAGCCTGAAGTTCCTACAGACGGCCTGTGGAAAGGTTGACGGGGGCTCGTGTGATGATGGCTCCGCCGTCCAACCCCTGTTCACCCAGGAGCCCCCCATGCGTCGCACCGTCATCGCCGTTGCCGTGGCCTTCGTCCTCGGTGGTTTCTCCCAGCGCGCCTTCGCCGAGAAGCAGCCCAAGATGGAGGAGGCGCTCGTCCACCTGCGCTACGCGCTGGCCGCGCTCAAGTCCGCCACCCACGACAAGGGCGGCCACCGCGCCAAGGCCGTCGAGCTCACCGAGAAGGCCCTGGAGGAAGTGAACAAGGGCATCGCCTACGACACCAAGCACTGACGCCTCGCGCCGGTCCATGGGCGCCAGCCAGGGAATACGGGTTATTTCTGTTATTCTAGAGAGCCCCCTTCCCTGGAGGTGCCCCCATGAAGCCGCGGTTGCGTCTGCACGTGTCTCTGCTGTGGTGTCTCGGTGGTCTGCTGCTCGGCTCGACAGCCGTGGCCCAGCAGGATCCCCGTGTCGTCGTCGTCCATCCCACCACCGGTGTGAAGGCCGGTGGCAAACGGCCGGCCTTCGCTCCGTCCCAGCCCAAGCGCTACTGGGCGGACTACGCCGGCAATGCCATCCGGCGCAGCAACCTCGACGGCTCGAACGTCGAGACGGTGGCCGCCGATACCAGCACCCCGTACGGCACCTCCTATGACCCGGAGACGGGGCACATCCTCTGGACGAGCTCGGGCGACGAGCTGGTGCAGATGGCGCCGGCCAGCGGGTCCGCCACCGCCACCACCCTCAACAGCTCGTTCGAGGAGTACTTCGCCGTCACCGTGAAGGGCACCGAGAGCAACGTGGCCTACGGGGTGGTGAACGGGCAGATCCTCAAGGTCACCGAGGACCGCAACACCGGCACCGAGCGGCGCGATGTGCTGTACACGCTCTCCTCGGCCGACGACGTGCACGGTCTGGCGCTGACGCCGGACAACACCGCCCTGTACCTGGGAGACCTGCAGGGCCGGATGACCCGGAAGCTGAACCTCCAGACGCTCCAGGTGCAGCCGCTCGTCTATGACAGCACGGACCCGTGCTCGATGTGCGTGATGTCGTCCAAGCTCGCGGAGTCCACCTCCACGGAGCGGACCGCCAGGCCCCGTCCCGCGACGAAGGAGAAGGCGCGATGAGCTCCCGGCGAAACCTCTTCCTGGTGGCGCTCGTCGCCGCCGTGTGCGGTGGCACCGCGGCCGGTGCGCAGACCGTCTACGGCTACGTGGACCTGCACTCGCACCTGATGGCCGAGCACAGCTTCGGCGGCGGCTGGTTCGCGGGCACCCTCGAGGGCCCCATGGACGTGGCCGTCCAGCGCTGCGACGGCAACTTCCCGCTCAAGTCCCACGCGGCCACGCGCTTCCCGGTGGTGTCGGAGCTGCTCGGCGCCGATACCGGCTGGCACGAGGGAAAGAAGCGCGGCTACGACCGGCGGCAGTGCCAGTACTTCCTGGGCATCAAGATTCCCGGCACCTGCCCGCAGCAGCACTTCGAGCACTGGCCCATGTGGAACGCCATTGCCCACCAGCAGATGTGGCAGGGCTGGTTGCAGCAGGCGTACCAGAACGGGCTGCGCATCATGGTGGTGTCCGTCGCGGAGTCGAACTTCCTGTGCGCCAACACGGCCTCCTCGACGCGCCGCTACGACTGCGACGAGATGGCGTCCATCAAGCGGCAGATCTCCGCGGCGCAGGGCTTCGCCTCCCGCAACAGCGGGTGGGTGGGCATCGCCACCACGCCCGCCCAGGCGCGGGCGCTCATCCAGCAGGGCAAGCTCGCGCTCGTCCTGTCCGTCGAGGTCACCCAGCTCTTCCCCTCGGGAGACTTCCTCGCGCAGTTGGATGAGCTGAGGGGCATGGGCGTGCGCTCGGTGCAGGTGGTGCACCACGCGGACAACCGCTTCGGCGGCGCGGCCCCGATTCCGGAGCTGATCGGCGCGGCCAACAAGATCGAGACCATCACCTTCAGCGAGCAGACGCGCATCAACGACATCGTCTGCCGCAACAGCGCGGGCAGCTCCGGCAAGTGCAATGGCGACACCTACCTCAACGAGCGGGGCCTCTCCACCGAGGGCAACACCCTGGTCCGCGCGATGATGGACCGCGGGATGCTGGTGGACGTGGCGCACCTGTCGCGCAAGTCGTTCACCAACGTCTATCAACTCGCGCAGCAGCGCGGGAACTACCCGCTGCTCTACTCGCACGCGCACATGTGGAACACGATCGACTCCTCCGTGGACCGCCACGAGAAGTACATCAAGCAGGAGGAGATCCAGATGATCACCAACACGGGGGGCATGGTGGGGCTGCGCACGGGCCCGGAGTCGACGGTCCAGTACGGCTCCGCCGTCAGCAACAGCTGCCAGGGCTCGGCCAGGTCCTTCGCCCAGTCGCTCATGTACGCGGTGGACAACGGCTTGAAGGTCGGGTTCGGCGCGGACCTGAACGGCTTCACGCCGCAGCTCAAGCCCCGCTACAGCTTCTTCGGCTGCCCCTCGGACTTCACGCAGATCAACAACGCCGGTGGGCCCAATGACCTGCACAAGAAGGGCCTGGCCCACGTGGGGCTGCTGCCGCAGCTGATGACGGATTTGCAGGCCGTGGGAACGCCCTCCTACTACCTGGACCACCTGAACCGCTCCGCGGAGAACTTCCTGCAGGTGTGGGAGCGCAGCGCCAGCATGGCCACGGTGCAGACCGGCAACTGGACCGGCTGGCTCAACCGCGACGGCCCGAGCGGCTCGGGTGACTGGGAGGGGCTGAGCGACTTCGTCATCGCCGGCCAGACCTGCTCCAGCCCCATCGGCATCGAGTGCCAGAACACCTCCGGTGTGAACTGGACCCAGACCGGCGAGGCCTATACCTGCTCGCCCTCGGTGGGCGGCATCTGCCAGAACGCGGACCAGTCCGATGGCTACTGCCAGGACTACCGGGTGCGCTTCCTCTGCCCCACGAGCGGCTCGTTCAGCTACAGCGCCACCAACACCAACAGCGCGCAGCAGAACACGCCCACCCACAACGTGCTGCTCAACGCCGGGCAGACCCTCCAGTTCGGCACCTGCACGGTGGGAGGCTCCTCCGGCTCGGGCGACACGTACCTGCGGCTGTATGGCCCGGGCGGCACGCAGGTGGCCGCCGCCGACGACAGCTGCGGTCTGCTCACCTACCTGAGCTTCACGGCCAGCCAGAGCGGCACCTATCAGATCCGCGCCGGCTGCTACTCCAGCGGTAGTTGCAGTGGGACGGTGGCCTACACCATCCAGTAGAGCGGGACTCCCGTGGGAGGTGAGGGGCGGCAACGTCCCTCCCTCCCGCGAGGAGGGGTCCGGTTGTGACGCCCCGCGTCAGGCACTGGGGGGCCGGTGATCCAGGAAAATATCCGACTGGCGCAACTGGAAACCTACAAGGTCGATAATCGTAAATAAGCAGGTTCCCGTACATCTCCCGCCCCGGGCGTACCCTGGCGCGCTGGCTTTTCGCGAGGTTGCTCCATGTCGATCAAGAAGACGGACGGCTCCACCTACATCCCGAAGCCGAAGCCGCCCGAGCCGAAGCCGGTCGAGACCAAGGCGAAGCCGAATACGACGGCGCAGACGGGCACCCAGGGCACGGCGACGCGGACGACGGCGCGCAATGAGGTGAAGCCGCAGCAGACGCGGGACGGGTTCGACGGCGGCAAGGCGCCCACCTCGGCGGCGCGTGGCCAGCAGGCCGAGAAGCTGGGCTCCACCACGGCGCCCACGGCGGCCCAGCAGCCCGGTGCGGCGGACAAGGGCGCGCTGGCGAAGCTTGGCCTGACGGAGGACGACCTCAAGAAGGCGGGACAGGCGGCGCGTCCGCACCTGGAGAAGGCGGCGCAGTCGGTGGTGGGTGGCCACCCGGAGCAGGCGCTGGAGCACCTGCGCAACGCGGCGCTGGCCTCGCCCGAGGTGGCGCAGAAGGCCATCAACGGTCTGGCGCAGAACCTGCCCGCGGGCCCGGCCAAGACGCTGCTGACGGATCCGAAGGTGGCCAAGGAGCTGGTCACCAACAACCAGCTGCACGCCTCCATCGGCAAGCTCATCCAGAACCCGGGTGACACGGCCGCCGTGCGCGAGCTGCTCAACAACGCCCCCGCGCGCGACGCGGTGCTGGGCGCGCTGAGCAACGATCCGCAGGTCAAGGAGCAGCTGGCGAAGGTCGGCCTGGAGCCGAAGGATCTCGTGGAGGCCGGTGCCGCCGCGCCGAAGCTCTGGGACGCCGCCGAGAAGATCAAGGCGGGTGATGTGAAGGGCGGTCTGGCGGACATCCAGAAGGCCGTGGAAGCCGCGCCGGGCCTGGCCGCGAAGATTGGCGAGAAGCTCGAGAAGCTCCTGCCGCAGAGCGTGAAGGACCAGTTCGCCAAGCTGGGCATCACCCCGGAGCAGATCCGCACGGCGGGCCCGGCGCTGCCGCACCTCTATGAGGCGGCGGACGCGGCTTCCAAGCAGGACTGGGGCAAGGCCTTCAACGCGCTGAAGGAAGCGGCCATCGCCGCCCCGGACCTCACCACCCAGGCGATGAAGGGCCTGGCGCAGCAGCTCCCGGCCGAGCTCGGCGCGGTGAAGACGCTGCTGACGGACGACAAGTTCCTCAAGGAGGTCGTCACCAACCGCGACCTGCACGGCCAGGTGGGCAAGCTCTTCAACGAGTCCACCCGGATGGAGGGCCTGCGCGGGCTGCTCAACAACGACAAGGTGCGTGACTCGGCGCTCACCGCGCTGGGCAACGACCCCAAGGTCAAGGAGCAGCTGGCCAAGGTCGGCCTGGAGCCCAAGGACCTCGTGGAGGCCGGTGCCGCCGCGCCGAAGCTCTGGGACGCCGCCGAGAAGATCAAGGCGGGCGATGTGAAGGGCGGTCTGGCGGACATCCAGAAGGCCGTGGAGGCCGCGCCGGGGCTCGCTGCCAAGATTGGCGACAAGCTGCTGAAGGTGCTGCCGCAGAGCGTGAAGGACCAGTTCGCCAAGCTGGGCATCACCGAGCAGCAGATCCGCACCGCGGGCCCGGCGCTGCCGCACCTCTACGAGGCGGCGGATGCGGCTTCCAAGCAGGATTGGGGCAAGGCCTTCAACGCGCTGAAGGAAGCGGCCATCGCCGCCCCGGACCTCGCCACGCAGGCGATGAAGGGCCTGGCGCAGCAACTGCCGCCGCAGCTGGGCGCGGTGAAGACGCTGCTGACGGACGACAAGTTCCTCAAGGAAGTCGTCTCCAACCGCGACCTGCACTCGCAGGTGGGCAAGCTCTTCGATGAGTCCACCCGGATGGAGGGGCTGCGCGGGCTGCTCAACAACGACAAGGTGCGTGACACGGCGCTCACCGCGCTGGGCAACGACCCGAAGGTCAAGGAGCAGCTGGCCAAGATTGGCCTGGAGCCGAAGGACCTCGTCGAGGCCGGCAAGGCCGCGCCGAAGCTCTGGGACGCCGCCGAGAAGATCAAGGCGGGCGATGTGAAGGGCGGTCTGGCGGACATCCAGAAGGCCGTGGAGGCCGCGCCGGGGCTCGCTGCCAAGATTGGCGAGAAGCTGCTGAAGGTGCTGCCGCAGAGTGTGAAGGACCAGTTCGCCAAGCTGGGCATCACCGAGCAGCAGATCCGCACCGCGGGCCCGGCGCTGCCGCACCTCTACGAGGCGGCGGACGCGGCTTCCAAGCAGGACTGGGGCAAGGCCTTCAACGCGCTGAAGGAAGCGGCCATCGCCGCTCCGGATCTCACCACCCAGGCGATGAAGGGTCTGGCGCAGCAGCTGCCGCCGCAGCTGGGCGCGGTGAAGACGCTGCTGACGGACGACAAGTTCCTCAAGGAAGTCGTCACCAACCGCGACCTGCACGGCCAGGTGGGCAAGCTCTTCGACGAGTCCACGCGGATGGAGGGCCTGCGCGGGCTGCTCAACAACGACAAGGTGCGTGACACGGCGCTCACCGCGCTGGGCAACGACCCGAAGGTCAAGGAGCAGCTGGCGAAGGTCGGCCTGGAGCCCAAGGACCTCGTGGAGGCCGGTGCCGCCGCGCCGAAGCTCTGGGACGCCGCCGAGAAGATCAAGGCGGGTGACGTGAGGGGCGGTCTGGCGGACATCCAGGCGGCGGTGCAGGCCGCGCCGGGGCTGGCCGCCAAGATTGGCGAGAAGCTGGTGAAGGTGCTGCCGCAGAGCGTGAAGGACCAGTTCGCCAAGCTGGGCATCACCGAGCAGCAGATCCGCACCGCGGGCCCGGCGCTGCCGCACCTGTTCGAGGCGGCGGATGCGGCCTCCAAGCAGGACTGGGGCAAGGCCTTCAACGCGCTGAAGGAGGCGGCGATCTCCGCGCCGGACCTCACCACGCAGGCGCTCAAGGGCCTGGCGCAGCAGCTCCCGGCCAACCTGGGCCCGGTGAAGACGCTGCTGACGGACGACAAGTTCCTCAAGGAGCTCGTCTCCAACCGCGACCTGCACAGCCAGGTGGGCAAGCTCTTCAACGAGTCCACGCGGCTCGAGGGCCTGCGCGGGCTGCTGGGCAACGACGCGGCGCGCGACACGGCGCTCACGGCGCTCAGCAACGACCCCAAGGTCCAGGAGATGCTGACCAAGGCGGGCCTGACGCAGCAGGATCTGCTGCAGGCCGGCAAGGCGGCGCCGCACCTGTTCGACGCGGTGAAGGCCTTCTCCGAGGGGAAGATCGACGACGGCATCACCGCGCTGGGCGCGGCGGCCGAGGCCGCTCCGGAGCTGCTCAACAAGATCGGCGAGAAGCTGATCAACAAGCTGCCCGAGGGCCTGCGCAAGAACATCAGTGACCTGGGCATCACCCCGTCCGAGCTCATCCAGGCGGGCCGTGCGCTGCCGGACCTGCTCAAGGCGGGCCAGGCGCTGGGCCAGGGCGACTTCCAGGAGGCGCTCAAGGGCCTGAGGGACGCGGCGGGCAAGATGCCGGCGTCCATCATCGAGAAGGCCATCACCACGACGGCCGGGAAGCTCTCGGACGAGGGCTTCGCGGGCGTGGCGAAGTCGCTGCTCACGGACAAGGACTTCGTCCACCAGCTGGTCGCCAACCCCGACGTGCACGCGGCGTTCGACAAGATGATGTCGGGCGACATCGTGCAGGGCACCAAGGACCTGCTGACCAACCCGGCGCTGGCCACGGCGGCGGGCAACGCGCTGGCGAAGAACGCCGGGCTGATGGAGAAGCTCAAGCCCTTCGGCATCCAGACGGGCGCGGACATCGCGGCGCTGGGCGGCGCGGTGTTCGACGTGATGCAGGCGGGCCAGCAGATCGCCCAGGGCAAGCCGGGCGACGCGCTGAAGACGCTGGGCAAGGCGCTGGCGGAGGTGCCGCCGGAGCTGCGCGGGCGCATGGCGGGCGCGCTGGCGGACAAGCTGGGCGCTCCGGCCTGGGCCAAGGACACCATCGTCGCGGCGGCGAGTCTGCTGGGCAACGACGACGTGGGCAAGGCGCTGGGTGACGCGTTCGGGGCGCTCAAGAACGGGGACGTCAGCGGCTTCGTGAAGGGCCTGGCCACCACGGGCAAGACGATTGCCCAGACGGCTCCCGAGGCGGCCAAGGCGTTCCTCAACTCGCTGTCGCATATCCCGGGCAGCCTCGGCGAGCTGTTCGCGGACCGCGAGCTGAACGCGGCGATGGTGGACTCGGGCGCGGTGACCAACCTGTTCGAGGCCGCGGAGAAGCTGTCCACCGGCGACATCGGCGGGGCGCTGCGCGAGATCGCCGAGGCGGGTGGAGCGCTGCTGACGCAGGGCGACCACTTCGAGGTGGCGGGCCAGGAGCTGCCCTTCGGGCGCCAGGGCATCGAGAACATGACCCGGCTGTTCGGCCGGTTCGTGGACGCGCTGCCGGACGAGCTCAAGGAGAAGATCGCCAAGGAGTCGGCGAAGTTCGCGGCGAAGGCGGGGCTCAAGTCGGTGCCGCTGCTGGGCAACGTCATCAGCGCGGGCAGCGCGATTGGCAGCGCGAAGGACCTGTGGGACGAGTTGCGCAAGGACCCGAAGGACGGGCTCGACATCGCCCTGGCGGCCGGCCAGCTGGGCCTGGACGTGGCCGGAGCGGTTCCGGGTCTGAACAGCATCACGGGCCCGCTGCAGATCGTTCTGGGCACGGCGAAGGTCGTCAAGGGTGCCGCGGATCTGATCGGCGACTTGAGCTCGTTCCAGAAGAGCCTCGTCGGAGCCTGAGCCAGAGGAAGTCCGAGCCAGAGGAATCCCGAGCCCCTCGCCCCCCACAACCCCTCTCCCCCCGGGAGAGGGACGGGGTGAGGGTCTCGAGGTCCCCGGGTCGAACCCGCGTCAACTCCCTCTCCCTCTGGGAGAGGGTGGGGGTGAGGGTCTGCCCGCGTCACGCCCCCGTCCGCAGATAGTTTGACCTGAAAGCATCCTGGATGCCAGGCCCCCCATGAGGAGGAAGAGGCGGGCGGGTGTAAGGTGCGCGTGGGCTCCTCGCGCGATGGGGAGCGCCTTGCTACGAGCACAATCACTCATGAAGAGTCTGAAGCTGGCGGTTCTGCCCCTGATGACGCTGCTCGCGGTGCCGGCCGAGGCCGCGCCTCGCGTGAAGGTCATCCTCCCGGAGAAGACGAAGAACACCTGCATCCGCAAGGTGGCGCGTCTCTCTTCCACGCTCAAGTACGATGCCGCGCTCGCCGAGCTCGCCGCGCCCGGGTGTACCCAGGACCTGAAGACGGAAGAGCAGCTGTGGGTGTCGCTGATGGAGGGCGTGCTGTACCAGGCGCTCGAGCAGACGCCGCAGGCGGAGGACGCCTTCTGCCGTGCGTTCAAGCAGGAGGAGCTGGCGAGCCTGCCCATCGAGAAGCCGTCGGCGGAGCTGGACGGGCTGTTCGAGAAGATGCGGGTGGAGTGCCCGGATCGCAACAAGGCCAAGGCCGAGCAGGCCGAGGCCGCCGCCGCGGCAGCCGCGGCCCCGGCGCCGGTGGTAGCGGAAGTCGCGCCGCCGCCGCCCGCCGAGCCGCCGCCGCCCGTCGTCGAGACGGCTCCGGCGCTCTCGCTGATGGACTCGTTCGAGCTGTACGCCAGTCTGCACGGTGAGGCGGATGTGGGAAGCAGCGGGCCGCTGCCGCTGGCGGGCGTGAACGTGAACGGCTCGGTGCTGCTGCCGGGCGGGCTGAGGGCGGGACTGGGCCTGACGGCGCTGGCCTCGCCGCGGTTCTCCTCGGGCATTGGCATGTTGCTGGCGGACGTGCGCGTGGCCTATCCGCTGCTCGCGTCGCCGGGGAGCTTCGGGCTGCAGGTGTTCGCGTCGGGTGGCCCGCTGATGTACGGGCCCAACCCCATGGCCGCCGGAGGCAGGGCGGGACTCGGGGTGGCGCTGGACATGTCCAAGGTGCGCGTGTCGCTGGGCGGCTCCTACGAGTGGCGCAGCCACTACCGCCTGGACTACGCGGCGCCGATGGCGTGGCTCGAGGTGGGTTGGAAGCTCGCGGGCCGCTGACCCCGCGGCCGCCGTGCACGGAAGCCGCCGAGGTCCAGGGAGTCCCTGGGCCCAGGCGGCTTCTGCATTTTCAGCCCCCGCGGTGCCCGAGCCGCTCCAGCTCCGCCTGCAACTCCGACAAGCGGCGCTCCGCCTCCTCGCGGCGCCGGGTCTCCTCCGCCAGCTGTTGCTCCGCCTGCTGGCGAAGCTGGATCTCCTCCTCGCGGCGCCGCACTTCCTCCTCCAGCTGGCGAGCCTCCTCCTCCGCACGGTGCTGCACCCCGAGCAGCAACCCCTCCAGCCGGGCGATGAGCTCTTCCGACTCCAGCAGCAGGGCGTTGCCCGACCAGAAGCGCAGGCGATCTTCCTCCACCTGCACCTCCAGCCCCAGCACTCGCGACACATAGCGCCCCTGTCGCTGCTCCATGGGCACGTAGGTGCGAGCCTCGGGTGAAGCCAGTTGGTACGCCTCCAACCGCTGCCGGGCCCGGTCGTAGATGAAGTACTCGGGGATACCGAGCCGGGCGTAGCGCCGCACGTTGTACTCGGCGTCCTTCTTGCGGTCGCCGCCCACGTGCACCTCCATCACCCAGTCCAGCCCCTTGCCCTCGTGGCTCACCACCCACTTCTGGCGCGGGTGCGGCTCGGCATCCAGCACGGCCAGCAGGTCCGGCGCGAAGCGGCGCTCACCCGGGTAGTAGATGGGCAGCTCGGCGCCCAGATACACCTTGCGCTGCTGGCGTTTGAAATAGCCTCGCAGCGCGTCCATGGCCTGGACCTTGCCCTGGAAATGCCGGTCGCCCTCCGGCATGGCCATCTCGTCCCACGTCACCTCCCCGGGCAGTGACTCCACCACCCGGGCCCGCTCCTCCGGCCCCATCGCCTCCCACTCCTCTTGCGTGGGCGCCCGGGGGAAGGCGTCACCACGCTCGTCCGTGTGCCATCCCATGCCCGTAAGCGTGCGACGGGTGACCTCGGCGGTCAATCGCCCCCACGCTACTTCTCAGCAAGGAGCAGGCCGAGTGGACAGAGTCCGCCGCGCCGAGCGGACGGTGCGCGGGAGCGCCCGTGTCACCCATCCCGTGCTGGAGGCGCCATCCCGGGGCGAGGACGTCTTCTACCCGAGCTTCTTGATGAACGCGGCGGCCAGCTCGGCCTTCTTCGCGTCGCTCTCGCCCGCGGGGACGATGAGGATGCGCTCGGGGGATAGCACCTTGCGCGCCCGCTCCTGCAGGTGGGCGGAGTACTTGGCCACGTACTCGTCGGCGGTCTTCTGGGCGACGCCCGAGGCCAGCCCCTTCTTGCGCTGCTCCTCCAGGCCCGCGAAGTCGAGCACGCACCCGTCCGCCTGGCCGAGGTAGAGCAGCCAGCTGACGCTGTAGAGGCCCACGCGCTGCTTGCCGGCGGCGAGCTTCTCGAGCGCTTCCTTGTAGTAGGGCGCCAGCTTGGGGTTCTCTCCCGGAGGCAGGCCGCCCTGGAGCAGCAGCTTCTGGGCCTCCTTGTTGTCGGAGACCGCGTCGGTGATGGCCTCGTTGTCCACGAAGGTCAGCTGGGACGTGGCGCAGGCACGAGCCATCCAGGGCGAGGGTTCGGCCGGCTCGTTGTCGAAGACGATGACGAAGCGCTTCATTCGGAGAAGGTCTCCAGGAGAGGGGTAGGGCCATCATAACCCCGGGAGGCTGGCAGGAGGGCATCCTGGCGGGCGGAATCTCCCCGGGGAACACGGCGTCCCAAGGCCGGTGCGCTGGCGGACCTTCCGGCACGGGAGATGCGGCACGCGTGGGGGCGCCGGGTTAGAGAGAGGGCGTGTCTCCTCCGCCTTCCACCCCGCGTCCCCCCCAATCCCTCAAGGCCCGGCTCAAGGGCATGGGCACCCTCTTCCGGCAGCTGCCGGGCACCTTCCGGCTCTTCTGGGCGGCGAGCCCCCGGGGCGCGGTGGTGCTCGGGGTGCTGACGCTGGTGGCGGCGCTGGTGCCGGCGGCCATCGCCTGGGTGGGCAAGCTCATCGTGGACGGGGTGGTGGCGGCGTCCTCCGGCGGGGGCGAGGCGGCGCGTGAGCGGGTGCTGCGGCTGGTGCTGCTGGAGTTCGGGCTGATGGCGGGCTCGGTGACGCTGGACCGGGCGCTGGCGCTGACGCGGGAGCTGCTGCGCGCCAGCCTGGGCAACCTGCTCAACGAGCGGATTCTCCAGAAGGCGCTGCAGCTGGAGCTGCGGCACTTCGAGGACTCGGACACGTACGACAAGATGCAGAACGCGCGGCGCGAGGCCAACAGCCGGCCCTTGGCGCTGGTGATGGACGCGTTCTCCATCGTGCGCAACATGGTGACGCTGTCGACGTACGCGGTGCTGCTGGTGGCGCTCTCGCCCTGGAGCGTGGTGGTGCTGGTGGCGGCGAGCATCCCGGCGTTCCTCGCGGAGGCGCGGCTGGCGGCGGAGGGCTTCCGGCTGTACTCGTGGCGGGCGCCCGAGGGCCGCAAGCTCAACTACCTGGAGTGGATCCTCACGCGGGACAACCACGTGAAGGAGGTGAAGGTGTTCGCGCTGGGCCCGCTGGTGCTGGGGCGCTACCGGACGCTCTTCCAGAAGTTCTTCCAGGAGGACCGGGCGCTGGCGCTCAAGCGGCTGGGGTGGGGCTTGGGGCTGGGGCTGCTGTCGCTGGGGGCGTTCTACGGCTGCTACCTGTTCGTGGCGAACCGGGCGGCGCTGGGGCAGCTCTCCGTGGGTGAGATGGTGCTGTACCTGGGCGTGTTCCGGCAGGGGCAGGCGGCGTTCCAGGGGATTCTGTCGAGCGTGGGGAGCATGTACGAGGGGGCGCTCTTCATGAGCAACCTCTTCGCGTACCTGGAGATACCCACGGGGCAGGAGACGCCCCGGGTGCTGCCCGCACATACGGCGCCGAGGGGCAGGGGCAACGCCATCGAGCTGCGCAACGTGTCGTTCCGCTACCCGGGGAAGAAGGAGTGGGCGCTGCGCAACCTGTCGTTGAAGCTGGAGCCGGGCGAGAAGCTGGCGCTGGTGGGCGAGAACGGGGCGGGGAAGAGCACGCTGGTGAAGCTGCTGCTGCGCCTCTACGAGCCGACGGAGGGGGAGATCCTCTACGGCGGCGTGAACCTGAAGGACATGGATCCGGAGGACCTGCGCTCGCGGTTCGGCGCGGTGTTCCAGGACTTCGTGCGCTACCAGTTCAGCGTGGCGGAGAACATCGGGCTGGGGCACGTGCCGGCGTTGGAGGACCGCAACCGCATCGTCCGGGCGGCGGAGCAGGGTGGGGCGAGCACGGTGATTTCGGCGCTGCCCAACCAGTACGACACGATGCTGGGCGGCTGGTTCGAGAAGGGGCAGGAGCTGAGCGGGGGGCAGTGGCAGAAGCTGGGAGTGGCCCGGGCGTTCATGCGGGAGGACGCGGAGGTGCTCATCCTGGACGAGCCGACGGCGAGCATCGACGCGGAGTCGGAGCACGCGCTGTTCGAGCGCTTCCAGGAGCTGGCGGCGGACCGCATCGCGCTCGTGATCTCCCACCGGTTCTCGACGGTGCGGATGGCGGACCGGATCGCCGTGCTGCACAACGGCGAGGTGGAGGAGCTGGGGAGCCACGCGGAGCTGATGGCGCGCAGCGGGCGCTACGCGCACCTGTTCAACCTGCAGGCCCGCGGCTACCGGGACTGAGCTGGCCGAGCCTACCCGCGCCGGTGCCCCCACTGTGCCCACTATCCCCTCGCCCTTCGGGAGAGGGACGGGGTGAGGGTGCCACGGACCTCGGGTTCCCCACCGGGGCCGTTTGTCCGTGTGTCACGGTTCGGGTCACTCACATCCGGAGGTTGTCGCGGCGGAGCTCGAGGGAGGAAGGAGCGGCTGTTGCCGGGCTTCCTCGCGCTGGGCCTCGGAGATCCATCCCAGTGCCTGCAGGCGCGAGAGCACGACCTCCCTCCGCGCGAGTGCGGCCTCGGGCCGGCAGAGCGGGTCATACCGTGCCGGCGCCTGGGTCAGTCCGGCGAGGAGCGCCGTTTCGTGGAGCGCGAGCCGCGTGGGCTCCTTGCCGAAGTAGCTGCGCGCCGCCGCATCGAGGCCGATGTGGCCCCTGCCAAACGAGGCACTCTCGGCGTAGGCGGCCATCACCTCTTCGGCCGTCCAGTGGCGCGAAATCCAGACAGAGAGGGCGAATCCATGCAGATGCCAGTTCAGCATCGGCGCACGCTCAGGCCGTGGCCGTGAAGCCAGCCACCGGCGCGCCACGTCCCCGGACATCCAGGATCCGGCGGAGCGCCGTCCGTGCTGCCGGTGCCGCCATGTCTGGACGAAGTCGTCCACGAGCGTCCAGGGCCAGAGTGGCTGGAGTCTCAGGGGCCCCTCTTCCACGGAGGCCCAGAGCACCTGGGAGGCGAAGTCCGTGCGGGGCGGGGGCGCGCGAGGCAGCTCGCCCACACGGGACAGGCCGTAGCGGTACAGGGCCTCCACGCTCCCGAGGAGCAACAGCGGAGGGAGGAGCAGCAGGGCGAGAGCCCACCGCGCGAGGCGGCGAAACGGGGTGTGGCCCAGGGGACGCATGCGGTGAGCGGCAGCAAACAGGATGCCACCGAGCGCTGTCCTGGCCGGGTCGGACGCGCGGCGCCTACCTCCTGACTTCTTGCGGCGTGGCCCGTGAGCGGTAAGAGCGCTGTCCATGCCCTATACGCCCATCATCGGCACCCTCGGCTACGTCATGTCTCCGGACGGGACGAAGGTGCTGCTCATCCACCGCAACGCACGTCAGAACGATGCGCACCTCGGCAAGTACAACGGGCTCGGCGGGAAGATGGAGCCTGGCGAGGACGTGGTCTCCTGCATGCGCCGCGAGATCCGCGAGGAGGCGGGCATCGAGTGCACGGAGCTCACGCTGCGAGGCACCATCAACTGGCCCGGCTTCGGCCCCAAGGGCGAGGACTGGCTGGGCTTCGTGTTCCGCATCGACCGCTTCGAGGGCACGCCGCACGAGCGCAACGTGGAGGGGACGCTCTCGTGGGTGCCGGTGAAGGACATCATGAGCCTGCCCTTGTGGGACGGGGACCGGCACTTCCTGCCGCTGGTGTTCGATGCGGACCCGAGGGCCTTCCACGGCGTCATGCCCTACGCGGAGGGCAAGGCGGTGAGCTGGTCCTTCACGCGCATCTGAGACAGCGATTTCCCCTCTCCCCCCGGGAGAGGGACGGGGTGAGGGTGCCCGTGCCCGTGGCTCACTCCGTGCCGCGGAAGGTATCACACGCCTCGACGGTGCCCTGCTCGAGCCCCCTGCGGAACCACTCGACGCGCTGCGCCGAGGAGCCGTGGGTGAAGGACTCGGGGACGACATGGCCGCCCGCGCGCCGCTGCAGCGTGTCGTCACCGATGGCCGTGGCGGCCCTCAGTCCCTCCTCGACGTCGCCCTGCTCGAGAACCTGGCGCTGCTTCTGGGCGTGGTGGGCCCAGATGCCGGCGAAGCAGTCGGCCTGCAGCTCCTGACGGACGGAGAGGGCATTGGCCTGGGCGGGGGACATGCGGCCACGCATGGAGTGGACGCGCTCGGCGATGCCGAGCAGGTTCTGCACGTGGTGCCCCACCTCGTGGGCGACGACGTAGGCCTGGGCGAAGTCACCGGGAGCGCCGAAGCGGCGGTCGAGCTCGCGGAAGAAGCCGAGGTCCAGGTACACGCGCTGGTCCAGCGGGCAGTAGAAGGGCCCCACGGCGCTCTCCTGGACGCCGCAGGCGGACTGCACGGCATCCGAGAAGAGGACGAGGCGGGGCTCGGCATAGCGCACGCCGAGGGGCTCGAGCAGCCGCGGCCAGGTGTCCTCGGTGTCCGCGAGGATGACGGAGACGAAGTCCTGGAGCTGGGCCTGGGCGGGGTCCACCAGCTGGCCCGAGCCGCCCGTGCCCACGCCGCCCGAGGGGCCCTGGGGGTCTCCGGAGAGGACGACGGAGGGGTCCCCCCCGAAGAGCATCACCAGCAGCGCGACCACGAGGCCCACGGCCCCGCCTCCGGCCACCAGCGGGCGCCCCACGCCCATGCCCCGCCGGTCCTCGATGTTCGAGCTGCGACGTCCCCCTTGCCACCTCATTGCGTGCCCCTCCTGTCGAGCTCCCTTCCCGCTCCAAGGTAGGCAGCGTGACACATGCCAGGGACCCGGGGACCGGGGTGCCCGGGTGGAGGGGGAGCAGGCGGGGAAGCAATCGCTCAGAGGCGGTTGAGAACGAGCTGGGCCATCAATCGTGCGTGGGGGTTTTTCGAGAGCTTCGCGAGCTGGAGGACGTCCTCGCGTACGGCTTCACCCAGGTGCACAAGGCCCCAACCCGCTTGAGATCTCACCTCCCAGGCGGAGTCCTCCAGGGCGGCGAGGAAGCAGTCCTTGGTTCGGGGGTCCCGCAGTTCGCCGAGCGCCATCGCGGCCTGCTCACGGAGCCTCGGAACCTCGTCGGTCCCGAGGATTTCCAGCAGGCGAGCCAGGTGGCGGGGGTCCTTGGCCCGTGTGGCCTTCATCAAGCCCCGAAGTCGATTGGGAGCCTCGGTGCTCTGAAGGAGTGCCTCGACGTCTTCGTGCGCTTCCTCGCGCCCGCGCCTGCTTTCGGCGGGCCCGAGCTTCTTCTCGAGGAGCTGGACGAGCCGCTCCACGGAGTGGGTGCGGAGATCGATGTAGCCGACGATATCCGGCACCCCGGGAAGGGGCGTGTCGTCGAGACGCACGGGGAGGATGTACTCGCGATGGCTCCGCAGCGCGTGGGCCTGGGCGCTTCGCAGCTCGTGGCGTGTCCAGGACTTCTCCACGTAGTGCTTGGAGATGAAGAGCAGGCAGTACCGGGCCGCTCCCCTGTAGACCTCATCGAGGTGGGCGGTCAGGTCCTTTCCCCAGAGCGTGTGCTGCTCCCAGAGGTCATAGAAGACGCGATACCCCGCGTCGGACAGGCGCCGGGCGCAGTGCTCGACGACCTCGCGGTCCTCGCCGGCGAAGGACAGCGCGATGTCGTAGGCGTGGGAGCCTGGTGCGCCGCGAGGCTCCGGGAGGGGCTTGCTCGGGGGCGCCCTGGCGGGGGCCCGCTTCAGATTCAGGGGATGCTCGCTGTAGGGCTGGCCGGGAGGAACGTTGTCCTGGTCCTCGACGAACGTCTTGTTCTTCTCCGACCAGCGCCGCGGCCAGACGCGCAGCACGAGCTGGCCCCCGTTCTCGAGGAACACGGCCGCCAGGTTGTAGCCGTGGCCCGGGCTACCCCCCGTGGCCGTCTGCTCACCGTGGGCCGCGCCCGAGACGACACGCACGAAGCTTCCCCCGGCCCCCGAGCGGGCCTGCTCGGAGTCCGCTTCGTGCACATGGCCGGAGAGGTGGAGGTGCGCGTGGTTGCGGATCCACGCGTCGGCATTCTGCTCGTCCGCGAGCCAGTGGCCGCGGAAGGGATGATGGCTCAGCACCACGATGCACTCATGGGGCTCGGGGGGGGGCAGGAGCAGGGCGCGCGCGAGCTGCTCGGTGCCGAGCCAGAGCCGGCCCCGGTCGGCGTCATCGGCGGAGAGCAGTGCCGTGTTCAGCCCCACCAGACGCAGGCCGAGGCCTCCGGGTAGCTCCAGGCGGTGTGTCCAGAACAGGCGCTCCTCGGGGGCGGGGGCCGTGCCGGTGCAGGCGGGAGCGAACCCGGCGGCCCAGGCGAGGTAGTGGGCCTGGCGCCGGGCGAGCAGCGCGCGCCTGCGGGGATCGGCCAGCGCGGCATCCAGCTCCAACCGGCCCTCGCGGACATCCTCGACGAGCCGGGCGATGGCCGGCTCGTGGTCCGCGGAGCGCTGGACGTCATGATTGCCGGGCACGGTGAAGATGCGTGAGGGCTTGATGCCGAGTCCCTGTCCGACGTTGCGCAGCCATTGGCTGGCGGCCTGGTACTCGGTGCTCTCCGCCTGGCCGTCTCGCACCCGGGTGGCACCACTGAAGGCGATGTCGCCTGTCACCAGGATGAGCTCCGGAGGGGGAACACCCCGGGTCCGTACGCGCGTGAGGTCCGCCTGGAGGCACGACAGGACGAGATGCTGGTTCCAGCCATGGGCGGCGCTGCCGTGACCGAAGTGGATGTCCGACAGGTGGAGCCAGGAGATGATCGGTTTCAGGAGCGTTCTCCCACCGCGGCAGTCTAGCCGGGCGATGGGATGGCAGGCGAGCGGGCCTCCCCTCACACCGCGTATGGGGTTCCCGCGGTGAATTCAGACAGCGAGAATCATCCTGTCTTCCAGTACAGTGTCGATTCTAATGACGGTGACGGTGGACTCGCGCATCTCGAAGTTCCTCCAGCGGTTGGCTTTCGTCGCGGCGGGCATCGGTGTCATCGTCGGAGCCGTCGTCCTGGTGGGCGGCTGGTACCTCGGAGTCGGGGCCCTGACGGTCCTGCTGCCGGGCATGCCCGCCATGGTGCCCCATACGGCGGCCGGGCTCATCCTCCTGGGCACGGCGCTGGGGCTGCTGAGCCCCGTCACTCCCTCACCACGCCAGCGGTGGGGGGGCCGCGTCTGCGCCTCCCTGGCCAGTCTCCTCGGTGCGCTCACCCTCGCCGAGTATGTCTTTCTTCTGGGGTGGCTCGGCCCGTTGCGCTCCTCGCCCCAGACCGCGCTCTGCTTCCTCCTGCTCGGCCTGGCCCTGGTGCTGCTCGACGTGGAGACCCGGCGGGGGCACCGGCCCGCGCAATCCCTCACGCTCAGCGTGGCCGTGCTCTCCTGGACGGCCCTCATTGGCTACGGCACGGGCGCTTCCCAACTCCATACGCTGCCGGGCTTGCCCGACGGCATCGGCATGGCCCTGCACACCTGCTCGGTCTTCTTCGTGCTGTGCCTGGGGATTCTCGGGGCCCGGCCCACCCACGGGCTGATGCGCACCCTCACCGGAACGCACGCGGGCAGCGCCATGGTGCGCCGCCTGCTGCCAGCCCTGCTGCTCGGCCCCTACGTGGTGGGCCACCTGTCCCTGCTGGGCACCCGGGCCGGCCTCTACTCCTCCAGCACGGCCTTCGCCCTCGTCACGGGCATGCTGACCTTCTTCGGACTGCCCTTCGTCTGGTCGGCGTCCCGCAGGCTCAACCACGCCGGGCTCGCGCTCGAGCAGGCCTGGCGCACCGAGGTGCTCCAGCGCGCGTGGCTCATGAGCATCATCGAGCAGATGCCCGACGGGGTGCTCATCCTGGACGAGCAGGGGCACATCCTCGTGGCCAACGCGGCCGCCAAGTCGCTGTGCGCCAGTGACTCCGGCGGGCTGGATGCCTTTGGCAACCGGTACCTCTTCGATCTGCGCAGGCCCTCCGGCGAGCCCGTGCCCTGGGAGGAGGTGCCCTTCGTGCGGGCCGTGGCCCGGGGCGAGCTGGAGGCGGGCATCGAGCTGTCGCTGTGGACGCGGGAGGGGCACGGGGTGCCGGTGCTGGCGAGCGCGACGCCCATCCAGGGGCGCCAGGGAACGCCGGGCGGAGCCGTCGCCATCTTCCGCGACATCTCCCCGCTCAAGGAGCTCGAGCGCCAGCGGGAGGAGTGGACCTCGGTGGTGGCCCATGATCTGCGCCAGCCGGTCAGTGTCATCGCCCTGGCGCTCGATGCGCTGCGCCATGACACGCCCGAGGGCCCGCCCGCGGAGCAGCAGGAGCCCCTGCAGTGGATCGACACCAGCGTGAGCAACCTGCGCCGGATGATCGAGGACTTGCTGGATGCCTCGCGAATCGAGGCGCGGCAGCTGCGGCTGGAGCGGCAGCCCGTGGCCCTCACCGAGCATGTGCACGTGTGCGTCCGGCGGATGGAGGGGCAGGCGGCGGGCCGCGCCATCCGCGTCACCGCTCCGCAAGAGGCCCGGACGATGGGGGATCCGCTGCGCATCGACCAGGTGCTCACCAACCTGCTCTCCAACGCGGTGAAGTACGGGGCGCCGCACACGCCCATCGACGTCGAGGTCATCCGGCTGGAGGACGAGCTGCGGGTGTCGGTGTCCAACGAGGGGCCCGGCATCGCGCCGGAGGAGCTGCCCCAGCTGTTCCGGCGCTTCCATCGCACGGCGGGGAGCCACAAGCAGGCGGCGGGGATCGGCCTGGGCCTCTACATCTGCAAGGGGCTCATCGAAGCGCACGGGGGCCGGCTCTGGGCCAGCAGCACCCCCGGCCGCAGGACGACCTTCTCCTTCAGCCTGCCGGTGGTGGAGCGGGAGGAGCCGTCCGTGGCCTCGCGGACGCACTGAGGCCGTGCGCCGCGCGGCGCGTGCTCAGCGCAGGGGGCGCTTGAAGCAGTAGCTGCTGGGCCCCACTTCGAATTTCTCGACGGTGACGAGCTCCCAGCCCTGCAGGCCCGCGGCCTTGAGCTGGGCGGTGATGGCGTCGGAGCGCGATTGGCCAAACCCCCAGGTGGGCTCCATGCAGTAGTAGTCCCAGCGCGGCATGCCCGTGTCCGTTTGCGCGCGCGCGGGGGGAACCCACTGCACGCGCGAGGCGGCGCAGCCGGCCAGGAATACGAGTGCGAGCAGGAGGTGGCGGCGGGTCTCGGTCTTCATGCGTCTTTCTCCTCGGAAGGGCCGGGGTTGGAGGGGCCCTCGGAGGCCGGTACCCTACGCCATCCATGGCTCAGCCCCTCTCCCCGCCTCCTTCGTCTCCACCTCCGGCCTCGACCCACCCGGTGGGCTCTCCCGAGGGCGACGCCCCGCGCTTCGGCTGGCTGCCCGCGCCGGGCTCGTGGAAGTTCCACCTGCTGCTGAGCGCGGTGGCCATCTTCATCCTCGGGCCGCTGGGAGGCATCGCCGCCTCGTACATGAACTTCAGCCTGGGCTTCTTCGTGGGCGGGCAGGTGCTGGCCGGCATCCTCGGCAGCGCCGTCACCTACGGCTACGGCCCCGAGGGCAAGCACGGCGCCAACTACATGCAGACGATGGCGGCCTCGGTGGCCTCCATGTGCGCCATGTCCGTGCTCATCCAGGCCATGGTGTGGCTGGGCATGCCGCAGCCTCCGGCCTGGCACCTCATGCTCTTCGTGGGCTGCGTGGGCATGTTCGGCGTGGGCGTGGGCATGCTCTACACGCCGCTGCTGGTGGACCGGCTGCAGCTCGACTACCCCTCGGGCTACGCGGTGGCCAACATCCTGCGGGCGCTCACCGACAAGCGGCTGCTCAAGGCGTCCATCGCCAAGCTGGGCGGTGGTACGGGCCTGGGCGCGCTGGTGGCGGCGCTCACCGAGCGCGTGGCGGCCGTGAGCGCCTCGGGCCTGAGCGCGTCCACCATCGGCGCGGGCATGGTGGTGGGCAGCCGCATCACCGTGCCGGCCGTGGTGGGAGGACTCCTCGGGTATGCGTTCACCCCGTACCTGCGGAGCATCGGGTGGCTGGGGGCGGAGGAGCCGTTCCGCAAGATTGGCTTCCTCATCGGCCTGGCGATGATCTGCGGCGCGGCGGTGGTGGACCTGTCGCTGCTGGCGGTGCAGGCGGTGGAGCGGGTGCGCAACCGGGCGAAGGCTCCGGCTGACGAGGTGCCCGCGTGGAAGCAGGTGAGCCTGCCGAAGCTGTTCGGCTGGGTGGGCTTCTGGGGCGTGGCGGTGGTGGTGGTGGCCACGCGGATGCTGGAGCAGCCCCTGGGCTTCATCCTCTTCGGTCTCGCGCTGTCGCTGCTCTTCGTGCTCATCAACGGCATCGCCTACGGCATCACCGACCAGAATCCCATCTCCAGTGCCTTCGTCATCTCGGTGCTGTTGATGTCGCTGCTGGGGCTGAAGAACCCGGTGGTGGGGGTGATGGCCGCGAGCATCCTGCTCATCTCCACCTCGGTGGGTGTCGACATGCAGCAGGACCGCTCCACGGGCTGGCGCCTGGGGACGGACCGCACCCTCCAGTTCCGCTACCAGGTGATTGGGATTGTCATGGGCGCGGTGCTGTGCGTGGGGCTGGCGCGTGTCTTCATGAGTGCCTACCCGGTGCTGGCCATCAACCAGCTGGACAACCCGGAGGCGCCGGTGGGCCAGTGGAGCTCGGCGATGACGTACAAGTTCGTGGGAGCCATCCGCAGCCTGGGCTCGCTGTCGGAGCACACAGTGAAGGCGCTGCTGTTCGGTCTGGTGCTGGGCTTCGTCATCGAGGTGGCGCGCAAGGTGCTCAAGCGCAACGCGCGCTACCAGGGCTTCCTGAAGGGCTCGCGTGCGGGCTACGCGGTGGGCTGGACGATGGACTCGGTGCTGCTGTCGAGCCCGTATGCGTCGTCCTTCGGCGGCTTCGTGAACCTGCCGTCGGCGCTCTGGTTCGGCGTGGGAGGCCTCGTGTCCTCGCTGTGGAACACGCTGACGAGGAAGGGGGCGCCGCACGTGGCGGGCTCGCCGGGCGAGGGCGAGGCGTTGCCCGAGGACATGAGCACCACCTCGCTGGTGGGCGGCGGGCTCATCGCGGGCGAGTCGCTCTACTTCCTCTTCGTGGGTCTGGCCGGACTGCTCACGCTGCTGTGGTGAAGCGGCGCATCACACGATTTTTTGCATCATCTCCCGTCCTGCTGGCTCATCCAGGGATGAGGCACGGCGCTGCTGAGGCTCGGCGTGCCGGGGCTTCATGTTCACCCCCTCCGCAGGACAAACCTTGCAAACACACCCACGTCTTCCTGGCCTCGCCGCATGGCTGCTGCTCTGCCTTGCCGCCTGCACCTCTCAGCCGACCGGCTCCGTCCAATTCGCGGCCTCCGTCCAGCAGGCCCTCTCCGCGGGGGACGTCACCCGCGTCAAGGTGACCGTCTCCGCCTTCGATATGTCACCCCTCGTCGCCGACCTGGCCCCGTCCAGCGGCTCCTGGGGTGGGCTCATCAGCGGCATTCCCGCTGGCACCAACCGCTCCTTCCTCGCCGAGGCCTTCGACGCCTCCGGCACCCTTCGTTTCCAGGGGCGGGTGTCCGACGTCTCCATCTCCCCGAACCAGACCACGGCCGTCGCGATCACCCTTCAGCAGACGCCTCCACCGACGCCCTACGACAATGAGACCCCCCTCATCGACTCCGTCGTCGCCTCCCCCACCTCCGTCAAGGCAGGCGGCGCTATCCCCCTGAGGGCGACGGCGCATGATCCCAACGCGGGCGACACCCTCACCTGGGCCTGGACCGCCACCCGCGGCTCCTTCTCGGACCCCAGTGCCGCCATGACCTCCTGGACAGCGCCTTCCTCCCTGGGTGTCCAGGTCCTCACCCTGACCGTGACGGACTCCCAGGGGGCCGCTGCGTCCGTCTCCATCGCCGTCAGTGTTGTCTCCGGCGACTCGACCAACGCCCAGCTCGACATCTCCTTCAACCACTGGCCCGTGGTCTCCAAGGTTTCGGCCACCCTCACCCAGCTCGACGCGGGACAGGCCACCGAGGTCTCCGCCCTTGTCTCGGATATGGATGGGGATGCGCTCTCCTACCAGTGGGCCGCCTCCGGCTCCTGCCCGGGTACCTGGACGAATGCGACCTCCAGTACCGCCACCTTCGTCCCGTTCTCCGTGCCAGCCGGCGCCTGCAACAACTGCCGTCTCACCGTCACGGTCCAGGACGGCCGCGGTGGGCAGACCCAGGGTGCCCTCAACCTCTGCGTCACCACCCCCTCCCTCGAGCGCTTCCCGCCCCTCTTCACCTCCTTCAACCAGTCCTCCTCCGGCGCCCCGGGCAAGACGGTTTCCTTCGAGGTCACCGCCAGGGACCCCCAGGACAGCTCCCTGACGTTTGCCTGGACGGCCAATACCGGCTCGCTGGCCGCGGCGGAGAGCACCGCCACGAGCAGCCGCGTCGTGTGGACGGCTCCTGCCTGCGCCGTGACGGGTGTGCCTCCCACCATCACCGCTGTCGTCACCAATGCCTACGGCCTCTCGGCCTCCATCCCCTTCGTCCCTTCGGGCCTGCCGGCGTGCGCGCCTGGCTGGGCCCCCACGGGCTCCATGGCCGTGGCGCGCGATAGTTCCATCGCCATCCTGCTCTCCTCGGGCAAGGTCCTCGTCCTGGGAGGACACCTCGGTGGCCTCGCCGCGACGAATGCGGCGGAGGTGTATGACCCGGGCCCGGGCACCTGGCGCACTGTCGCCTCCATGGCCATCCCTCGCTTCGAGACCACGGCGACGCTGCTTCCCAATGGCAAGGTCCTCGTCTCGGCGGGATACCCCGGTGGTAGCACTCCCCTCGCGGAGGTGGAGGTGTACGACCCGGGCTCGGACACCTGGAGCGCTACCGCCCCCATGCTCTCGGCTCGCAACGCCCATGCGGCGACGCTGCTGCCCAACGGCAAGGTGCTTGTCTCGGGGGGATGGCATCGCGGCCCCCTTGGGTCAGCGGAGGTGTACGACCCGGCCTCTGTCACCTGGAGCGCTACCGGCTCCATGATTTCAGGTCGCGCGGGGCACACGGCGACGCTGCTGCCCAACGGCAAGGTGCTCGTCGCGGGGGGAAGTATCGATGGGAGGGGGACCACCAACATCAATGCGGCGGAGGTGTACGACCCGGCTTCGGGCTCCTGGAGCGCCACCGCTCCCATGGCCTCGGCTCGCGTGGGGCACACGGCGACGCTGCTGCCCAATGGCAAGGTGCTCGTCTTGGGGGGATACGACGGGAGCAGCCATCTCGCCTCGGCGGAGCTGTACGACCCCGCCTCGGGCACCTGGAGCGCCGCCGCCTCGATGGCCTCACCTCACCCGCATCTCAAGGCGACGCTGCTGTTCAGCGGCAAGGTGCTCGTCTCGGGGAGCAGCTCCGGCTCGCCCCCCGCCTCGTCCGCGGAGGTGTACGACCCGGACTCGGACACCTGGAGCGTGGCCGCCGCCATGGCCACACCTCGCTTCGGCCACACGGCGACGCCGCTGCTCAACGGCCAGGTGCTCGTCTCGGGGGGGAACAACGGGAGCTTCCTCGCGGGGGCGGAGCTGTACACGCCCTGACCCGGGTTGGACCCCTCCTCTGTAACTCCTACCGCTGTACTTCCTACCGGTTCCGGCCCTGCCCCCGAGGGCATGTCGCACCAACCCCCTGAAATCACAGGCTTCCTGTCCGAGAACCACGCTGGCACGCGGGATGCTCTATGTCCGCTGCGTAAGGTGGGTGGGGCAGGACGGGTTGGGTGGGTAGGACGGGCGGGTGGGGCAGGACGGGCGGGTCGGTCGAGGGCGGCGGGTAGGGGTTGGGGGGGTTGGGGGGAGCAGTACGGAAGGGTGAAGAGTGGGGACTCTTCGGGGGTAGTGCCTGGGGCTGTACGGGGGTAGTGCCGCGGGGAGGAGCTGCTTGGGGGCGGCTCCTCCCCGAAGTTTTTGCGGGCGCTGGCTCCCTACCCGTGGGTGCGCTTGCCGAGCACCTCGCCCTCGGCGGACAGCTCGTAGACGAGCGGCACGCCGGTGGCGAGCTCCAGGCCCACCACCTGCTCGCCGGTGAGCTTGTCGAGCTTCATCACCAGGGAGCGGTTGGAGTTGCCGTGGGCCACCACGAGCACGTTCTTGCCCAGGCGCAGGTCGCCGCTGATGGCGCGCTCGTAGAAGGGCAGCACGCGCTTCGCGGTCATCTCCAGGGACTCGCCATTGGGGGGCGGGATGTCATAGGAGCGGCGCCACTTCTTCACCTGGTCATCGCCCCAGCGCCTGGCGGCGTCCTCCTTGTTGAGGCCCTGGAGGTCACCGTAGTGGCGCTCGTTGAGGGCGGCGTCGCGGATGACGGGGATGCGCTGGCCGAGCGACTCGAGGATGAGGCCGAGCGTCTCCTGGGCGCGGGTGAGGGCGGAGGTATAGGCCACGTCGAACTTGAGGCCCTTGAGGGACTCGGCGGCCTGCCGGGCCTCGGCGCGGCCCTTCTCCGTCAGGGGCACGTCCACGAAGCCGGTGAAGCGGTTCTCATGGTTCCACAGGGACTGTCCGTGTCGGACGAGAGCGAGGATGGGCATAGGCGCGCCCCCTACTTCAACCCGGGCCGCGCTGTAAACGCCTCACTTCTGGCGCGCATCCTCCAGCGTCAGGATGAGCCGGGGCGCCCACTCCTTGCGAGCGTGGTCCTTCGAGGCGAAGTCCACGCCGTTGCGCGACTCGGTGACGAGGGCGAAGCCATACACGCCACTGCCCTTCACCGCGGCCGTCACGTCGTACTCCACCCAGCTGTGGTTGGGCACTGCGTCCACGTCGCCCAGCGGCGCGCCCGTCAACACGGGGGAGTGCTCCCACGTGAGCGAGTCCTCGCTCCAGTCTGTGGAGGCCGGGTACAGCTTCGGCCCGTCCGTGCTGCCATCCATCGCGTACAGGCGCAGGGTGGCACGGAGCACCGGCGCTGGCAGCGTGGGCACCTCGAAGCGCAGGAACGCCGCGCGCCGGTTGAGGTTGTCCGCCACCAGCTTGTGCGAGACCCCGTAGTTCGTCTGCGGCAGGGCCTCCTCGGCATAGGCGTCCGCCGCGAGCCCGCAGGCGAGCATCCCCGTCCCCAGCTCCATGGCGTCCCGGCAGCCTGGGCCCACCTCCTGCCCGCTCGTCGACGCGTCTTCACCGCACCCGGCCAGCAGCGCCAGCACCGCCCACCCGGTGACACCCCTGACACCCCAGCGCACACCTTGCTTCATGCATCCCCCCTGCTTTTCCGCCCGCGAGTGGTGCACCGGGGATGCCAGCAGGTGGGCGCCCGACAAACCCGACTCATCCGCGAAACCCCGTGCGCGTGGGGCCGTGGTGCGCTCACTGGGGGAAGGCACGTTGCCCTCGGGGTGCAGGCGCGTGGGCAGCGTGGGGCGTGGTGGCGCCTGCTCCCGTCCTCCGGGGCAGGGCCGTGTGGGGCACCCGACGGGTTCGGATCCCGTCGGGGACACTGAAACTGGGGCCGGAAGCTGCTGAAACTTCAGCGGTTTCCGGCCCCGGTGCTTTCTGGGCTTGCCCCGGTTTTGTGGCTCTCCCGCACTTCGTGTGGTTCGGCAGTAGCGAGCAGGCGAGCCTCGCTCTTGCAGCCATCCGTATGCGCCCAGGATTCACACAAACTGCGGGAGAGCCACAAAACCGGGGCAGGCTCAATTCGGTGCCCGGAACCTCGGTGGACTCCTCGGGCAACGCCTTCGGCATGGGACTCAGCTGGCTGCCCCGGCTCAAGTAGGATGCTTGGCGAGGACACCCCCGTCACGGCAAGGACGATTCGAGGATGAACAGGACACTCCAGCTCACGTGTGCAGTAGCGCTGCTTCAACTGGCAACGGCCTGTGGTGCGGGGAAATTCTCTCCCTACTTGAGGCGCAATGCACAGGTGGATTCCGAAGCTGGCTATATCTACGGACGCTTCGATTACAGCATCTGGGAGCCCGGGTACTATGTTCATGGGATGGGGCTCGTCCTCGCATCAGATGACAACCAGCTCCGAATCCAGTTCCTGGACAGAGATGCCAGGGTCTACGCTGTGAAACCCGGCACGTATTCCATCAAGCAGACGGTCTGTTCCGACGTGGACGGCGGCATCATCGGCTGGAGCCCGGGGTGGTCGGCCAAGGAGGTACAAAGCTTCCGGGTCGAGCCGGGAAAGGCCTACTACATCGGAGACTTCCACGGTCAAACGCGCGGTGACGGCAGGTATTGCGCCTGGCGGATTGATGACTTCGAGAACAACTATGAGGAGACCACCGCTGCCTTCCAGAAGCGTTATCCGTCACTGAAGGGGCTGGAGACCCAGGACGTGAGCGGTAGCCTCCTGACGATGCCCAGCCAGGTTTCGGGCAGCTAGGTCTCGGGCAAGGGGTCAGACGATTCGTAACTGCGCTGCAATGCGAACACCGCGCGCAGGAAGACGGTGAGGACGTCGGAGAGCAGTCCCGCCTCCTTCAGCAGCACCCACCGCACCCGGTGCGCAAAGGACAGCGTCCACTGACGGTAGGGCACATGCGGCAGCACCCGCTCCACCAGGTGCACCGCCGTCACCTGCGCCCGCTTCGCGTTACAGGAGGGGCACACCCCTCGCCCCTTGCACGAGAAGGCGACGAGAAGCTCGTCCTTGCAACTCTCGCAGCGCACCCGTGCGAAGCCGTGCGCCAGCACCCCGCACTCCAGGTACCTGGCGAAGTCCCGCTCCACATACCGGGGCAGGCCTCTCCCCACCTCGTTCGCCTCCGCGAGCAGCGTGGTGAGGTTGTCCCTCACCGCCTCGTACGGCACCGTCCCCTCCGGCTGCCTCCTCCGGTACGCCCACCCGCGCTCCTCCACTTGCCCCTCCCCAGCTACACCTCGCCAGGGCACACGTTACCGTTGTGCTCCCACAAACCTCCCTGGAGCACCGTGCGCCCCTGGTTCTGTCTCCAAAATGTCTCCAGGATTGGAGGGGACTCGGAGGGACAGGTGGGACTGCCGAGGATTTCCCCGTGGACTCGAAGTGTCCCGGATTCACTCGCGATTCCTCGAAGGGCGTGTGCCGTCGCGGGTTTAGGGCAACCCTCCTCCACGGGTTCGAATCCCGTCGGGGACAACTTGGCTTGGGGGAGCGTGGGACGTGGGCCCCCCGGCCTGTCGTCCTACTCGAGCGCGCTGCTGCCCGTGCGCCCCAGCACCTTCATGCGCTGGGCCGCGTTGGCATGCGTGGGCTCCAGGGTCAGCACGTGCTGGTAGGTCTTGATGGCCAGTTCGGTGTCCTTGTTGACTTCATACGCCTCGGCCAGGCTATCGAACGTATTGCTGCTCTCTGGATGCAGGAGGGTATTCAGCTTGAATATCTCGATGGCCGCCTTGGGGTTCTTGTGCTTGCGCAGCAGGTCGTAACCCCAACTGTTGATCCGCGATTCACTCAGCTCGAATTGCGGATCGCGCTGGCGGAGGGCCTGATAGGCATCGTGCGCATGTTCGAAGCCACGCTTGGCCAGCTCGACGGCCAGCGTTTCCTGCGTCGGTGGCGCTCCGGTGGAGCGGCGCGCGTCGACCGAAATCATGTGCGGCGGTGCACCGTTCTTCACGCCTGTATTGCCAAGGAAGGCCAAGCCCGCGGCATCGTTCTTCAGATAGGCGTTGAGGAATTGCAACACGTAGCGCGCCATCCAGCCATAGGCCAGCGAGACTTCCTCCTGCGAGTAGTCCGTGAACGCAGCCGCCGGCGTGAAACGCAGGAAGGCCGACGAGAAGTGGGGATGCACCATCGGGTGCATCGTGACGATGTAGGCGTCCGAGTACTTCAGGTTGTTGAGGACGCTGACGGGTGACGTCTTCCCGCGCGCGATCAATTGCTCCAGCGTGGGGGGCTGCGCCGCCATGTACAGCATCGGCACCGCCACCCGCGAAGGAGTCACGTATTTGGCGGCCTCCACCAACTCCGGGTAATAGCGCACCGAACCGTCCAGGCTGACGAGCGCCTTGATCCGGCTATCGCGCGCCGCCGCGAACACGTTCGACATACCGCCCCAGCTGAATCCCATCACGGCGATCTTGCGGGTATCCGCCTGGGGCAAGGTGTGCGCATACCCAATCAGGAACGAGATATCCGCCGCCTGGGTCTCGATGCCTTCGAGATCGTCGGTCATCGCGCGCGAATGTGCGCCCATGTCCGGGCTGGCGAGCACCACATACCCCTGGCTGGCGAGAAACTCGCACAGGTCGGCATTCTCAGTCGGGGACGCGTTGAAGCTCGGCGCATAGATGACCACCGGAAACCGGCCGGCTGCCGGCTTCGCGTCGCGCACCGCCCACATCGGGCGGGTGGTCTCCCGGGGCAACGCGTCGGCCCCCAGGACACCGACCCTGACGTTGGCCGTCGCGGCGGTGATCTCGGCGTCACTGCGCTCGAACACCTCCTCGGTCGCGGACAGCCGCAGGTAGTCGTTGACGACCACCGGTGTTCCGCCCTTCGACGCCGGATACCAGACCACCGTCTGGATCGGCCGAGCACGCTCACCTCGGGTGGGCAGGCCGGTGGTCGCGTCGATATCGCCTTTGTAGGCACGCGCGTAGTCGTACTGGTGCACGACGCGCAGGCCGACGCCGTGGTCACCTCGCGCATTGGAGAAGGTGAAGTTGGACGCGGCGTGGGCGAGCGACGCCGTACCGCACAGGAACAGCAGGAGAAGTGAACGCATCAGAGCCTCGATTGGCGCCATCCATACCGCAAAACCAGGGCGTCCACCCGGAGCCGTGGCGCCGTCCACTCGCGGTGTGGCCACGTCGCGAGCGCGTCTCAGTGCGCGTCCGGTTGGCCGTCCCGTTTCGCCACGCTGCCCATCAGCCCACGGGCGCGCTTCAGCAGCGATACGAACTCCTCGCGCTCGGCGTTGCCAGCGGGCGTGGCCCCGCGGGCGATCTCGAGCACCTCGTCCATGCTCCAGCGCTCGGCGTGGGGGCTGCGGCGCAGCAGCTCGGCGGCGCCCATGACGGCGGTGGCGAAGCGTAGGTCCGTGGAGGCCTCGGGGAAGGAGGCGGCGAGCGCGCGGGCGGGGAAGCGGTACACGTGCTCCGAGGCCGTCTCGCCCCGGGGCCGCTTGGCGCGCAGGCGCACGGTGGCGAGGCCCTCGCCCGCGCCGGGCTTGAGCTCCAGCTCGTAGAGCGCGGTGACGGTGTGGCCGGAGCCAATCTCTCCCGCGTCCACCTTGTCGTTGCGGAAGTCGCGGTCGGCGATGTCGCGGTTCTCGTAGCCCACCAGCCGGTAGCGCGCCACCTGGGCGGGGTCGAACTCCACCTGGAGCTTCACGTCCTGGGCGATGACCTCCAGGGTGCCGCCGAGCTGCTCCTGGAAGATGCGGCGCGCCTGCATGAGCGAGTCCACGTAGTAGTGGTTGCCATTGCCCTGGTCGGCGAACTGCTCCATGAGCGTGTCCTTGTAGTTGCCCATGCCGAAGCCCACGGTGGTGACGGTGACACCCTCCTTCACGTGGCCGCGGATGAGCTTGAGGATCTCCTCATGGGAGGAGGGGCCCACGTTGGCGTCGCCATCGGAGAGGATGAGGACGCGCGAGACGGAGTGGCCGTCGAGCTTCTTCAGGGCCTGCTCGTAGGCGAGCTGGATGCCGGAGGCCATGGCGGTGGAGCCGCCAGCGGTGAGCTCCTCGATGGCGGCGTGGATGAGGGCCTTGTGCTCCAGGCCGGTGGGAGGCAGGGCGAGCTTCACGCCGCCCGCGTAGGTGACGAGCGCCACGGAGTCCCCATCGCGCAGGTTGTCCACGAGCATGCGCAGGGAGCGCTTGGCGAGCGGCAGCTTGTCGGGGGACTGCATGGAGCCGGAGACGTCCACCAGGAAGGTGAGGTGGGCGGGCTTGCGCTCGGAGACGCTGAGGCGCTTGCCCTGGACCCCCACGCGCAGCAGGTGGCGGCCGGGCGTGAGGGGCGAGGGCGCCGCATCCAGGTGCACGGCGAGCGGGGTGCCCTCGGGCTCGGGGTAGGTGTAGCGGAAGTAGTTGAGGAACTCCTCCACGCGCACGGCCTCGCGGGGTGGCGGCGTGCCCTCGAGGAGCTTGCGCCGGGCGAGGGTATAGGAGGCCGTGTCCACGTCGATGGAGAAGGTGGACAGCCGGTCCTCGGCGGCGGTGACGAAGGGATTCACGCCGTGATCGCTGTACTGCTCGGTGTTGCCGGCGGGCGGCTCGGCGGGGAAGTGGGCGGTGGGAGCGCGCACGCCACCCTTGCCGTTGAGGGTGGGCCCCACGCCCATGCCGCCGCCCCCTGCGCCATAGGCGACACCGCCGCCCCGGCCCTTGGTGCCGATGGAGCCGATACCGATGGTGTCGCCGATGCCACCTCCGCCGCCGCCACTGCCCTTGAGGCCGAGCCCTCCGAGTCCCTGGGCGGTGCCACCACTGCCCGCGCCGAAGAGCTGCGCGGCCGGGGTCTGGGGAGGCGTCTTGGGGGGAGCGGCCGGCGGCGCCTCCTTCCGGGCCATGGCGCCCTCGTCGCTCCGATTCTTGGCCTTCTCCTGGGTCTCGGCGGGGGCCGCGAGCTTCTCCTGCTTGCGGACCTCGGGCGGCGCCTTGTGCTCCTCGGAGCGCTGGCATCCGCCGAGCGTCCAGCTTCCAACGGCCAGCGCGCACACGACTCCCGTGACGGCGAGGGGGCTCCGCCTCATGGACTGCCTCCAGACTGGGTGGGTTCGTCTCTCGGAGCCCTTGGACAACGGCGCGCATGGCGGGTTCCCGGCTATGCTGGGGCCACCGTGCAACGTTCACGCTCCACCGTTCGTGTCCCTGAAGCCACCCTCGACGAGGTCCCGGGAGACCTCGCCGAGCCGGTGGGCCTGGCCGAGCCGCCACCGTCCCCGCGCTCGCTGCTGGAGGAGGTGCGCACTCCGGGCGCGGCCCGCGCCGAGGTGGATGCCCTGCTGAGTGGGCTCGCGCGGCCGCTGGAGCCGGGGGAGAGTGCTCGCGAGCGGGCGGAGCTGCTGCACGAGATCATGCAGGACACGGAGGTCCGCGAGTACCTGGGCAGCGGTGGGCGCAAGGTGGGCCACGTGGCGGTGCTGCGGTTGGCGGAGCTCGGCTTTCCGTACGCGCTGGAAGTGCCCCCGGAGCTGTACGCCGAGGCGCGGGGCACCGGACGCGGAGTGGCTCGTTTCGCGGAAGCCCGTTCGCCCGATGGGGCGGGGGGAGGGCTGGTCGGCATCGCGGGAGGGCTGGAGGTGCTGCCCGCGCTCTTCTTCCTGTCCAGCGGTTCCTCCGGGGAGGTGGACGTGTCCCTGTTCTGGGTCCTGGTGGTGTCGCTCACCTCGTTCATCCCGGCCCTGCTGGCGGACTCCGCGCCGGTGCTGCGCAGGCGCTGGCTGCACTACTTGATGCTGGGGGCGGTGGTGCTGCCGGGCCTGGCCTGGTTGGCGGCCGCGCTCTTCCTGGTGTGGATGGCCCTCGCGAACGGGGGGTTCGTGGTGGCGCTGTTCTTCATCTTCCCCCTGGGAATGGCGCTGCTGCGTCTCGCCGGAGCAAGAGGCCTGTACGGCTCGCCGCCCGCCGAGGAGCCTCCGGAGACGGCAGCGGGCTGAGTCCCACCATGCCGCGTCCGCGCCAACGCCTGAGCGCCTGGGCGGCCCTGCCAGGGGTTGCCTGGCTGGCTCCTTCCACTGGGATGAGGCGGATCGCGGGGGCCCAGCGCCTGTACGAGGTGCCGCCCTCGGAGCCATGAGGAGGCAGGGGAGCGAGCACGGGCTCTCCGCGCGGAATGCAGGGGACGGGAGGCATTCCTACCTTCCGGAGGTATGCGCCGCCGAACGAGCCTGGTGCTCCTCAACGCGCTGTCCCTGTGCCGCCTGCCATTGGCGGTGATCTTCGTCTTCATGGAGGACCCGCTGGCCCGGGTGGGGCTGGTGGTGGCGGCGGGGCTGACGGACTTCCTGGACGGGTGGATCGCCCGTCACCGGCACCTGGAGTCGTACTGGGGAGCGCTGATCGATCCGTTGGCGGACCGGGCCTTCGTGATGGTGGCGCTGGGGACCTTCCTGGTGGAGGGGAAGCTGACGCCGGTGGAGTTCGGCACGCTGGTGGTGCGCGACGTGGCGACGGGGCTGGGGTTCGTGGTGGCGCGCATCGTGCCGAGCTTCCGCCCGGTGAAGTTCCAGGCGCGGATGCTGGGCAAGGTGGTGACGACGCTGCAACTGGCGGCGCTGCTGGCGGTGCTGGTGGTGCCGGTGCTGGTGAGGCCGCTGGTGATCGCGGTGGGCGTGACGGCGCTGGCGGCGGTGGTGGACTACACGGCCACGGTGTGGAGGAAGCGGACGCGCCAGGGCCCTCGTGGTCCCACCCTCCCCAACATCCCCTCGCCCACCGGCAGAGGGGTGGGGTGAGGCGGCTTACGGCTCGAGGGTGGGTCGATACCCCGACATCCATCCCTCGCCGCAGGAATCGAGAGCCGTGGGGTCGCAGGCGCGGGAGCAGGTGCGGGTGCCACCGCCTCCGGTGTCGCAGACATGGCCTGGGGGACAGCTCTCTGGCTGGAGCGGGTTGCAGCGCTCGCCCTCAGCACGTGATGGGGATGGGGGAGTGTCGAGCTGCTCGCCAGGAGCGTTCGGCGAGAGTGCGACAAGGGCCGTGGCCCAGAACAACAGGCCGAGCCCTCCACTCAATACGGCGACTTCCCCTTTGCTGAGCCGTGGCTTGTCGGGACGCATGGGTCTACACCCTCCGCCCACGGCGAAGCGTCCCCTTCGCGAGCCTCATGAGTACCCCCCGGTACCTGGAATTCCCAAGCAGGGTGCGCCGCGGCGGCCAGCGCGGTCAAACCGCTCGCGGCCAGAACGAGGGGTGGGTGTCCGCGCTGAGACGATTCAGGCGCGTGCCCCCGTCTCAGGCGCGCAGCTGTGTGAAGAACCGGGCGAGCTTCGCGGTGTCCAGCCTGCCCTCGGTCCGCACGCCGCTGCACAGGTCGAGGCCGAAGGGCCCCACCTGGCGGATGGCCTCGCCCACGTTCTCCGGACGCAGGCCGCCAGCGAGGAACACGGGCACGCGCACCTGCTCGCGGATGCGCCGGCTGATGGCCCAGTCATGCACGCGCCCGGTGCCGCCCAGCTCCTTCACGGCGAGGGACTGGTTGCCCGAGTCGAGCAGCAGCGCATCCACGTGGGGCGCCACGCTCAGGGCCTCCGCGAGGGACTCCTCGCCGGTGACGTGGATGACCTGGACGAGCGACACGCCGGGCATGGCGTCGCGCAGCTCCGCGTAGCTGCCGGTGGTGAGCCGGTCGCACAGCTGCACGGTGTTGGTCCGGCAGCGGCGCTGCTGGGCGATGATGTCGCGGGCATCCTGGCCGCACGTGAGCAGGAAGGTGCCGATGGGGGGCGGCACGCTGGCGGCGATCTCCGCGATGAGCGGCTCGGAGATGACGCCGGGCCCGCTGGGCATGGACGAGACGAGCCCCAGCGCGGAGGCACCGGCCATGATGGCGGCGTGGGCCTCCTCGACGCTGGAGATGCAGCAGATCTTGATGCGCGGGGTGCTGCTCGCTTCCATGAGGGGCTCCGGGTTGCTCACCACTCCACGTGGGCGATGAAGTCGCTGGCGGAGGGGTTCTTCACCTCCATGCGGACGCGCGCGGTCACCTTGGCGGCCTTGAGGAGGGCCTGCTCCACGACGCCTTGCGTCCAGGCCGCGCCGAGCAGCTCGCCGTGGCAGATGAGCCGGCCGGAGCGGGGGCTCACGCGCTCATAGGAGCGCTCGCCGAAGGCGGTGACGGCCTTGTAGGCGGCGGGGGAGCTGGCCATGAGGCGGTGGGGCTCGTCGCCGGACAGGAAGGACATCATCTTGCCGGCCTGCGAGTCGAAGAAGTAGTTCACCGCGGCGCGGCCGAACTCGGCGATGGACTCGTTGTAGCTGCGCGAGCTGCTCTTGCTGCGCTTCACGCCGAGGTCGGCCAGCTTGAGGAGGTCGGCCACCGGGTAGCGGAAGAAGCTCACGATGTTGCGGGAGCCGAAGACCTCCTTGCGTATGGCCTCGGCTTCGGTGTGACCCAGCTGGCGCTGGAGGTTCTCCATCGAGCTGTCGAAGAACATGCCGAGCAGCACATCCTTCTCGGTGGCCGCCCGGATGCGGAGTTGCAGCGCCTCACTGGTGTCCATGATGCCCCCTGCGGATACAGCCGGGTGCCTACCACCAAGGTGGGGCGGCCGGGAATCCGTTTTCTGGCGGAGGGGGGCCTAGAGCGAGTCGAGGGCGGTGCACCCCTGGGCTTCCCCGGCCTTGCAGGCCTTCTCGAACATCTCGGCGGCGCGGCGCCTGTCCCGGGAGACTCCGCTGCCCTTCACGTAGCTCACGCCGAGGTTGTAGCAACCCGGGGCGACGCCGCCCTCGCAGGCCTTCTCGAACATCTCGGCGGCACGGCGCGCGTCCTTGGAGACTCCGCGGCCCTCGAAGGAGAGCGTGCCGAGGTTGAAGCAACTCCTGGCCACCCCGCCCTCGCAGGCCTTCTCATACAGGGAGGCGGCGCGGCGCTCGTCCTTGGGGACTCCACTGCCCTGCTCGTGGTTCATGCCGAGGTTGAAGCAACCCGAGAACCAGTCGCCCTCGCAGGACTTCTCGAACAGGGCGACGGCGCGGCGCGCGTCCCGGGGGACTCCGCGGCCATCGTCGTAGAGCACGCCGAGGTTGTTGCACCCCTGGAGCAGTCCGGCCTCGCAGGACTTCTCGAACAGGGCGGCGGCGCGGCGCGCGTCCTGGGGGGCTCCACTGCCCTCCATGTAGCGCACGCCGAGGTTGTAGCAACCCTCGCTCTCTCCGCCCTCGCAGGACTTCTGGAACAGGGCGGCGGCGCGGCGTGCGTCCTGGCGGACTCCGCGGCCCTCCATGTAGCTCATGCCGAGGTTGTTGCACCCCGGGGCCAACCCGGCCTCGCAGGACTTCTGGAACAGGGCGGCGGCGCGGCGCTCGTCCTGGGGGACTCCGAGGCCCTTCATGTAGCGCACGCCGAGGTTGTTGCACCCCGGGGCCGACCCGGCCTCGCAGGACTTCTGGAACAGAGCGGCGGCGCGGCGCATGTCCTGGGGGACTCCGAGGCCCTCCGCGTAGCTCGAGCCGAGGTTGTAGCAACCCGAGGTATACCCGCCCGCGCAGGCCTTCTCATAGAGCGTGGCGGCGCGGCGCGCGTCCTGGGGGACTCCGCGGCCCTCCGTGTAGAGCACGCCGAGGTTGTGGCAACCCTCGGCCTCTCCGCCCGTGCAGGCCTTCTCCAACAGTCCGGCGGCGCGGAGCGCGTCCTGGGAGACTCCGCTGCCCTTCACGTAGAGCAGGCCCAGGGCGTTGCAACTCATGGCCGAGCCGCCCGCGCAGCCCTGCTCGAACAGCGTGGAGGCGCGGCGTGCGTCCTGGGAGACTCCGCGGCCCTGCGTGTAGAGCACGCCGAGGTTGTGGCAACCCTGGACATTCCCGCCCGCGCAGGCCTTCTCGAACAGCGTGGAGGCGCGGCGTGAGTCCTGGGAGACTCCGTTGCCCTTCGTGTAGAGCACGCCGAGGTTGTGGCAACCCTGGGCAGACCCGCCCGCGCAGGCCTTCTCGAACAGCGTGGAGGCGCGGCGTGCGTCTTGGGGAACGCCAAGGCCCTCCATGTAGCTCATGCCGAGGTTCACGCACTGTTCCGCATGGCCGCTCGCGCACTCCTCGGTGAAGTGCCGCACCATTTCACCCGGCGTCATCTCGGAGGAGGAGCCCCCCGGCCTCGCCGTGGCACATGCACCCAGAAAGCCGATGACGACGCAGAGTCCCACGCTCCGCCGTGCCACGATTCCATATCCAGACATGACATTCCCCCCCTCGGGTATGGCCAGGACGCTCCACGCACCGTGGTCATACAGCGCGAACCTTAGCCCCTCGGAGTCACCGGGGGCTACTGAGCTGAAGGCGCGAGGCCTCAGGGTTCGAACGCGGACGGAGTGCATCCCCACTGCGAGAGATCTTCCGCGACCGTGGCGCACATCCAGCCCGGGCCACAGGAGTCGAGGTCCCGGTGGTCGCACCGGCGGAAGCACGCGCTCCGGGTGCCTCCCGCCCACCCGCAGACATGGTCCGAGGGGCAACTGTCTGGCCGGAGCGGATTGCAGACGCGGGCACACCAGAAGGTGCCGCGGCCCCGGCTGCTGTCCACCATGCAGCGCTCGCCCTCGGCGCACGGTGTTTCCGGGCAGGAGCCGGAGACGCGTGCCAGGCACCGGCTGTTGCCCTCGGGAAAGCGCTTGCACTGCTGTCCCTGGGGGCATCCGAGCTTCGTGCAGTCCGGCACGCAGCCCGGACCGTCCGGGTCGTCCGTGCAGGTATGGCCGGAGGGGCAAGCCGCGGGGGCTTCGAGCTGGCAGGGGACCGTACACACCTGTTGGATGCACCGCAGACCCTCGCGGCAGGCCCCGGTGCGAGAGATGTAGTCCGCGTCGCAGCTCTCGCCCTCGCGCCGCTCGCCCACGGGGACGCAGCGGCGGATGGGGGTGCTGGAGGTCCCCGTCTTGAGCGCGCGGCAGGTGAATCCGGGAAAGCAGTGCGCGTCCTCCTCGCATTCGGAGGCCATGCACTCCAGGCGGCGCGTCTCCCGGTTGACCAGACACCCTTGTCCTGGGGGGCAATCACCGCTGGTCTGGCAGCTTCCACACTTCAGGAAGCCGCCGTCCCAGGTGCAGTGCGTGGCAGCCGCGGGAAGCCCATCGGGAGAGAGCTCCTCGGACGCGAGGGGAAGGGGCGCCGTAGTCGTAGAGGAGGCCGGGGCGAAGCTGGCGAAGCGTGTGTCCGTGCGTGGAACGGGTGGCGGCGGTGGGGTTGACTCCACCCCTGAGGCCCGCACAGCACGGGGAGTGGCCTCATCCGAGGGATGTTCCCGGGTGGAGGTGTCGAGGGCCGCGCGGTGGCTCGCGAGAAGAGGAGCAGCAGGCCCTCCGGCGGAATCCGAGGAGGGCGAAAGGGTGGCCCAGAGCAGTAGCACGAGGCCCGCCGCGAAGGCGGCGATGAGCCATTTCAGGTGGAACCTGTCACGCCGCATGGGCACCCTTCCACCACGTCCGGTTCAACAGTGAATGTCTGTTCTGGAACTCCAGAATCAGAACGTGTCGAGGGCGGTGCAACCCGCTTCCACCCCGCCCTTGCAGGCCTTGTCGAACAGGGCGGCGGCGCGGCGCTCGTCCTGGGGGACTCCGTTGCCCTTCGCGTAGAGCATGCCCAGAAAGACGCAACCCAGGGGCGCTCCGCCCTCGCACGCTTTCCCATACTGCGTGGCGGCGTGGCGCACGTCCCGGGCGACTCCGAGTCCCTCCTCGTATCTCACGCCGTTGAGCACGCACTTGTCCGCATCGTCGTCCGTGCACTCCTTCGGGAAGAGCTCCACCGGCGGCCGGCACGAGAGGTCCTGGAACTCCCCGCCTCCCGGCCGCCCCGTGGCACATCCCCCCAGCAAGCCGATGACGACGCAGAGCCCCACGCCGCGCCGTGCCGCGCTTCCATGAAGACCAGCCATGCCGTGCTCCCCAGCGGGATGGGCAGGACACTCCGTGCGTCCTGGCAACATGGAGCGAACCGTAGTTCCGCGGAGGGCCTCCAAGCACGCGCTACCTGGCTGGAACCGCCGTCAGTAGGATGGGCCCCGAGGAGCGTTTCTCCATGCATCCGGATTTCGACGTCGAGCTGCGGGCGGCCCTGGCCGAGGGCCTTGTCTCCGAGGAGGAGGCGGAGCAGCTCCGCGAGGAGGCCCGGCGCCTGGAGCGCAGTCCCCTGGCACTGCTCCGGGAGCGGGGCCGGCTGTCCGAGGGGACGCTCATCTCGATGATGGCGCAGGTCCGGGGCGCCACGCCCCAACTGGCCGAGGCCCGGGACGAGCGCGCTCCCGAGGTCCCGGTCTTTCCCGTCAGCGGTTGGGAGCGCTACCAGTGCGTGCGCTTCCTCGGTGAGGGAGGAATGGGGCGGGTCTTCCTCGCGCATGATCCGCGGCTCAACCGCAACGTGGCCTTGAAGTTCGTCCGGGGGGACGAGCCCGGGCTCACCCAGCGCTTCCTCTCCGAAGCCAGGGCCCAGGCGCGGGTGAACCACGAGCGGGTGTGCAAGGTCTACGAGGTGGGCGAGGTCCAGGGGCGCGTCTACATCGCCATGCAGTTCATCGATGGGCGGACGTTGAGCTCGCTCGCCCGCGAGCTGTCCGTCGAGCAGAAGGCGCTGTTGCTCCGGGAGGCCGCCGAGGGCGTGCACGAGGCGCACCGCGTGGGCCTCATCCACCGGGACCTCAAGCCCTCCAACATCATGGTGGAGCGCGCGGAGGACGGGACGCTGCGCCCCTACGTGATGGACTTCGGGCTGGCGCGGGACTGGAACGATGGGTCCACCGTCACCGGCGCGGTGATGGGCACGCCCCAGTACATGTCGCCCGAGCAGGCCCGCGGCGAGGTCTCCAGCCTGGATCGCCGCGCGGACGTCTACAGCCTGGGCGCCACCCTCTACACGGTGTTGACGGGCCTCCCGCCCATTCCCGGTGGCAACGGGCTGGAGGTGCTCAAGAACGTCCTCGAGGTGGAGCCGCGGCCCCCGCGCGCGGTGGATCCAAACATCCCCGCGGACCTCGAGGCCATCGCGCTCAAGTGTCTGGAGAAGGAGCGCTCGGCCCGGTACGACTCGGCGCGCGCCCTGGCCGAGGAGCTCGACCGCTTCCTCTCGGGCGAGCCGGTACGGGCCCGCTCCAACAGGGCCTGGTACCGCCTGCGCAAGAAGCTCCACAAGCACCGGCTCGTGGCCACCGTGGCCACGGTGGCGGCCGTGCTCGTGCTCCTGGCCCTGGGCCAGGCGGGGCTGGCCCGCCGGGAGGCCACCGTGCGCGAGCGGCTGGCCCGGCGCTTCACCGAGTCCGTGGAGCGCATCGAGGCGCTGGCGCGCTACTCGGACCTCGCCCACTTGCACGACACGCGCGTGGACCGGCGGGTCATCCGCGCGCGCATGGCGGCGCTCGAGGCGGAGATCCACGAGGCGGGCGAGCATGCCGTGGGGCCCGGTCATTACGCGCTGGGGCGCGGCCACCTCGCGCTCGGAGACGAGGCGAGGGCCCGCGAGTCGCTCGAAGCCGCCTGGAAGCACGGCTTCCGCGAGCCCCGGGTGGCCTACGCGCTGGCGCTGGTGACGGGGCACCAATACCAGGAGCAGTTGCTGGAGGCCGAGCGCCTCCGCGACCCCGAGCGGCGGGAGGTTCGCAAGCGCGAGGTGGAGCACCGCTACCGGGAGCCGGCGCTGGCCTGGCTCCGCCAGAGTGAAGGGGCCGAGGTTCCCTCCGCCGCGTATGTGGCGGCGCTGCTCGCCTTCTACGAGAACCGGTGGGACGAAGCCCTCGCCCAGTTGGAGGCGATTGGCACCGGGCTCTCGTGGTTCCACGAGGCTCCCAAGCTGCGCGGAGACATCCTCCTGGCCCGCGCCATGAGGCAGTGGAACCAGGGCGAGCACGCGGGCGCGCTGGCGGACTTCGAGGCGGGCCGCAAGGCCTACGCCGAGGCGGCGGAGATCGGCGAGAGCGTGGCCTCCATCCACACGGCCCAGGGAGAGCTGGAGTACGGCGCGCTCGTCCTGGAACTCTACGGCAAGGGCGACGTCACTCCCCGCTATACCCAGGCCCTCCAGGCCGTCTCCCGCGCGCTCACGGCCATGCCGGAGCATTCCGACGCGCTCGTGCTGGAGTCCCGCCTCCACCGGCGGCTCGCCGAGCACCAACGCAACCTGGGTGATTATTCGGAGACGCTGCCGGAGAAGGCCGTGACCGCCGCGCGTAGGGCGCTGGAGCTCGCCCCCTCGAGCACGAAGGCCCGGCTGGAATTGGGGCAGGCCTGGTGGATCTGGGGCTACACCCGCCAGAGCCACTCGTTGGATCCTCGCGAGCAACTGCGCGCGGCCGTCGAGAGTTTCGAGCGCATCGCCCCGGAGGAGCGGGACCAGGACTTCCTGCTCAACCTGGGCCTGGTCTACAAGACGTGGGCTGACTACGAGGAGCAGGTGGGCGCGGATCCGCTGCCCGCGTACGGCAAGTCGATCGACTCCTATCTCGCCGCCATCCAGCGCGACGGCCAGGTGCCGGAGGGGTGGATCAACCTGGGCATCGCGTACTACACCCGCGCCTCGCATCCCCGGGCCCCGGCGCCGGACGCGGACCTCACCCAGGCGGTGGCGGCACTGGACAAGGCCCGGAGCCTCAACCCCGGTCACGTGGTGGTCTACTTCTACGGGGGGCTGGTGCACGCGCTCGTGGCCCAGCGGCTGCGCGGCTCGGGAGGTGAGCCCGGCCCCTCGCTGGAGCGCTCCGCGGAGATGTTCCGCAAGGGGCTCGAGCTGGGCCCCGGCATTCCCCTGCTCCACAATGGGCTGTGCCTGACGCTCGTCCAGCAGGCGCAGGCGGGCTGGGACCGCGGTGGGGATCCGTTCCCCGCGCTGGACCAGGCCCGGGCGGCCTGCGAGCAGTCCGTGGCCATCTCGCCGAAGGGCGGCTACGGGCACATCAACCTCAGCGAGGTGCTCGCCCACCGGGCCCTGTACCAGCGCGCGCGGGGAGAGGAGCCCGGCCCGAGCGTGCGCGCGGCCGACGAGGCCCTGAGGCAGGCGCTCCAGTGGCTTCCGGAGAACGCGGGCGCCCTGGCCAACCGCGGCATGGTCCATGCCATCCTGGCCACGTTCGAGCTGGACCACGGGAGGGATCCCCGCCCCAGCAGCGCGCGGGCCGAGGCGTCGCTGCGGCGGGCCCTCGCGCTCAATCCGGCCTACGCCGAGGCCTGGTACTCGCTGGGTGAGGCGCTGGGGGCCAGGGCGCTCACCTCCGGAGGGCGCTCCCAGGACTCCGAGGAGGCGTTCCAGGCGTTCCAGAAGGGGCTGGAGCTGGCTCCGGAGCGGCAGGAGTTCCGCATCGGCTTCGGGCACTTCCTCCGCCGCTGGTCCACCCGCCTGATGCAGGGCAAGCAGGACCCGGGTCCCTCGCTGCAACGCGGGCTGGAACTGGCCCAGCAACTCCTCGCGGTCCGGCCCGGGTGGCCAGACGCCCGGCTCCTGCGCGGCAGTCTGTTCGCGCTCCAGGCGGCGCTCCCCTCCGCCACCCCGGGACAGAAGCAGGAGTGGCGCGGACGGGCCCGGGAGGATCTCTCCAGCGCGCTCTCCACCAACCCGGGCTTTCAACGGGAGTGGGGCAGCACCCTCCAGCGCCTCCAGTCCAGCGGGCCTTGAGTCCCTTCAGGGAAGTGACTCCTTCTCCCTCTCCCGAAGGGCGAGGGGAAATGGCCGCGGGTGTCAGCGCATTTTCCCGGTGCCGCGACGTTTCGAGTTTGTCGGCGACATGTCGCCGACAGCCGCTCCACCTCTCCCAGACCCTTCCCGTGGGGGCTTCTCCTCTGAAGCGCGCCCCGCAGCGTGCTGGCACGGCGCGTGCTCAAGGATTCTCCGAGTTCACTGAAGACTCCCCGAACCCGGAGCACCCCCATGCAGTCCTTCCCCCGTTGGAAGAAGTTGATGTTCACCGCCAGCCTCGCCGTGCTCCCCGCATGCGGGATGGAGGCCTCGAACAGCCCCGAGGCCAAGGGGCTCGACCCGCAGGCCCCCACGGAGCTGAGCCAGACGCGGGCCGCGCTCACCACCGGCCCGGCGAGCTGCCAGGACATCAAGAACGCCAATCCCTCCGCGGCGGATGGCGCGTACGTGCTGTTCGTCGGCGGCGACAGGTCCAAGCCCTGGACGGCCTGGTGCCGCAACATGGCGGGCACTCCGGCGGAGTTCCTGTCGCTGCCGTCGACGGGCCCCTCGCTCAACTTCTCCCAGTACACCGCGGGCTACAACAACGGCGGGGGCACCGATGTGCGGACGCTCTTCACCAAGGTGCGCGTCGACCCCGCCACCCTGCGCGTGAGCACTGGAGACCAGACCTTCTCCACCTCTTCCGGGCTGCTGTGGCACGGGGATGCCGTCACCTCCATGTCCTATGCCGCGGCGATGAACTGCGACTTCAACCGCCCTGGACTGGGCAACGTCGACCTGCGGGGCACGCCCTTCGCGGCGGCGCCCGGCGAGTTCGTGGTGGTCGGCTACTACGGTTCGGGCGGAGCCACCTACAGCTCGGACAACCAGGTGGTGGACCTGTGGAACTATGGCGAGTGCGGCTGGATGTCGGTGCAGGGCGCTGACCATCCCTTCAACGGCCGTGGCGCGCAGCTCCAGCTCCAGTACAAGCAGAGCACCCCGGCGAGCTGCCAGGACATCAAGACCACCCACCCCTCTGCGGCGGATGGTGAGTACGTGCTGTACGTCAACGGCGACGCCTCCAAGCCTTGGACGGCCTGGTGCCGCAACATGGCGAGCACTCCCGCGGAGTTCCTGTCGCTGCCGTCGACGGGCCCCTCGCTCAACTTCTCCCAGTACACCGCGGGCTACAACAACGGCGGGGGCACTGATGTGCGGACGCTCTTCACCAAGGTGCGCGTCGACCCCACCACCCTGCGCGTGAGCACCGGAGACCAGACCTTCTCCACCTCCTCCGGGCTGCTGTGGCACGGGGATGCCGTCACCTCCATGTCCTATGCCGCGGCGATGAACTGCGACTTCAACCGCCCTGGACTGGGCAACGTCGACCTGCGGGGCACGCCCTTCGCGGCGGCGCCCGGCGAGTTCGTGGCGGTCGGCTACTACGGCTCGGGCGGAGCCACCTACAGCTCGGACAACCAGGTGGTGGACCTGTGGAACTATGGGGAGTGCGGCTGGATGTCGGTGCAGGGCGCTGACCATCCCTTCAACGGGCGCGGCGCGCAGCTCCAGCTCCAGTACAGGGCCATCGGCTCCCTCACCAAGCTGACCGGGTCGTGAAGCCCCACCGCGGGCAGCACGTGGACCGAGCCGGCCGGTGGCGGCCCTGGACAAGGCCCGGAGCCTCAATCCCGGTCACGTGGTGGCCTACTTCTACGCGGGGCTGACGCACGCGCTCGTGGCCCAGCGGCTGCGCGGCTCGGGAGGTGAGCCCGGCCCCTCGCTGGAGCGCTCCGCGGAGATGTTCCGCAAGGGGCTCGAGCTGGGCCCCGGCATTCCCCTGCTCCACAATGGGCTGTGCCTGACGCTCGTCCAGCAGGCGCAAGCGGGCTGGGACCGCGGTGGGGATCCGTTCCCCGCGCTGGACCAGGCCCGGGCGGCCTGCGAGCAGTCCGTGGCCATCTCGCCGAAGGGCGGCTACGGGCACATCAACCTCAGCTCTGTTCGCGCTCCAGGCGGCGCTCCCCTCCGCCACCCCGGGACAGAAGCAGGAGTGGCGCGGACGGGCCCGGGAGGATCTCTCCAGCGCGCTCTCCACCAACCCGGGCTTTCAACGGGAGTGGGGCAGCACCCTCCAGCGCCTCCAGTCCAGCGGGCCCTGAGCCACTACTGCCCCCTCTCCCACCGGGAGAGGGTCGGGGTGAGGGTGCCCGGGCCCGTTCTGCAACCCGTGGCCCGCAGTGTGGACAGGGGGTTGAACCCGGGGCCACCCGATACCCTCACCCCGTCCCTCTCCCGAAGGGCGAGGGGAAATGGCCGCGGGTGCCAGCGCATTTTCCAGGTGCCGCGACATTTCGAATTTGTCGGCGACATGTCGCCGACAGCCGCTCCACCCCTTCCCAGACCCTTCCCGTGGGGGCTTCTCCTCTGAAGCGCTCCCCGCGGCGTGCTGGCACGGCGCGTGCTCAAGGGTTCTCCGAGTTCACTGAAGACTCCCCGAACCCGGAGCACCCCCATGCTGTCTTTCCCCCGTTGGAAGAAGTTGATGTTCGCAGCCAGCCTCGCCGTCCTCCCCGCCTGTGGGATGGAGGAGACGAACAGCCCCGAGGCCAAGGGGCTCGACCCGCAGGCCCCCACGGAGCTGGGCCAGACGCGAGCCGCGCTCACCACCGGCCCGGCGAGCTGCCAGGACATCAAGAACGCCAATCCCTCCGCGGCGGATGGCGCGTACGTGTTGTTCCTCAGCGGCGATAGGACCAAGCCCTGGACGGCCTGGTGCAAGGGCATGGCGGGGACTCCCGCGGAGTACCTGTCGCTGCCGTCGACGGGCCCCTCGCTCAACTTCTCCCAGTACACCGCGGGCGCCAACAGCGGCGGGGGCAGCAACGTGCGGACGCTCTTCACCAAGGTTCGCATCGACCCCGCCACCCTGCGCGTGACCACCGGCGACCAGACCTTCTCCACCTCCTCCGGGTTTCTCTGGCATCCGGTTCAGAACGCCGTCACCTCGATGTCCTATGCCGCGGCGATGAACTGCGACTTCGGCAACCCCGGACTGGGCAACGTCGACCTGCGGGGCACTCCCTTCGCGGCGGCGCCCGGCCAGTTCGTGGTGGTCGGCTCCTATCCCTCCGGTGCGGCCACCTACAGCGCGGACAACCAAGTGGTGGACCTGTGGAACCGGGGAGATTGCGGCTGGAATTCGGTGCAGGGCGCCGACCATCCCTTCAACGGCCGCAGCGCCCTGCTCCAGCTCCAGTACAGGCAGAGCACCCCGGCGAGCTGCCAGGACATCAAGACCGCCCATCCCGCCGCGGCGGATGGCGCGTACGTGCTGTACGTCAACGGCGACGTGGCCAAGCCCTGGGAGGCCTGGTGCCACAACATGGCGGGGACTCCCGCGGAGTACCTGTCGCTGCCGTCGACGGGCCCCTCGCTCAACTTCTCCCAGTACACCGCGGGCGCCAACAGCGGCGGGGGCAGCAACGTGCGGACCCTCTTCACCAAGGTTCGCATCGACCCCGCCACCCTGCGCGTGACCACCGGCGACCAGACCTTCTCCACCTCCTCCGGGTTTCTCTGGCATCCGGTTCAGAACGCCGTCACCTCGATGTCCTATGCCGCGGCGATGAACTGCGACTTCGGCAACCCCGGACTGGGCAACGTCGACCTGCGGGGCACTCCCTTCGCGGCGGCGCCCGGCCAGTTCGTGGTGGTCGGCTCCTATCCCTCCGGTGCGGCCACCTACAGCTCGGACAACCAGGTGGTGGACCTGTGGAACCGGGGAGATTGCGGCTGGAATTCGGTGCAGGGCGCCGACCATCCCTTCAACGGCCGCAGCGCCCTGCTCCAGCTCCAGTACGCGCCGCCTCCCGCGTCTCCTCCCGCGCAGCCCACCTCGGGCAGCTTCAACTACAGCGCCTCCAACACCAGCAGCGCGGCGCAGAACACCACCCCCTACGACGTGAGGCTCACCGCCGGGCAGACGCTCTCCTTCGGCACCTGCTCGGTGGCGGGCGCGTCCGGCTCGGGGGACACCTACCTGCGGCTGTATGCCCCGGATGGCTCGCTGGTGGGCGCGAATGACGACGCCTGCGGCCTCCTCTCCTTCGTGGGCCACACGGCCTCCCAGACCGGCACCTACCGCATCCAGGCCGGCTGCTACTCCAGCGGCAGCTGCGGCGGCACGGTGGCCTTCACCATCCAGTAGTCCCCCCGTCCGGCACCTCGCACCCGCGGCTCGCCTCGTGCGGCCCGCGGGTGTTTCCGTTCCGCCGGCTCCACGTCGAAGGGCCCTGACCGCGTGGGCCCACTGTCCGATTCGTGAGCACCCCGTCCGAAACCCGGACAGTCGGGGTGGATGCACACAACCCGTTGAGCCCACGGGCGATTCACCCGGAAACGTCAGGCGCCTTTACAGGAAGTTCCAGGACAACTGGTATATCTGTGCTCCGGGTTCACCGGCTATCGCTCTTAAGTCCTTGTTTTCTGGTGTGTCCAGGTGTTGGCCCGGGGGTTGCTCAAGGAGGAAGGGCGCGCAGTCGCGGCTGAAACCCCCAGGCGGCAGCGTCCCAACCCTTGTAGTCCCTCGAAAAGGAAGCCTCCATGCGTAAGCTTTCCATGGCGTTGCTGGCTGGTGTTGCTCTCGTTGGCTGCGGTGTCGACACGCAGGCCGAGAACCAGGAGATCGTCTCCAACCTGGTCGAGGCGGGCTTCCCGGCCAACGACATCCAGATTGTCGAGGGTGAGGTGTTCGTGGGCAACGACGCTCACGTGACGCTCGAGGCCTCCCGCGAGATGCTCCAGCCCACCAAGGGCGCGGAGCAGTACCGGACGACCAACCTCGTCGGCTCCGGCGTGACGAAGATCTGCATCGTCCCCACCTCCCAGTTCAACGGCTACAGCACGCTGAGCGCGGGCCTGGATCTGGCCATCGAGAACTACAACAGCCAGAACCTGCAGTTCACCATGGTGCGCGGCTCGGCCGCCGACTGCAGCGCGACCATCTCCGCGAAGACCGCGAACAGCACCGGCGGCTCGGCTGGCTTCCCCACGGGCGGCAAGCCCTACGGCACCATCAACATCGGCACCGGCCTGCAGAGCTACAGCATTGACGTGAGCGAGCACGTCATCACCCACGAGCTCGGCCACTGCATCGGCTTCCGCCACTCGGACTACTACGATCGCTCCATCAGCTGCGGCGGCGCCTACTCCAACGAGGGCGCCTCCAACGTGGGCGCCATCCTCATCCCCGGCACGCCGTCCGACGCCAAGGTGGGCGGGTCGATCATGAACTCCTGCTTCCGCGCCAACGAGTCCGGCGAGTGGTCCGCCTCGGACAAGACCGCGCTGGCCTACCTGTACTGAGCACTGGCGCGACAGCCCCCGGGTCCATGACCCTGGGGCTCCGCACCTCACACCCGCGGCCCGCTTCGTGCGGCCCGCGGGTGTTTGCGTTTCAGCCCCGCGCGCTCAGGGCTTGGAAGCCGTCATGGTGCCGGCCTGCCCCTGTCCGACGATGGGCATGGGCCGCTGCCCCAGCGGACTGATGCGCAGGTCATAACGCGACTCTCCCGCGTCACGGGCAATCGCCTGGTTCACCCGGAGGATCACGCCCTCCTTCTGGAGGTCCACGCGCTCCCACTGGTCCTTGGGCTGGCTTTCGGACACGGGCGAGAGCAGGGAGGGCAGGGGGTTCACCCGATTGAAGAGCCAGAGGCTGGTGCCCTGGTCCTGCTCGGCGGCGAGCACGAGCTCCAGCTCATCCCCCGGAGCCACCACCAGGTACAGGTCCGGGCGATCGTTTGGCGCCCACTCGCCCTTCCAGTTGATCACCAGCGTGCGGGTCACCTTGAACTGCCCCGCTTCGGAGCGGACCGGGTAGGCCCTGCTGACGTCCTTGGAGATGATCAGTTGATGCTTCGACACGGTGTTGCTCCTTTTCAGTCACTCTTGGTGCTGAGGCCCAATTCCTTGAGGCGCCGGGTGAGCGCCTTCTTGGAGACCTGCAGGCGCTGAACCATCGCGTCCAGATCTCCCGCGCACTCCCGATGGCAGGAGGTGAGCTCCTCCGCGCTCAGCGTCCCCGCCCGGCGGATGGTCGGGTGCTTGTCGATGAGATCGTAGATGGAGGAGCGCGGAATCCCGAGCGAGTCCGCCGCCAGCTTGAGATCCCAGGCGTGCTGCCGGAGCGCCGAGAGGAGCTCGTCGCCGGTGACCTCGGTGGACTTGCGGCGAGCCACCGCCGTGGGCGGCGAGGCGGGCTTGGGGGCGGGCCCCGCGCCGTCCAGCTCCTCGGCGAGCCGCGAGTCCAGTTGGAGGACGGGCTGCCCCCGGCTGCCAATCACCAGCTGCCGGGTGATGTTGCGCAACTGCCGGATGTTGCCGGGCCAGGGGTAGCGCAGCAGGCGCACCGCGATCGAGGCCGGCAACCAGGGCTCGGCATAGGGATCCCTGGGCGTCAGGCGGTGGGCCTCGCCAATGGCCTCCAGCTCCTCGCGGGCGAAGTGCTGGAACAGCATCCCGATGTCCTCGCGGCGCTCGCGCAGGGGCGGCAGCCGGATCTCATAACCCGACAGGCGATGCAGCAGCGGCGCCTTGAAGCGGCCCTCCCGGATGTGCTCCTCCAGGTTGGCGTCCGTCGCGGCGATCAGCCGGACATCGATCTTGATGGGGGTATGCGCGCCCACCGGGTACAGCTCGCCGGTCTCCAGCACCCGGAGCAGCATCACCTGCACCTCCGGAGGCGCCTCGCCCACCTCGTCGAGGAACAGGGTGCCGCCCTGGGCCGCCCGGAAGAAGCCCTCCCGGTCCCGGGTGGCGCCGGTGAAGGCGCCCCGGTGCGCGCCGAACAGCTCGGCGGCCGCCAGCTCCTTGGGGATGGAGCCCAGGTTCACGCTGATGAAGGGGCGCTCCTTGCGCGGGCTGTGCCGGTGGATGGCCTGGGCCACCAGCTCCTTGCCCGTGCCGGTCTCTCCGCGCACCAGCACCGGGACGTGGAGGTCGGCGATGCGCTGGATGTGCTCGCGCACGCGCCGGAGGCCCGGGCTCTCGCCCACCATGCCCAGCGAGTCTCCGGGCGCTCGCCCCTCGCCCGAGGCCTGGTGCAGCAGCAACACCACCCGGCCCGAGAGCTCCAACAGCACGCCGGCCGCCAGCTCCTCCGGCGTGAATTCACGGCTCGTCAGGGGCTGCCCGTCCACCACCACCCGGGTGCCGCCCTCTCCCACGCGCAGCCGCAGCCGTCCCCCCTCGCCCGGTGAGAACACGAGGGGCGTGCGGCTCACGAAAGGGTCGGACAGGGGCTGCCCGAAGGTCTCTCCAGGCCGGGTGAAGTTCGGGCCATTGCGAGACAGGGACACCTCCCGGCCCGCCGCGACGCCCTCCAGCAGGAGCCGCTCTCCGGCCCGGGTGGCCGTGGGATGGGAGAGGAGGGTCAGCATCGGCACCGCCTGGTCCGCGGACGCCACGGCGCGCTGCTCGTGGCCGGCGGCGGTGGAGACATCGGCGACCAGTGGGGGGGACTGGGAGTCGCGGGGCTCGGAACGAGACATCGGGCGCGGACTGTACCACTTCCATCTCGTGGCCCGTTTCACGGGACGGGGCCGCGACGATTCGCGAATGCCGGCGACATGTCGCCGACAACCGCTCCACACCCTCGCGGGCCTTCCCAGAGAGGGACTCGCCTCGGACGAGCCCCAGGGTCGTGCTGGCACGACGCGTGCTCAACGGGGGCCCGAGTCGTTCAAGGCTCCCCAACCCACAAGGTCCCACCATGAAGAAGAGTCATCCCCTCGGTCTCGCCGCTCCCCCACCCACGAAATCCAAGAGCCTTTCCGGGTGGGGATTCCTCATGGGTGCCGCGCTCATGACGAGCGTGGGATGTGGCCCGGGGGAGGCACTTCCCCTGGAGCAGGAGACCGGTTCGAGCGCCCAGTCCCTCGCGACCACGGTGCTCCTCTTCGAGCACGGCGGCTATGGGGGCCGCGTCCAGTCACTGCAGCCCGGCCGCTATGACATGGGCCAACTGGCCGTGGGCAATGACTCGGTCAGCTCGCTCCAGGTGCCGAGCGGCTGGAGCGTCACGCTCTACGAGCACGGCGGCTTCAACGGCAGATCGAAGGTCTTCACCGCGGATGCGTCCTGGGTGGGAGACGACTTCAATGATTTGACCTCGAGCGTGGTGGTGCAGGCGCCCTCCCTGACGCAGGGCAACACGGTGTATGGCCAGTGGAGCGGCTCGGGCGGGATGAATCCTTCCAGCCCGGCCAACCGGCAGCTCATCGTGGACTACACCGGTCCGGCCAGCACGGTGACGTTCCATCTCACCGCGCCGCTCGACACGTACCTCTACCTGCTGGATGCGAATGGCAACGTCCTCGCCCAGGACGATGACAGCGGTGGAAGCCTCACCTCGCGCCTGTCCTATTTCCTGTCGCCGGGCACCTACAAGCTCGTCGCGGCGACCTACTCCGGCGGGCAGAGCGGGGAGTTCACGCTGAAGTCGGACAAGGCCACCATGCGCTACCCGCAGCGGCTCTTCGTCCAGGGGGCGACCTCGTTCAATTGGATCTACGACGACCACAACACGGGGGCCGACAACGACGTGGCCGTCTGGCGCGCCAACCTCGCCGCGTACCCCGGTTACTACTCGCTGGGCGACGTGGCCCAGCCCTTCCATGGCTCGGCGCCCCGGACGAGCTTCGTGGCCTACGGCGAGGGGGATGTGCTGGCGCGGCCCGTCGACTACGCCTGGGTGTGGAGCGACTGGGGCTCGGGCGGCACCCATGACGTCTCCATCTGGGAGCCGCTGCCCGCCGCGGGCTACACCTGCCTCGGCACCGTGACGGTGCTCGGTTACGGCAAGCCCTCGACGGACCTCATCCGCTGCGTGCGCAGCGAGTACGTGCTCCCGGCCAACCCCGCCTGGGTGTGGAACGACGCGGGCTCGGGCGCGGACTACGACGTGGGCATCTGGCAGGTGGAGCCCCGGGACCATCGCGGCCTGGCGCTCTCCACCTTCATCGCCCGGCCCAGCCACTCGGACACCGGCGGCAACCGCTACTGGGTGCTCAACAAGAGCGCCCTCGCCAACCCGGAGATGAAGGGCGTGCCCGTGGACGCCGCGACGGCTTCCCAGTACGCGCCGCTCGTGTGGCTGCATGGGGAGGAGTACTACTTCCCGTCCTCGGTCGAGTTCTTCCTGCCCAACGTGCACGAGTCCGGTGGGTACATGGTGACGAACCAGGGCCTGGGCTGTGACTCCTGCACGGATCCCCAGTTCCTCGATGGCCAGCGGCCGGGCTCGGTGCCCATCTACGCGGAGATCGTCAACCGCACGCAGAATGGCCAGCCGACGAACATCACGGACATCGTCTACTGGACCTTCTACCCGTACAACAACGGCAAGCGCATCTGCATCGGCTGGTACTCGCCGTGGGGCTGCGTGGGCGGCTACTCCACCTTTGGCAACCACGTGGGAGACTGGGAGCACTTCACGGTTCGCTTCGTGGATGGCCGGCCGTCGCAGATGTTCCTGAGCCAGCACTCGGGGGGGCAGACGTTCAACTTCGGGGACAAGAACGTGGCCGTGACGGCGGGCTTCCACCCGGAGGTGTACGCGGCCCTGGGCTCGCACGGCATCTACCCGGATGCCGCGCGGCACATCTACAAGACGATCGGCAACGGAGACTTCCTCGCCGACGACACGGGCCGCGGCATCCCCTGGTACACGTGGAACAGCACCGTGGCCTTCGCCTGGCAGCCGCTGGGCGCGTATGGCGGGAGCCTGTCGTGGCTCAACTCCACCAGCCGCTGGGGCAACCCCAAGTCGGGCTGCAACTTCTCGGAGCAGGTGGCCGGTGAGTGCGTGCTCAACGATGGGCCCACCGGCATCATGGACAAGTCCGCCTCCAATCCCGCGAACCTGACGCTGGACTGAACGGAAGCGAGACGCCCGTGAGAGACAGGGGCCCCTGCGTGCGGAAGACGGGCACGCGGGGGCCTCTGTGTTCGCGGCGCGAAGTCAGCCTAGAGCTGGTTGAGGACACTGCAACTCGCTGCTTCCCCGCCCTTGCAGGCCTTCTCGAAGAGGGTGGTGGCGCGGCGCTTGTCCTGGGGGACTCCGCTGCCCTTCACGTAGCTGATGCCGAGGTTGTAGCAACCCTGGGCATCCCCTCCCTCGCAGGCCTTGTCGAACAAGGCGGCGGCACGACGCGCGTCCTGGGGGACTCCGGTGCCCTCTAGGTAGCGCATGCCGAGGTTGTAGCAACCCTGGGCATCCCCGCCCTCGCAGGCCTTCTCATAAAGGGTGGCGGCGCGGCTCGCGTCCTTGGGGACTCCCAGGCCCTTCGCGTAGCTCACGCCGAGGTTGTAGCAACCCTCGGTCTTCCCGCCTTCGCAGGCCTTCTCGAACAAGGTGGCGGCGCGGCGCGCGTCCTGGGCGACTCCCACGCCCTTCGCGTAGCTCACGCCGAGGTTGTAGCAACCCTGGAGCTCCCCGCCCTCGCAGGCCTTCTCATAAAGGGCAGCGGCACGGCGCTCATCCTGGGGGACTCCGGTGCCCTCCAGGTAGCGCATGCCGAGGTTGTAGCAACCCTGGGCATGCCCGCCCTGGCAGGCCTTGTCGAACAAGGCGGCGGCACGGCGCTCATCCTGGGGGACTCCGCGGCCCTCCAGGTAGCGCACGCCGAGGTTGTGGCAACCCGTGGTATCCCCGCCCTCGCAGCCCTTCTCATAAAGGGTGGCGGCGCGGCGCGCGTCCTGGGGGACTCCGTTGCCCTTGAGGTAGAGCACGCCGAGGTTGGTGCAACCCTGGGGCTCCCCACCCTCGCAGGCCTTGTCGAAGAGGGCCGCGGTGCGGTGCGCGTCCTGGGGGACTCCACGGCCGTTCATGTAGCTCAAGCCGAGGTTGAAGCAACCCCGGGCCGAGCCGCCCTCGCAGGCCTTGTCGAAGAGGGCAACGGCGCGGTGCGCGTCCTGGGGGACTCCGCGGCCCTCGGCGTAGTCCGCGCCGAGATCCGCGCACTTGTCCGCATTGTCGCCCGTGCACTCCTGGGTGGAGTGCTCCACCTGTTGAGGCGTGGTGGCCTGGGAGGCGGTGGCCCCCTGCCGCCCCGTGGCACATGCACCCAGCAACCCGAGGACAACACAGAGCCCCATACCGCGCCGTGCCGCGCTTCCGTTGAAACCAGACATGTCAGGCGTTCCCCCGCGTAGGGTCAGGGCGCTCAATGCGCCGTGGCCCCATGGCGTGAAGCCTAGTTCCGCCCGGTCACCGGGAGCAACGGCGGGGGCAGGGGCACCTGGAGGATTTGACGCTGCGCGCGAGCCCAGTGGATGCTCGCCACGGGCGTGTATGCCGATGACAAGGATGGTCATGAAGCGGGTTCTTCTGCTGTGCGCGCTGGAATCGATCGCGTTGTTCGGCTGTGACCGCCAGGGTGGACAGGTGTTGCAACTCATCCCGTCACCCAACGGGGCGTATCAAGCCGTCGCGCTGGATTGCCGCAAGGGCGCGAGCGCGCCTTCCACCTTGCTCAAGGTGATTCGCGCGGGTGAACCGGCGGCCTGCGAGACCCGTCCGCTGGAGGAAGTGACGTTGACCGCTGGCTCGCCACCGCGCATGGCCTGGATGTCGGACAACACGTTGGTCATCGATGAACGGGGAGCACCTCCGCGCCCCACCCTGCGGGGCGAAGTGTCGTTCGTATTCGGGCCGTGGCAGGTGTCGGCTTCGTCGGCTGCACCGGCTTCATCGCCGCCCGCCGTGCCGCCTGTCGCTGTCGTGCCGCCTGTCGCTGTCGTGCCGCCTGTCGCTGTCGTGCCGCCTGTCGAGCAGGTCTGCGGTTTCCCGGGCCTGACCCTGCCCACCGACTTCACCGTCCTGGCCGGAGGCGCCTACGCCGGAAAGGCGAGCACGGGGCAGATTGATCAGAGCGGGCACGCCGCCACGACCATGACGGTGAGCGTCGACAACCCCCGGAAGCCCGTCGTGCTGATGCTCGGTGCATACGAGCCGACCATCTGGTCCATCCGGCGCACGGAGGGCACGACCCTCCTCGCCGTGCTGGCCAGCGGCTACCATCGGCAGATCGTCACGGGCCTGGATGCCACCACGCCGGTGGCCATCCATACGTATGACAACAAGAGCCCCTGCGGTTACTTCTACGTGGACCCGGAGCGCCTCGAGAAGCTGAACCCCATGGCCCGGCGGTTCTTCGGGCGCGATGTCGACATGGTCTATCCAGCGCGAGGCGGCGCGGTCACCCTGGGCGTATCGCAGGGCGCGCCCGCCGCCTGGGTCGGAGGGGGCGAGGCCTCGGTGGAGTCGTTCATCGACAAGACGGCGCCGCTGGCGGGCGAAGCGGGCCTCGACGAGGCCGTGCGCAAGGGTCAGCTGCGGCGCGCGGATGTCGGCGACAGGAGGCAGTGGGAAGAGGACATGGCGCGTGTGGCGCGCAAGCGCGGATTGGCCTGGGACGCGGGCCGATTGCCGGCCCTCCACGCGAATTCGTCGGGCACGTTGGCCGATGCATACGTCGTGCTGCGGCCCATGACGCTACCGGCGGGTCTCTACGGCGCGCATTCGGCGGTGTTCTTCGTGCCGAAGGGCACGCAGCGTCCACGCGGCAATCCCGGCCACAGCACTCTCTACGACTTCAACGACATGAGCTGTACCGGCGCGGGGTGCCACTGAGCGGGTGGGCGTCTACTCCGCGTCGAGGGCGGTGCAAGCCTGTTCCATCCCGCCCTTGCAGGCCTTCTCGAACAGCGCGGCGGCGCGGGCCTTGTCCTGGGGGACTCCGAAGCCCTGCTCGTAGCTCACGCCGAGGCCGAAGCAGCCCTGGGCGTACCCGCCCTCGCAGGCCTTGTCGAACAGCGCGGAGGCGCGGCGCGCGTCCTGGGGCGCTCCAAGGCCCTTCACGTAGCGCACACCGAGGTTGAAGCAGCCCTGGGCATCCCCGCCCTCGCAGGCCTTCTCATAAAGGGCGACGGCGCGGCGCTCGTCCTGGGGGACTCCGCTGCCCTCCGCGTAGCTCACGCCGAGGTTGAAGCAGCCCTGAGCCTCCCCGCCCTCGCAGGCCTTCTCATAGAGCGCGGAGGCGTGGCGCGCGTCCTGGGGGACTCCATCGCCCTGATCGTAGCTCACGCCGAGGTTGAGGCAACCCTGGGCATTCCCGCCCTCGCAGGCCTTGTCGAACAGGGTGGCGGCGCGGCGCGCGTCCTGGGGGACTCCGATGCCCTTCATGTAGCGCACGCCGAGGTTGAGGCAAGCCAGAACTGCCCCACCCTCGCAGGCCTTCTCATAGAGCGCGGAGGCGCGGTGCGCGTCCTGGGGAACTCCGCTGCCCTGCGCGTAGCTCACGCCGAGGTTGTAGCAGCCAGCGGCCGCTCCGCCCTCGCAGGCCTTCTCATAGAGCGCGGAGGCGCGGCGCGCGTCCTGGGGCACTCCATTACCCTGATCGTAGTTCACGCCGAGGTTGTAGCAGCCAGAGGCCGACCCGCCCTCGCAGGCCTTCTCGAAGAGGGCGGCGGCGCGGCGCGCGTCCTGGGGGACTCCGTCGCCTTGCACGTAGAGCAAGCCCAGGGTGTCGCACGCCTCGGCATCGCCGCCCGTGCACTCCGCGGTGAAGCGCTCCACCGGCTGAGCCTGGGTGTCCTGGGAGGCGGTGGCTCCCTGCCGCCCCGTGGCACATGCACCCAGCAACCCGAGGACAACACAGAGCCCCATACCGCGCCGTGCCGCGCTTCCGTGAAAACCAGACATCACATTCTCCCTGGGGACGGGCAGGACGCTCCATGCGCCGTGGCCACATGGAGCGAACCCTAGTTCCGTGGAGTCACCGCGGGCAATGGAAGGGGCACGCCCACGAGATGCAGAGCAGGTGCGAGGACGCGCGAACGCTCAGGCGTTCTCGCTGGCGGCGGCCTCCTTTTCACTCGAGAACTTCCGCGCGTAGTAGATGGCGACTCCTACCGGAATGAGGAAGGTTCCAACGAGGCGCCCCAGCATCTGCGCCTGCTGCCCCTCATGCCCCTCGGGTATCGCCGAATTGAGGCGCACTAGCTCAACCCCAAACATGATGGCGGCCACGGGCAGATACCATGCGGCTCCATTCATCACGGGCCGCTTCGCGATTCGATTTACGAGCTTCTCCGCACCGATGAAGAGAAGAAAGACGATGATGTGCACTGGCAAGATGTTCCCCCTCCGCGTTCGAGCCCGCCCACGCGAGCGCCTGGTCGAGGATGATGTTCCAGGGTGAACCGGTGGACAAGGAACACCCCTTCCTTCAACTGGCTCGAACTGGATGTAGAGGAGTGCCGTGAAGGGGGCCCACGCCCGCGATGAGGCGTGGGCCCGGGGAGCCACCTACTTCGCGTCGAGATAGGCGCGGTAGGCCTCGAAGCCGTAGGGCCGGCCGAGGAAGTCCTTCACCAGCTCGGCGGCGGGCTTGGAGCCACCGGGCTCGAGCACCGTCTTGCGGTACTTCATCGTGGTGGCCGTATCCAGGTAGCCATTCTTCTGGAACTCGGTCTCCAGGTCCTTGGCGATGACGAGCGACCAGACGTACGTGTAGTACGCGGCCGAGTACCCCTCGAGGTGGCCGAAGGCGAGCTGGAAGTGCGTGCCGTCTCGGTACTCGTGGCGGAACGGGCTGTACTTCTCCTGCTGTGTCTTGAGGGCCTCGGTGGTGTCGAAGCCCGGCGCGCGCGAGTAGTAGTCCAGCGACACCCCGGCCAGGAACATCTGCCGGCGCGTCCACAGGCCCTTGCCGAACTCCTTCGAGGCGCGGAGCTTCTCCACCAGCGCGGCCGGAATCACCTCGCCCGTCTGCTGGTGGCGGGCGAACTCCTGGAGGATGGTGGGGTTGGAGGCCCACTGCTGCAAGAGCATGGACGGCGTCTCCACGAAGTCCCACTCGGTGGAGATGCCCGTAATGCCCTTCCACTGCTGGCGGCCGGCGAAGACGTGGTGCAGCAGGTGGCCGAACTCGTGGAAGAACGTCTCCACCTCGTCCTGCGTCATCAGCTCACCGGGGCGCGGGAAGTTGCACACCAGCGTGCCCTCCGGGTAGCGCTTGCCGGCCTGGCCCGCCACGAGATCGAACTGGGCCGCGTGCTTGTACTTGTCCTCCCGCGGGTGCATGTCCAGGAAGATGCGGCCCAGCAGCGTGCCGTTCTCCGTGACGTCGTAGGCCTCGACCTCGGAGTGCCACACGGCGGCGTCCTTCACCGGCACGTAGGTGATGCCCCACATGCGCGAGGTGATGTCCATCACGCCCTGCTTCACGCGCCCGTACTCGAAATACGAGCGCAGCGCCTGCGAGTCGAAGCCGAGCTTCTCCGCCTTGAGCCGGTCCTCGTAGTAGTCCTGGTCCCAGGGCTCCACGGTGGTGGCCTTGGGGTCATCCTTCTGCTTGCGGGCGAGCAGGTCCGCGTACTCCCGCTTCGCGCGCTGCTCGGCGGTGGCGGCGACCTTGTCGATGAACTCCGCGGCCACCTGCTGGGTGCGCGTCATCTTGGTCTCGGTGACGAAGGCGGCCCAGGTGGGGTAGCCCAGGAGCGTGGCCAGCTCGTGGCGCTTCGCGATGAGCTGCTCGAGCACCGGCAGGTTCTTCGGGTGCGCGCGCTGGTGGTAGGCGCGCCACACCTGCTCGCGCGCCTTGCCATCGCGGGCGTACGTCATGAAGGGGAAGTAGTCGGGGTAGTTGGAGGTGATGATCACCTTGCCGTTGGCACCCGGCGCGTGGGCCTTGATGAAGTCCTCGGGGAGGCCGGCGAGCGCCTTGGGGTCCAGCTCCACCTTGCGCACGTCCTCGGCGATGTTCTGGTTGAAGGTCTGGCCGAGCTTGAGGATCTCCTCGTTGAGGGTCTTCACCTTCGCGCGGGTGGCGTCGTCGCGGTCCACGCCGGCGCGGCGGAAGTCGAGCAGGGTGCGCTCCATCCAGTAGCGCGTGGCGGCGTCGGACTTGGAGAGGTCCACGGCGGACAGGGCGTCATAGACGCCGCGGTCCTGGGAGATTTCCACGTTGAGGGCATCGGCCTTCTGCTCGCAGGCGCGGGCGGCGTCGCGGAAGGCGGCCTGGGGGTGGACCTCGCGGGTGAGGCTGGAGCGGTTGAGGGAGGCGCTGAGGGCGGCGGTGGCCTCGTCATAGGCCTCGAGGAGGGCGCGGCCATCGGAGGAGGCCTGGAGCGTCTTCAGGGAGGCAATCTGCGCGCGGGCGCGCTCGAGGTCGGCCTCGCAGGCGGCGTTGAAGGCCTCGAGGGTGCCGGACATGAGCTTGGAGCCCTCGGGGGCGGGGAGGGGCTTGCGGGCCTGGGCCTGAAGGGAGGAGGAGGGCTCGGGATTCGGCATGGTGGAGTGGGTGCAACCGGCCGTCAGGGCGGCGGCGAGGGTGAGAGCGGCGATTCTCAAGACGACTCCTTCGATGGGGAAACGGGGGGCGCAATCTATCGTCGGCAGGAGGACGCCGCAGCCGGAAGGAGGAAGGAGGCCACACTGTGCGCATATCCCCTCCCGCGCCCCCGAGGCGCTACGCTGGAAGCTCCCCTGACCCAAAGGCTTGGTGACCGTGAATCAACGACGTGGACAGTGGCTGTGGCTCTTCTGTGCCCTCGGAGTCTCCTGGAGTTGCGACCCGAATGCGCCGGACACCTCCTCACCCGGCACGGGGCCGGGGGTGACCGCGTGTGGTGTGAACGGGGTGCTGCTCTGTGACGACTTCGAGGGGGCCTCGGTGGGCGGGGCGCCCGACCCGGCGAAGTGGTCGGTGCAGATCTTCGACCAGAAGGGCAGCATCTCCGTCGATGGCACGCAGGCGCACTCCGGCACGAAGTCGGTGTACGTGAACGGCAACGGAACGGGCAGCTACCGCTCGGTGCTCTTCACGACCACGGCGCCCTTCCCGCCGCAGCACAACAGCTTCTACGCGCGGGTCTTCATGCGCTCGAAGAACGGGATGGGCGAGGGCCACAGCACGTACTTCGGAGGGGGCTCGGCGGACAACCAGCGCATGGTGCGCATCGGCTTCCACCAGTACGTGCTGGAGGCGAACCTCATCCACCCGGGGACGGAGTACGAGGTGATGTCGGGCCCGTGGGGCCAGCCCTCGCAGGGCGTGCAGCTGCAGGCGGGGAAGTGGCACTGCGTGGAGGCGTTCTTCAATGGTGCCCAGCACGAGCTGCGCGTGTGGTTCGACGGGAGCGAGGTCGCGGGCCTGCACACGACGAACTGGGACAAGAACCTGAGCACCTGGTCGCCGCAGTATGGCCGGGCGTGGTTCGGTTTCGAGACGTACCACAGCGAGCAGGACGAGCTCTGGTACGACGACATCATCATCGGGACGCAGCGGATCGGCTGCGGCGGGTAGGGCATGCGGATCGGCGTCATCGGAACGCAGTGGGGGCTGATGCACGCCGGAGCCTTCCGCGCGGCGGGGGCGGAGGTGGTGGCGCTGTGCGGCCAGGACGAGGCGCACACGCGCGAGGTGGCGGCGAGGGAAGGCATCCCGCTGGCGACGGTGCACGTGCGGGAGCTGTGCGCGGCGGTGGACGCGGTGGTGGTGGCCAGCCCCGACGCGCTGCACCGGGCGCACGTGGAGGCGGCGCTGGAGGCGGGGTGCGCGGTGCTGTGCGAGAAGCCCCTGACGCTCACCCATGAAGACGCCAAGGCCCTGGTCGCGCGGGCCCGGCGCGCGGAGCGTCCCTTCGCGGTGAACTTCCCCTACCGGATGTTGCCGCCGCTGCGCGCGCTGCGGGCGTGGCTGATGGAGCACCGGGTGCACCACCTGGTCATCACGGTGCGCAACAGCTTCGTCCCCACGGAGCCGCTGGAGCCCGGGGCCTGCGTGGGGCGCTCGGCGGACTTCGGGGGCGTCTCGCACCTGCTGGACGCGGCGCTGTGGCTGACGGGGGCCTCGCCCACGTGGGTACAGGCGTCGCTGGCGGGCCGGCCGGTGCACACGGCGGCGCTGCAGGTGGGGCTCTCCAGCGGGGCGGTGGTGGTGCTCACGCACGCCGCCAGTCCCGAGCCGGGGCTGCACGGCGGCTGGTCGCTCCTGGGAGAGGACTGGGAGGCGGGCTTCTCCGGCGGCTTCATCCCCGCGCGCGAGGGGTGGTGTGTCTCGCCGGTGCGCTGCTTCGAGGCCGGGGCGTGGAGGGACCTGGCGCCGGGACTCGAGCCGCGGCCCGGCGAGCGCGAGCCGTGGGCCCAGGCGCACGTGGAGACGGCGCGCCGGTTCCTCGGGATGCTCGGCCGGCCGCCCGAGGTGGACGCGGAGCTGGCCACGGTGGAGGAGGCGGCCGTGGTGCAGCGCCTCCTCTCGGCGGCCATGGCCTCCGAGGACGAAGGCCGCCGCGTCCTTCTGGACTGAGCGCGAGCCCCTTTCTTCCGGTGCCCGACAGCGCGAGGCCCGCGCCTCCTCTTCGGGTTGCCGCGCCGCCCGCAGGACGCCACCCCTCGGGTTTTCTCGGCGGTTGAGTGGATGAGAGCCGCGAATGGCGTCAAAGTACGACACGAGGGGACTCCGGGCGGGCAGTGACTTCCCGGCGTTCTCCTCGAGGTTCTGAATACGTGATTTCCACGATGAACCAGAAATATTGTTTTACAGCTAAAATTCATTATTATGCTCTCACTGATTGAGAGCCAGCGTCTCTCCCAGGGCTTCCGTCCGTCTCGAGGTTCCGATGCTTTCCGCCCTCCCGTCCGGTTCCGCCACGTTCGCCACCTCGCAAGAGGTGCCCCTGCTGCGAGGACCCAGCCTCTCGACACTGCGCATGCCCGAGTCCTTCCAGTCCGAGCCGAGCCTGCATGCGCGGGCCATCGACCGGGCCACGCGGGCGCGGGTGCTGGCGGTGCGGCTGCTGCCCAGGGTGCAGCAGGTGGTGCGGCGCTTCGACGCGAGCCAGTTCGGCCTGCTCACGGCCTACACCTACCCCCAGGGGACGCGGGAGCGGCTGGAGGTCTGCAACGACTGGCACGTGTGGCTGTTCCTCTTCGATGACCAGGCGGACGAGCAGGAGGAGGTGGGCCAGCGTCCGGAGTACCTCCAGGAGTACGTGGAGGCCTGTCTCCAGGTGCTGCGCGGGGGGCCGCTGCGCGCGCGGGCGACGCCCCTGGAGCGCTTCACCCACCACCTGCGCGAGCGCATGAGCCGGCTGGCGAGCGAGGCGTGGCTGGAGCGCTTCACCGGCAACGTGGAGGACTACCTCTACCGGGGCACGCTCCCGGCGGCGCGCCACTGGGCGGCGGGCACCGTGCCCGAGCTGGAGCCCTACATCGAGCAGCGGGCCATGGACTCGGCGATGTACACGGCGCTGGACCTGGTGGAGTTCGCCCGCGAGGGGCAGGAGCTGCCCGAGGCGCTCTTCCAGCAGCCGCTCGTGCAGCGGATGCGCCAGCTGTGCACGCGGGTGGTGGCGCTGACCAACGACCTGTTCTCCTTCGAGAAGGAGGTCCTCTGGCACCGCAACCCGAACAACTTCGTGCACGTGCTCCGGGTCAACCAGGGGCTGGGGCTGGAGGAGGCCATCGGCGAGGCCATGGGCGTCATCAACGCGGACACGGACGCGTTCCTCGCGTGCGAGGAGGCGCTGCTGGAGCAGGGGCCGGTGGACCCGCGCGTCCTCTCCTACGTGGAAGGGATGAAGGCGTGGATCCACGGCAACGTGCGCTGGTCGATGGTGACCGGGCGCTACAGCTCGTCCACCTCGCCCTTCCCCGAGCTGCGCCGCTAGTCAGGCCCTGGGCAGGTGGTCGCGGATGACGCCGAGCCAGTACTCGCGCCCGTAGTACTGGCTCATCTTCCCGAGCAGCTTGCCGTCGCGGAACAGCAGGAAGGTGGGGATGCCGTAGAGGCCGAAGCGCCGCGCCAGCTCCTCGTGCTCGTACGCGTTCACCTTCACCACGCGCATCCGGGCGCCCTCGAGCTCGGAGAGCAGGGAGAGCTCGGCGGCCGCGTAGATGTCGCAGTTGGGGCAGCCGGGCCCCCAGAAGTCCACCACCACCAGCTCGTCCTGGGGCTGCAGCACCAGCGCGTCGAAGGTCTCCGCCGTCGCGTCGTAGCTCACGGGATGTGACATGCCCCCGTGACTAACGGCGCCTGGCGCCCGCTTCAACCGGGGAAGCGGGCGCACGGGTGGCTCAGCGGCGCTCGCCAGCGGGCGGGCGGGCCTGGCGCTGCGGCGGCTGGGCTGGCTGCGGCTGCGCGGGCTGCGGCTGACCGGCCTGGGCCTGGGGCTGGGACTGGCCGAGCAGCTGGTAGGCCCGGTCCCGGTGCTCGCGCAGCTTGGGCAGCAGCCCGTCCAGCAGGGGCGCGAGGTCGGGGTACTGCTGCCGGGCGAGCGTCACGAGTTGAATCGTCTGGTCATGGTCGGCCACCTGCGAGGCCAGGTACGCCTGGTCATAGAGGGCGCCGTCCAGCACGATGAGCTTGGCCTTGGTGGCCTCGTTGGCGCTCATGAGCCGGGTCTGCACGTCGTTGGTGGGCTCGAGCCGGACGGGCACCTGGATGCCGCGCTGCTTGGCGAAGTCCAGGAGCTGCTGGTTGGCCGCCCGGTGGTCGCTCACCATGTGCTCGCCGTACTGCTTCACGGCGGGGTTGGCGGCCTTCTGCACGGAGAGCTCCCCGAGGGAGATCTCCGTCTCGTTGATGGCCCGGAGCTGGGCGAGGAAGGCCGGCGCGCCGTCCGCGACCATCATCATGCCCACCCGGTGGGCCTGGTCCGCCTTGATGTCCCCCGTCTTGTGGGGCTGATGCTGCCCCTGGGAGGGCTGCTGCCACTGGGGCTTCGGGGGCAGGTCCTGTGCCATCGCCGAGCCCCCCAGTCCCATGGCCATCGCCCCGAGCACTGCCCACCGTCCCCACGAGCGCTTCATGTGTCCCACTCCTTTCGAGTCTTTTCCCCGGGAAGCTGGGCTCGGGAGGGGTGGGGAGGACAGGGGAGGGCAGGCCGCCGGGCGAGGCCCTCCAGGCTGGGTGGGGGCACCCCGGAGTCGGAGTCAGCGGGCGGTGACGTCCAGGGTGAGGGTGATGACGGCCTCGAAGTCGCCGGTGGCCGAGCGGGTCGTGCCGCCGCGCAGCCCGAGCAGGAAGTCGCCCCGGGCGAGGTTCGTCTCCAGGGGCTCCAGCGAGTTGCCGGTCGTCTCCATGTCGAGCTGGGCACTGCCCATGGGGGCCTCGAGGCTGGCGATGTCCACCTGGGTGCCGGTCTCGCTGGCGCGCAGGAAGGCCGTCACGTCCCCGGTGAGCACCTCCTGGAGCATGCCCACGTTCTTCGACTTGGTGACATCCAGTTGCATGCGCGCGTCGGTGACTTCGAAGCGGGAGGGGGCCTCGTCGAGGGTGGCGCGGGCCTGGGTGAGGAAGGCCGTCCACTGGGCGTCGGTGGGGTCCACGCGGAGGCTGTCGGCGATGGTGCCGCCGATCACGCTGCTGGGCTTGAGACGCACCTGGTAGGTCACGGTGCCCTCGTGGCTGGGGCCGCAGGCGATCAGGGAGAGGGCGAGGGGCAGCAGGAAGAGGAGGCGGGACATGGGGCTCCAGAAGGGATGTGGAGAGGGGTTCCCGGGGGTTGATTCCATACGGGATCAGATACTCCGGGATGCGGAAAGGCTGCCCGAGTGGGCCGTGGCGGTGCACAATATCCAACGAGGCGCACTGCGCAGCAGGCCCCGGGCGCCATAAGTTGGGGCCCTTCGACGCGGAGGGGACATGTACGAGTGGCTGGAGGGACTTCAGAAGTCGGCGAAGCGGACGGCAGCCGGAGTGGGACACGAGGATGTCCGGCGGGCGGAGACCGAGTGCGGGGTGCCCTTCCCCGAGGAGCTCGGCGCGCTGTACCGGATGTTCGACGGCGGTGAGCTCCAGGGAGAGGTGACGCTGTTCCCGCTGCATGATGCCGAGGGCGCGCCCAGCGTGCTGGAGAAGACGCGGCTGAAGCTGGAGAGCCTGCCGGCCGCTGGCGTGTGGCGCATCGGGGTGAAGGGGCCGCACCGGCAGCTCTTCGCGGCGCGCAAGTCGGCGATGGTGGAGCAGGCCGACAGTCCGCTGCCGGGCTGGGCGGAGTCGCTGTCCGGGGATGATTGGCTCTACGGCACCTGGGAGACCGAGAAGCGCGAGCTGCGGCTGTACCGGTCGCTGCAGACGATGCTCGAGGTGCTGGTGCCTCCGGCCGAGGTGGAGGAGTTCGGCGACAGGACGTACGCGCGGGCCCTCTCGGCGGTGCAGGGCGCGCTGAGCGACCTGTCGGTGGAATACGACGAGGAGCCGCGTCCGAAGGCGGCCGCCGAGGAGGCTGAGGAGGAGGAAGAAGAGGCGGCCGAGGAGGAGGGCGAGGAGGAAGAGGCGGCCGAGGCGGAAGAGGCGGCCGAGGAGGAGGGCGAGGAGGAAGCCAAGGCCGAAGAGGAGGAAGAGGCCGGCGAGGAGGGCGAGGAGGAAGCCAAGGCCGAAGAGGAGCCGGATGAGGAGTTGCGGAAGCCGGTGATTGCGGCGGCCGAGCGCCGGGTGGTGCAGCTCCGGCAGGCGGCTTCCGAGGCGCAGTCCACGCTCGTGTCCGAGCCCATGGCCCGTGCTCGGAGTGCGGTGAAGAAGGCCGCAGTCGGAGCCGTGAAGACGGCTGCCGATGTCGCGCAGGGAGCCGCGAAGACGGCGGCCGCCGTGGCGAACGTCGCCGCGATGACGATGGCTGGCGGCGACACGACCACTGCTGGCGCGAAGGCTCCGGCCAGGAAGGCGCCTGCGACGAAGGCCCCGGCTACGAAGGCCGCCGAGAAGGCGCCCGCTGCGAAGGCTCCGGCAAAGAAGGCAGCCGAGAAGGCTCCTGCCGCGAAGAAGGCTCCGGCGAAGAAGGCCGCGGCGAAGGCTCCGGCGAAGAAGGCTCCGGCGAAGAAGGCCGCCGCGAAGAAGGCCGCCGCGAAGAAGGCCGCCGCGAAGAAGGCCGCCGCGAAGAAGGCTCCGGCGAAGAAGGCCGCGGCGAAGGCTCCGGCGAAGAAGGCTCCGGCGAAGAAGGCTCCAGCCAAGAAGGCCGCCGCGAAGAAGGCTCCAGCCAAGAAGGCCGCCGCGAAGAAGGCGGCTGCGAAGGCTCCGGCGAAGAAGGCCGCCGCCAAGAAGGCTCCAGCCAAGAAGGCGGCCGGGCGCGGTCGGCGCTGAGCCGCGCTCGCCGTTCGCGCTCACACCCATCCCCTCTCGTGACGAGAGGGGAGCGGGCTCAGTGCTGAATCACGGGGGGCTCGGCCGGGGGCCGGGGGCGGGTCCCCTGGTCCTCGGGGGCGAGGATGACGCGCGTCGCCCCATTCTTGCCAGTGCGCCACTGCTCGTGCAGCCGTGCCAGCCGGTCCTGCAGCAGCACCTGCACCGCGCCGGCGATGGGCAGCGCGAGCAGCGCGCCGATGAGGCCCGCCAGGCCGGTGCCCACCAGCATCACCAGGGCGATGAGCAGCGGGTTCATGTTCAGCGTCCGGCGCTGGATGAGGGGCTGGAGCAGGTTGCCCTCCACCTGCTGGTAGACCACGAAGATGCCCACCGCGATGAAGCCCTCCCTCGTCCCCACCGAGGCGAACGTCGTCCCCGCCACCAGGACGAGGCCGAGGAAGGAGCCCACGAAGGGGATGAGCCCCAGCACCGCCATGGCCAGGCCCAGGGCCATGAAGTAGGGCACGCCCAGCAGCAGCGTGGACACCGCCGTCACCACCCCGCCGATGAACGAGATGAGGAACGCCCCCGCCACGTAGCCGCCCACCGTGCGGTGCATCTCGTGCGCCAGGGTGCGCCAGTGCTCGCGGCGCGAGGGCTCCACCCACTGCAGGGACGTGTCGAACAGGTCCGGTCCGAACAGCAGGAAGAAGACCGTCAGCACGGAGATGGTCACCACGGCCGCCAGCTTCTGCAGCAGGTCCGTCACCACCCCGAGCACCGGCCCGGGCGTCATCGGGATCCGCTGGCGCAGCTCCGCGGAGATGCGGTCGATGATGTCATAGCGCTCGTCCAGCTTCTCCACCCATGGGCGGTGCTGGAGCTGGTCGATGTAGTCGGGCGCCGCCCGCACCAGCGCGAGCGCCTGCTCGAGGAGCATCGGCACCAGGGTCATCAGCAGTGCCGTGAGCAGGCCCACCCCCAGCAGGCCCACCGACAACACCGCCACGCCGCGGCGCACCCGGTGCCGCTCCAGCCAGCGCACCAGCGGATGTGCCGCCAGCGCGAGGAAGAGCGCCACCATCGCCCACGACAGCACCGTCCACACCCGGGTCAGCAGCCACAGCACGGCCACCAGCGCCAGCACGTGCAACGCCACCGTCCACACCGTGCGGGGCGTCACCTGGGAGCGGGGCCGTAGAGGGCTCTGCACCGGCCCGGCCCTCGCCTAGCCTTCCGGCAGATCGTTGGGAGGCATGGGCCGCAGCGGCTCCTTGGGCCGGGCGGTGAGCTCCTCCTCCTGCTCCTCCTCATCCCCGCGCCGGAACTCGTGAATCTGATCCGGGAGGATGTCCCGGTAGTCCGGGTCCTCTTCCAGGGGCGGGGTGGCCGTCAGCTCCTGATCCGTGAAGTTGATGGTTTCCTGCCCGGTGACGGGGTCCCGGTTGCGCAGGGACTCGGACTCACCCACGTCCTCGGACCCGAGATTCTTGAATCGCATGGTGTTTCCTCCGAGCACGCCGGGTTGGCTGCCCGAGCCAACGGTGCGAACCCATTGGATTCCACGCAACAGCGCGAGGCTGCCCGCCTGTCAGGTGGCTCAGCGCGGTGGGGCCAGCGTCCGGCCGGAGGGGTAGCGGGGCTCCGCCTCGGCCAGCACCATGCCCAGGGCGAGCACCCGGGAGAACGTCTCGCGCAGGGCGTAGCGGCGGGTGCGGGGCCGGCCCTCGTCGGCGGCCACGCCCCAGGCGTCGATGCCCACCGAGTTGGCGATGTAGAGCGCCCGTGTCAGGTGGAAGCGTTGGGTGACGAGCACCGCCTCGCGCACCCCGAAGACGGTGTGGGCCCGGACGGAGCTGTCATAGGTGGACAGGCCCGCGTCGTCCTCCTCCACCGCGCCGGGCGGCACGCCCCGGTCCAGCACATACCGCAGCATGGCGCGCGTCTCGTCGTGGAAGGGATCCGAGTTGTCCCCGCTGAGCAGCAGCGTGTCCACCGTGCCCGCGCGGTACAGGGCGATGGCGGCGTCCAGGCGCTGCGCCAGCACCGGCGAGGGCACGCCTCCGGGGGCCAGTCCCGCCCCGTACACCAGCGCCACCGGGGCCTGGGGGGCCTCGGCCCGCGGGATGATCCGGTCCGCGTAGCGCTTCTCCACATAGAAGGAAACGACCCACACGCCCAGGACAGCCGCCAGCCCCATGGCCAGCAGCCCCAGCACCCACCTGCGCAAGGCTCGCGCCCTTTTGCCGCCTCTCCCCATGGTCCCCGGCCAAACCGCCGGGAGGCTCATTCTCCTCCCTTCATTCCCGGAAGGAAGCCGCTCTCTTGCCTGGTGCTCACACGGGGACACCAGCGCTCGTGTCCTCGGCCCTCAAACCATGCCTTTCCACCGCTTCCAGGACCTGGCCGGGTTCCGCCGGTTTGCCCAGGAAGGCGGCCACCCCGAAGCTGGAGGCGTACAGGGCCCGATCCCGGGGGCTCATCCCCGCCAGGGCCGCCGAGAGGATGACCACGGGGATGGTGCGCAAGAGGTCATCCCCCCTGCGGGCCATGAGCAGCCGGTTGCCGTCCATGACGGGCAGGTTCATGTCCAGCACCATCATGGAGGGCCGGGGGGTTCGCCCCAGGTGCTCCAGGGCCTCCTTGCCATGGCTGGCGGCGACCACCGCGTAGCCATGGGCCTCCAGGAAGTGCTGAAGCGACTCCCGGGTGTCCGGGTCGTCCTCCACGATCAATACCGGGCCACGCAGGGACGCCATGGGTTCTGCGCTCCACCGACGAGAGGAACCTGCCCTCGAAGGCTAAGCCCGGGGGCCCAGGGCGGCATCCCCCGGGCAGACGCCTGGATGCCCCGGCTCCGGCCCCGGGCGGGCCTTGGGTTGCAAGGCCACGGTTGACCGGCCGCCATACCGCCTATATAGGGGGCCGCGTCCAGGCCCGTTTCCAGAGGAGTTGGTGGCCCCATGGCGTCCCTTCGCGATATCCGCAAGCGCATCCGCTCGGTGAAGAACACGCGGCAGATCACCAAGGCCATGAAGATGGTCTCCGCCGCCAAGCTGCGCAAGGCGCAGGATGCCATCATCGCCGCGCGTCCCTACGCGCAGATGCTGGATCAGATCATCTCCGACCTGGTCACCCGTTCCGGGGGCGAGGAGCTGGCGCACCCGCTGCTCACCGCCCGTCCGGTGCGCAAGGTGGAGCTGCTGCTGCTCACCTCGGACCGCGGCCTCGCCGGCGGCTTCAACTCCAACGTCATCCGGCGCGCCAGCCGCTTCCTGTACGAGAACAGCGGCGTGGAGATCGAGGTCTCCACCGTGGGCCGCAAGGGCAACGACTTCTTCCGGCAGCGCGGCCAGAAGATGCGCAAGGACTTCGGCTTCCTCTTCCAGCGGCTGGACTATCCCCACGCCTCGCAGGTGGCCGAGGAGATGAGCGCGCGCTTCCTCAAGGGCGAGGTGGACGCCGTCTACGTCGTCTACAACGAGTTCATCTCCGCCATCAGCCAGAAGGTCACCCTGGCGCAGCTGCTGCCCCTGCAGACGCTCTCGGTGGGCGCCCCCACGGCGGCCGAGGCCGGACAGAGCGCCCCGGTGGCCGCGCCCACCCCCGCCCTGGTGGACTTCAAGTACGAGCCGGGCCGCCAGGACGTGCTGGATCGGCTGGTGCCCCAGGCGGTGGCCATCAAGCTCTACCGCTCCCTGCTGGAGAGCGTCGCCAGCGAGCATGGCTCCCGCATGAGCGCCATGGAGAACGCCACCAGCAACGCCTCGGACATGATCGCCAGCCTGTCGCTCACGTACAACCGCACCCGCCAGGCGGTCATCACGAAGGAGCTGATGGAGATCGTGTCCGGTGCGGAGTCTCTGAAGTAGAAGTTCCGCTTCTGGCCTTGGGGCCGCGAAGCTTGACCCCTGGGGGAGGCCACCTGTAGAGGGGGCCCGCCCATCCCCCGGGCCACAATTTCGACGAGGGACGGAAGACATTCCATGAGCGCTCAAGTTCCGACGGTAGGCAAGGTGACGCAGGTTCTCGGACCTGTGGTGGATGTGGAGTTCCCGCCCGGGGGTCTCCCGGAGGTGTACACCGCCCTCAAGGTGACCAACGCCAACATCAGCGCCGAGGCCGACAACCTCACCCTCGAGGTGGCGCAGCACCTGGGTGAGAACACCGTGCGCTGCATCTCCATGGACTCCACCGAGGGTCTGGGCCGCGGCGCCCCCGTGAAGAACACGGGCGCCCCCATCCAGGCGCCGGTGGGCAAGGCCACCCTGGGCCGCATCCTCAACGTCACCGGCGATCCGGTGGACGAGAAGGGTCCCGTGAAGGCCAAGGAGTCCTGGCCCATCCACCGCCAGCCTCCTCCGTTCACGGAGCAGGACGTGCGCGTGCAGATGTTCGAGACCGGCATCAAGGTGATCGACCTGCTCGCCCCCTACACCCGTGGCGGTAAGATCGGCCTGTTCGGCGGCGCCGGCGTGGGCAAGACGGTGCTCCTGCAGGAGCTCATCCGCAACGTGGCCGTGGAGCGCGGTGGCTTCTCGGTGTTCGCCGGCGTGGGCGAGCGCACCCGTGAAGGCAACGACCTGTATCACGAGATGCAGGAGTCCAAGGTCATCAAGATCGACAACCTGGAGGAGAGCCAGGTGGTGCTGGTGTACGGCCAGATGAACGAGCCGCCCGGTGCCCGCGCCCGCGTGGCCCTCACGGCCCTGACGATCGCCGAGTACTTCCGCGACATCGAGGGGCGCGACGTGCTCCTCTTCATCGACAACATCTTCCGGTTCACCCAGGCCGGCTCCGAGGTGTCCGCCCTCCTGGGCCGCATCCCGAGCGCCGTGGGTTACCAGCCCACGCTGGCCACGGAGATGGGCAGCCTCCAGGAGCGCATCACCTCCACGACGAAGGGCTCGGTCACGTCCGTGCAGGCCATCTACGTGCCCGCCGACGACCTGACGGACCCGGCGCCGGCCACCACGTTCGCCCACCTGGACGCGACCACGGTGCTCAACCGCGCCATCTCCGAGCTGGGCATCTACCCGGCCGTGGATCCGCTCGACTCCACCAGTCGCATCCTCTCGCCGGACGTGGTGGGCGCCGAGCACTACGCGGTGGCCCGCAAGGTCCAGGGCATCCTCCAGCGCTACAAGGAGCTGCAGGACATCATCGCCATCCTCGGCATGGACGAGCTGAGCGAGGACGACAAGCAGGTGGTGGCGCGCGCCCGCAAGATTCAGCGCTTCCTGTCGCAGCCGTTCTTCGTGGCGCAGATCTTCACCGGCTCGCCGGGCAAGTACGTGAAGCTCCAGGACACCATCCAGGGCTTCAAGGAGATCGCCGACGGCAAGCACGACGACATCCCCGAGTCCGCCTTCTACATGGTGGGCGGCATCGACGAGGCGCTGGAGAAGGCCCGCAAGATGGCGGCGGCGTAGTCGGCCGCGCGCTGGGAAGGAGCCCACGTGCTGCGTTCCGCCCTCGTCCTGATGCTGATGGTGGTGGCGCTCCCGGCCCTCGGGCAGGAGCGCTCCAGCCGTGCGCGGGTGAGCGCCAACGGCACCTACAGCGTGCGCCTGGTGGAGCAGACCGGGAAGTGCACGCTGGAGGTGTCCAAGGAGAGCGGCCCGGTGTGGACGCTCAAGCAGTGCGTGGGCGGGGTGGATGACCTGTACTTCGTCTCCAATGATGGAGAGCGGGTGTGGGTCTTCTTCCCGCTGGCGCCCAAGGGCACGAAGAAGCTGCCCGGCAAGCAGTACAAGAAGGTGCCCGCGTGGGCCAACACGGTGGTGGCGGAGGAGTATGACCGCCAGGGGCGCGTGCAGGAGCGGCGCCTGATGAGCTTCGTGAGCCCACGCGAGGTATCCGAGGTGCGGGAGTTGGGACAGCACCTCAAGTGGTTGGAGGGCGTGCTCGGGGTTCCGGGCAAGGGCCCGCGCCTGACGGACGCAGGGCGCATCGAGTTCGAGACGGTGGGCGGCAAGTCCCACCAGCTGACCTTCTGAAAAGCGGTACCCCAGGGAGCACGGAAGCCCATGGCCAAGCTGACGGTCGAGATTGTGACCCCCGAGAAGCGCATCCTGTCGGTGCAGGCGGACGAGGCGATCGTCCCGGGTGGCAAGGGTCTGTTCGGCGTGCGGCCGGGCCACACCCCGTTCCTGTCGCTGATGGAGCCGGGCCCGATGACGCTGATCGACGGCGGGCGGCGCGAGTACTACTTCGTGGCGGGCGGCTTCGTCGAGGTGAGCAACGACAAGGTGTTGGTGCTGGCGGACGTGGCCGAGCCGGTGACGGGCATCGACGTGGAGGCGGCGAAGCGGCGGATGCAGGAGGCGGTGGAGCGGCTGCGCGGGATGTCCTCGGACGACGTGCGCTTCGACATCGAGCAGGCGACGGTGCGCCGCGAGACGGCGCGCATGAACGCCGCGACGATGCGCTGAGCGAAGTACCCCGCGAGCAGTACCCCGCGAGCAGTACCCCTCTCCCCCCGGGAGAGGGACGGGGTGAGGGTGCCACGGACCCCGGGCTCCCCCCCATGAAGCGCTGATCGAGCCCCCATGCACGATGCCCGAGGATCCGGGCGCCGGGCACTGGGGGCTTCGTCATTTCCACTCCCCTTCTCCCTCCTATTCACCCACCGTGCGAGCGAGTCCCTTGACCTTATGTCCAAAAAGGAGCATTTAGAATGCATCTTTGAGGATGCATGTTGAATGCATCGAAACAGGGGGCCGCACGCGGCCCGGAAAGTGAGCGCACATGAGCACCAACGTCGCGGGGAAGAAGAGCCTGTTCGAGCAGATCGGTGGGGAGGGGGCGATGGAGGCGGCGGTGGATCTCTTCTACCGGAAGGTGCTGTCGGACGAGCGGATCAGCCACTTCTTCGAGGACGTGGACATGGAGCGCCAGGCGGGGAAGCAGAAGGCGTTCCTCACCATGGTGTGCGGGGGGCCGAGCGCGTACTCGGGCAAGGACATGCGCAAGGGGCACGCGCACCTGGTGAAGAACGGGCTCAACGACACGCACTTCAACGCGGTGGCGGAGCACCTGTCGGCGACGCTCCTGGAGCTGGGCGTGGCGAAGCCTCTGGTGGAGCAGGTGCTCGCGATCGCCGAGAGCGCGCGGGCGGACGTGCTCAACCGCTGAGTCCGAGGGGGGCACGCACATGATGAGGGTGAAGCACGAGGGCCAGTGGTACGGGCTGGACGAAGGCGAGTCGGTGCTCGACGGGCTGCTGCGGGGGGGCGTGCGGGTACCGAACTCGTGCCGGGCGGGGGCGTGCCAGTCCTGCCTGATGCGGGCCGAGCGCGGCGAGGTGCCGGCGAAGGCCCAGGTGGGGCTGAAGGAGACGCTCAAGGCCCGGGGCTACTTCCTCGCGTGTGCGTGCCACCCCGAGGGTGAGCTCGAGGTGGCGGGGGCGGACGCGGAGCTGCGGGTGCCCGCGCGCATCACCTCGCTGGAGCGGCTGAGTGACAGCGTGCTGTGCGTGCGGCTGCGCCCGGAGCGCGCCTTCGAGTACCGGCCCGGCCAGTACGTGTCGCTGCTCCGGGACGGCGTGGCGCGCAGCTATTCGCTCGCGAGCCAGCCGCACGAGGACACGCTGGCGCTGCACGTGCGCCGCGTCGCCGGAGGCCGCATGAGCGGGTGGCTCTTCGACGAGGCCCGGCCGGGGGACGCGCTGGAGTTGCAGGGCCCCGCGGGCGAGTGCTTCTACGTGCCGGGGCGGCCGGAGCAGCCGCTGCTGCTGGCGGGCACGGGCACGGGCCTGGCCCCGCTGTACGGCATCGTCCAGGACGCGCTGGCGCGCGGACACACCGGGCCCATCTGGCTCTTCCACGGCGCGCTCGAGGCCTCCGGGCTCTACCTCGTGGACGAGCTGCGCGCGTTGCAATCCCGTTACAATCACTTCCAATACCGTCCCAGTGTTCTCAGGGGACAAGAAAGGGTGGGCGTGACGGTGGGGCCGCTGGATGCGGTCATCAAGGAAACGTGCCCCCGGCTGGCTGGTTGCAGAGCCTTCCTGTGCGGCGACCCGGCCCTGGTGCTATCCCTGAGGAAGAAGCTCTTCCTCGCCGGGCTGTCGCTCAAGGAACTCCACGCGGATGCGTTCCTCCCGAGCACTCCTCCGCCGCAGGAGGGAGCGGGAGTGATGAGCCGTGCATCTGACGCTTCACGCTGACTACGCGCTGCGCGTGCTGCTGTACCTCGCCGCCAACCCGGATCGGGTGATCTCCACTGGCGAGGTGAGCGACGCGTACGGTATCTCCAAGCACCACCTAGTCCGGGTGGTGCAGGGCCTGGGCCGCCACGGCTTCGTGGAGGTCCGGCCGGGGCGCTCCGGCGGGGTGGTGCTGGCGCGGCCTCCCGCGGAGATCTCCGTGGGCCAGGTGGTGCGCGACATGGAGCCGGACTTCCACATCGTGGAGTGTTTCGATCCGGCGACGAATACGTGCCCCATCACCCCGGCGTGCGGGCTGATCGGCGTGCTCAACGAAGCGACGCGCGCCTTCCTGGCCACGCTGGACAAGTACACGTTGGAGGACCTGGTGCGGCGCAGCCCGCGCAAGCTGTCCAACTACTTCCTCAAGCCCGCCAAGCCCGTGGCCGACGTGGAGGTGGGGTGAGCGGCGTGGGGCATGTGCTGGAGCTCTTCCACCGCATCGCGGAGCCTTCCTCGGCGGCGGCGCGCCGGTACGTGGTCGACTACGCGCTGGAGGACCGGGTGCGCCTGCGCAATGTCGCCTTCCCCGAGGCGGAGACGGCCTGGCGGGAGCTCGGTGGACACAGCACCCCGGCCCTCTGGGACGGCGAGCACCTGCACCAGGGCACCGAGGCCGTCCTGGCGAGACTGCAGGCGGTTGTCAACCTCGGCCGCGACGCCTGAGGCGATGAGCAGCTTGTGGTGGGAGAGCGACCTTCACCCAAGCTGTGAGCCGGCATGCGGGGAACTCACGAAGAGATGAAAGTCGGGGCTGGTCAGGAAACGCGGCTCGGTTATCTTGCCGCTCCCCATGTCGCTGACCCCCGCCGAACGCCAGGACAGGTTTCACGCGGCGTTCCTGGGACTCGCCATCGGAGATGCCCTGGGGTTTCCCCTGCGGGGCGTTCCTCCGGCGAGCCTCACACGCCTTCCTGGACTGGCGGAGGACTTCGCGCCTCGGCCGCGGGGGAAGTTCGCCAAGGGCCAGTTCTCCGATGACACGCAGCTGATGCTGGCGGCGGCCGAGAGCGTCATCCGCGAGAACAAGGTGGATGGGCGCAGCGCGGCGGCGCACCTGGCGTGGCTGTGGCAGGAGGGCATCATCCTGCAGCCGCCCAAGCAGCTGGCCGAGGCGCTGCAGAAGCTGGCGCAGGGCACGCCGTGGATGAGCGCCGGAGCGCCCCTCGGAGTGAAGTGCCCCTCGGTGCTCAGCCGCGCGGTGGTGGTGGGCCTCTTCGAGAGCAAGAGCCGGGTGCGCATCCGCCACGACGCGGGCGTGATGACGGTGCTCACGCACAAGGACCCGACGTGCGCGGCGGCCGCGGCGGCGTTCGCCCAGGCGGTGGCGCTGGGACTGACGACGAGCGAGCCCCTCACGCCCGCGGAGTTCTGCGAGGAGCTGGCGCTCTCGGCGGCGGCGCACGACAAGGAGCTGGCCGAGGAGCTGCGGCACCTGCCCCGGCTGCTGACGTGGGACCCGGTGCGGGCGCTGGGACAGCTGCGCAAGGTGAGCGTGCCGCCCAGCCAGCTCAAGGGCGTGGACGGGCTTCCGCCGCACGTGGTGCCGGTGCTGCTCACCTCGCTGTACGCCACGCTGAAGGTGCCGCACGACTTCCGCCAGGCGGTGGAGCTGGTGCTGCGCTGCGGAGGCGAGGCGGACGTGGCCGCGGCGTGCACGGGAGCCCTGGTGGGGGCGCACCTGGGCACGGCGGCCATTCCCGCGCGGCTGCGCAAGAACGTGCTGTACGCGGACACGCTGCTGGACACGGCGGACCGCCTCTTCCAGGCCCGGCAGGTGCGCGAGACGCTCGCCACCGCCCTGGCCCAGCAGCACCACCCCAAACGCCGCCGCTGAGAAACGGACTCGGAGCCGGGCCCCTGGCTGCTCGCTCGCCCTAGAGGGGGCGGCCGGGCATGGGTGCGTCCTGGCGGCCAGACTTCCCGCGGAATGTTCCCGCTCCCACCTTCCGCGGGAGAGCGGGACACACCTGGGACTCCCAGGTGGGCCCGCCGGATGCCCCGGGAGGCGGAGACGTGGAACTCGAGTCGGAGCGTCTGGAGCGTAGGCAACTGGAGTCACTGTCCACGGCGGAGCTCATCCGCCATGCCATCGAAGAGGCCCGGCTGCTGGCGCGGGCCGAGGTGCTGCACGCCAAGAAGGAGCTTCAGGAGGAAGTGAAGGCGGCGCGCACCTCGGGCATCCTCCTGGGCGCCGGAGGCGTGCTCGGGCTGATGGCCCTGGCGGCCCTCCTGGTGGCGGCGGGCATGGCGCTGCCCCTGGGGGACACGCTGGGCGTGCTGCTGGTGGGCGTCTTCCTGGTGCTGCTGTCGGGCGGCCTGGCGTTCGCGGGCGTCAAGCGGCTGCCGAAGAAGCCCCTGCCGCACACGCAGGAGCGGCTGAAGACGGACCTCGCCCGCACCCGGGAGACACTGCAATGAGCGAGCAGGACAACAAGAGCGGCGGCCACATCACCGCCGGCATGGGTGACCGCGAGCAGGTGGAGAAGACGGCGGACCGGCTGCGCGACGAGCTGCTGCTCACCCTCGAGGAGCTGGACCGGCGCCGCGAGCGGGCCATGGACGTGAAGTACCAGGTGCGCAAGGCCGTCGAGAAGAACCGCGACGTGCTCGTCCAGGCGGGCGGTGTCGCGGTAGCGCTGGCCGTGGTGGGCCTGGGCGTCTCGTGGTGGCGGGCGCGGCACCGCGAGGAGCTGCTGTGGAAGCACCGCGCGCAGGCGGTGCGGCGCGCCTGGGAGCACCCGGACCGGGTCGCCTCCCGCGCCGAGGAGCGTCCGGTGGGCATCGAGCTCGGCCGCAAGCTCGTCCTCATCTTCGTCAGCACGCTGGCCACGGCCATGGCCCGGCGCGCGGTGCAGTCACTGGTGCCTGCCTCTGAACAGCAGCAGGCCCCCGAGGGCAGGAAGCGCCTCGGGCTGCGCTTCATGCAGACTCCGGCGCACGCGTAGCCGCCGGGGCAGGGCAGTCGGCGCGGCGCTCTCCGTCCATGGGGCGCCGCGTTCACGTCCTGGCATGGATAAGAAATGTTGATTGCGTAGAATTCTCGCATAAAGCAGATTCATCCTCGCCATGGACCTGCTCTACGCGCGTGCCCAGATGGGCCTGTCCCTCGCCTTTCACATCGTCTTCGCGGCGGCGGGCATCGCGCTGCCGCTGTTGATGGTGCTCAGTGACGTGAAGGCCCGGCGGACGGGAGACGCGGACTACGCGCTGCTCAGCCGGAAGCTGGCGAAGGGGACGGCCATCCTCTTCGCGGTGGGCGCGGTGAGCGGCACGGTGCTCTCCTTCGAGCTGGGGCTGCTGTGGCCGGCCTTCATGGGCACCTACGGGGAAGTCATCGGCCTGCCCTTCGCGCTGGAGGGGACGGCCTTCTTCACCGAGGCGGTGTTCCTCGGCATCTACCTGTACGGGCGGGAGCGGATCCCGGCGGGGCTGCACCTCTTCTCGGGGGTGATGGTGGCGCTGAGCGGCGCGGCGAGCGCCTTCTTCGTCACGCTGGTGAACGTCTTCATGAACGACCCCTCGGGCTTCACCCTCACGGCGGGAGGGCCGGTGAACGTGGACCCGGTGGCGGCGATGTTCAGCCCAGGCTGGCGGCACCAGACGGCGCACACGCTGCTCGCGTGCTACCAGGCCAGTGCCTTCGCCATGGCGGGCATCCACGCCTTCGTGCTGTTGCGGCACCCGGGGGCGGCCTTCCACCGCAAGGCGCTCTCGGTGGCGCTGCCGCTGGCGTGTCTCTCCGCGCTGGTGCAGCCGCTGGTGGGGCACCAGTCCGCGGAGCACGTGGCACGCGCGCAGCCGCTGAAGCTGGCCGCGGCCGAGGGCCTGTTCCAGACGCAGCGGGGCGCGGGGCTGAGCGTCGGCGGGCTGCCGGACGTGGACACGCGCACCATGCGCTACGCGCTGGAGATTCCCAACGGGCTGTCCCTCATGGCCTTCATGGATCCGGACGCGGAGGTGAAGGGGCTCGACGCCTTCCCGCGCGACGAGTGGCCACCGGTGCTCAAGGTGCACCTGGCCTTCCAGGTGATGGTGGGCACGGGGGGCGCGATGGCGCTGCTGGCGGTGGTGACGCTCTTGCTGCGCTGGCGGCGCAAGGCGTGGCCCGAGGACCGGCGGCTGCTGTGGGGGTGGCTGCTGTGCGGGCCGCTCGGGGTGGTGGCGATGGAGGCGGGGTGGCTCGTTACCGAGTGGGGGCGCCAGCCGTGGATCATCCGCGGGGTGATGCGCACGGCGGAGGCGGTGACGCCGGTGCGGCACCTGGCGGTGCCCTTCTGGACGTTCACGCTCGTCTACCTCTTCCTGGGGGCGATGGTCGTCTTCCTCATGGTGAGGCAGGTGGCGGGCACGCTGCCGGGCCGGGAGCCGCCGGCGGGGGAGGTGGCCCATGAGCACTGAGCTGCTGCTGGGCGGTGCGCTGGTGGCCGCCTTCGTCCTCTACGCGCTCTTCGGGGGCGCGGACTTCGGCGGGGGCGTGTGGGACTTGCTGGCCTCGGGGCCGCGCAAGGCGGAGCAGCGGGCGCTCATCGCGAAGGCGCTCGGGCCGGTGTGGGAGGTGAACCACGTCTGGCTCATCATCGGCATCGTCATCCTCTTCTCGGCCTTCCCGAGGGCCTTCGCGGCGCTGTCGGTGGCGCTGCACGTGCCGCTGACACTGCTGCTGCTGGGCATCGTCTTCCGGGGCACGGCCTTCACCTTCCGCACCTACGACGCGCGCGGGGACGCGGTGCAGCGGCGCTGGGGGCTCGTCTTCAGCGTGGCGAGCGTGCTGTCCCCGGCGCTGCTGGGCATGTGCGTGGGCGCGGTGGTGAGCGGGGACATCCGCGTGGAGGGGCTCGCGGTGGTGAGCGGCTTCTTCTCCGCGTGGCTGTCGCCCTTCGCGCTGGCGGTGGGGGCGCTGGCCCTGTGCCTCTTCGCCTTCCTGGCGGCGGTGTACCTCACCGCGGAGACGCGCGAGCCCGGGCTCCAGGAGGACTTCCGGAAGCGGGCGCTGGGCGCGGGCGTGGCGGTGTTCCTCGCGGCCCTCGGCGTGCTGGTGCTCGCGCGCGAGGGGGCGCCCCGGGTGTGGGCGGGGCTGACGGGCTCACCCTTCGCGCTGGCACTGCACGCGGCGACGGCGGTGGCGGCGGTGCTGGCCTTCGGGCTGCTGCTCGCGCGGCGCTTCTGGCCGGCGCGCGTGGCGGCGGCGGCGCAGGTGGGTCTCATCGTCGCGGGGTGGGCGGCCTCGCAGTACCCGTACCTCGTGGTGCCGGACTTCACGCTCCAGGGGGCGGCGGCCTCCGTGGCGGCGCAGCGGGCCCTGCTGGTGGCGCTCGCGGTGGGCGCCGCCCTCATCATCCCCTCGCTGCTCTTCCTGCTGCGGGTGTTCCAGTCCGCACCCAAAGAGTCCAGATAGCTCCGAAGAAGTGCCCCTGAAACCGCGCGCTGATTTCCCCTCGCCCTCCGGGAGAGGGACGGGGTGAGGGTGCCACGGGCCCCGGGTTGAACCCGTTGTCCCCACTGGGGGCCACGGGTTGAAGAACAGGCTCGGATACCCTCACCCCAACCCTCTCCCGGGGAGAGAGGGAGTGAGGGGAGAAGGAGGGAGGGGATAGAGAGGGAGCAGGGGTCACGAGCGCCGCGCGACGGCGGGCACGTACGTCCTGTCGTCGGGAGCCGACTCCACCAGCTGATGCGCGGGCCTACCCACCTCGGGCGTGGGACCGTCCGCATCGAGCAACACACTCTCCAGCACGTCCCGGAAGCGCTCGCGCAGGGACTCCTCGTACAGCACGAAGCGCACCTCGCGGAGCCGGCTGCCGCCCAGCAGCAGGTGCCAGCGCAACGCCGAGGCCTCCGCGCGGGCACTCGCCTCGACGGTGACCCGCCCCGCGCCCGTGCCCAGCGCCGGCACCGCGAGCGAGCCCAGGCCCTCCTCCTCCGCCGTCAGCAGCGCCCGCTGCATCGCCCGTCCGATGCAGCTGACCTCCTCCCACGCGCTCACCGCGTGCAGCACCCGCTGGCACGCGAGCCGCCCCGCTCCCGTGGAGATGCACGCCCCCAGCGGCTGCTCACCCCAGTGCCACGCCTCCTGCTGGATGCTCTCCCCACCGTGGGCACGCAGGGCCGCCGCGGCCCCTCCTGTCATGTTCAGCTGGGGAACGGCCGGGCTCACGATGCCGTCCACCCGCGCCAGGGCCAGGTCCCCGGTCTCACAGACAATCCGCGTGGGGCCGAGCGCCAGGCTGCCATCGTCCAGGCGCGTGGCGGCCCCGAGCGGGCGCGTGGTGGAGGCCAGCCGGGCGAACAGGTGGCGCACCTGGGCCACGTCGGGGAAGCGGGCCTCGGGGTTCGGCGCGAGCATGCGCGCCAGCACGTGCTGGAAGTACGCCTCCTCGGGTCCGCTGGGCGAGGGAAAGACAGGGTGCGCCTCGCCCCGCAGCCGGGGCTCGAGCCCCTCGAAAGGCGGCCGGCCGTAGCGCAGGTGGTAGGCGGTGGAGCCCAGGCCGAACACGTCCGCGCGCCGGTCGAACGCCTCTCCGCGCAGCACCTCGGGGGCCATGTACGGCCCCGTGCCGGAGATGTCCCCCACGCTCGTGTGGCCCACGCTCTTGGCCACCGCGATGCCGAAGTCCCCCAGCTTGGTGCCCAGCTCCGGCGAGTCGAGGATGTTCGACGGCTTCAGGTCGCGGTGCAGGATGCCGGTGAGGTGCGCGGCGGCCAGCCCCTCGGCCACCTGGGCGAGCACCTCGCAGACGAACCACAGCGGCAACCCGAGGCCCAGGGCCCGGCGCCGGCGCACGTCCACCTCGTCCAGGTCGATGCCGTCCACGTACTCCTGCACCAGCAGCGGCGTTCCCTGGTGGATGCGCACGTCGGTGGCGCGCACCACGCGGTGGCTGGGCACGCGGGCCATCAGCCGCGCCTCGTTGAGCATGCGCCGGTAGCGCTCCTCGGGGTCCGCCTGGAAGTGCGGCTTGAGCGTCTTGACCACCAGCGGCGAGGCGAGCAGCACATGCCGCGCCAGCCACACGTCGCTCATCCCGCCGCCGCCGATGCGGCCCCAGATCTCGTAATCCCCGATGCGTGCGCCGGACTCGACCATGGTGCCTCCCTCTTATCCCGGAGCCGCTCGCCCATTGAAGGACCTCGCGGCGAAGCGGCCCGCGGGATGACGCGATGGGTCAATCGCGGGCAGGGGTCTACCTCGGAGGGCGACTGGCGGAGATTTCCACCCCCGGTGTGGGAGAAAGCGCTTCTGGACCCATCCAGTAGGGCCCGGAGTTGAAGTAGCTTCCCGGGTTCTGAGGCAGGCACAGGGGGGGTCCCAGGACCACCGCCTACTTCCCTGAACCCAAGGAGCCCGAAGCCCGATGACGAGCCCCAAGTTCGAGACGCTGGTCGACATCTTTCTGCAGAGCATTGCTTCCTTTGGCCCGCGCCCGCTCTTCGGTGAGAAGAAGAACGGCCAGTGGTCATGGATGACGTACATCCAGTTCGGCCAGATGGTGGACGACCTGCGTGGCGGCCTGACGCAGCTGGGCGTGACGCACGGGGACCGGGTGGCCGTCATCGCCAACAACCGGCACGAGTGGGCGGTGGGTGCCTACGCCTGTTACTCGCTGGGCGCCGCCTACGTCCCCATGTACGAGGCCCAGCTGGACAAGGAGTGGGCGTACATCCTCAATGACTGTGGCGCCAAGGTGGTGTTCGCCGCCACCGACGCCATCGCCACCAAGCTCAAGGCGCTCCAGAAGGAGCTGCCCAAGCTCGAGCACGTCATCCGCTTCACCGGCACCGCCACCGAGACGGACACCTTCGCGTGTCTGCTGCGCCGCGGCGCCGACACGCCCAGCCCCGTCACCACGCCCAAGGCCTCGGACCTGGCTGGCCTCATCTACACCTCGGGCACCACCGGCAACCCCAAGGGCGTGATGCTCAGCCACGCCAACCTCGCGCGCAACGTGTGCGCCATGCACGAGGTCTTCCCCATGAACCAGGATGACCGCTCGCTGGCCTTCCTGCCGTGGGCGCACTCCTTCGGGCAGAACGTGGAGCTCAACGCCCTCTTCTCCATGGGCGCCTCCATGGGCATCGCCGAGGGCGTGGACAAGATCGTCGACAACCTCTCCGAGGTGCAGCCCACGCTGCTCTTCTCGGTGCCGCGCATCTTCAACCGCATCTATGACGGGCTGCAGAAGCGCATGGCCGCCGAGTCCCCCGTCAAGCGCATGCTCTTCACCCGCGGCCTCGAGGTGGCCAAGCAGCGCAAGGCCCTGGCCGACAAGAAGCAGAGCAGCGTGCTGCTGGACTTGCAGCATGCCTTCTTCGACAAGGTCGTCTTCTCCAAGGTGCGCGCCCGCTTCGGTGGCCGGCTCAAGTACGCCTTCAGCGGCGCGGCGGCCATCTCGCGCGAGGTGGCGGAGTTCATCGACAACCTCGGCATCACCGTCTACGAGGGCTACGGCCTCACCGAGACGTCCCCCATCTCCACCGCCAACTACCCGGGCTACCGGAAGATCGGCTCGGTGGGCAGGCCCATCCCCGGCACGCGCGTGGAGATCGACCGCTCGGAGACGGGCGACCCCAAGCAGGGGGAGATCGTCGTCTACGGCCACAACGTGATGATGGGCTACTACAACCTGCCCGACGAGAACGCCAAGGTCTTCACCGCCGATGGCGGCTTCAAGACCGGCGACATGGGCGTGCTGGACGAGGACGGGTACGTCTGGATCACCGGCCGCATCAAGGAGCAGTACAAGCTGGAGAACGGCAAGTACGTGGTGCCGGTGCCCATCGAGCAGGCGCTGCAGCTCTCGCCCTTCATCACCAACGTGATGCTGCACGGGCAGAACAAGCCCTTCAACGTGGCCATCATCGTCCCGGACATGGACTCGCTGAAGAAGTGGGCCACCGAGAAGGGGCTGGACACCACCTCCATCCCCGAGTTGCTCAAGCGCGCCGAGGTGCAGCAGCTCTACCGCGAGCAGATCAACGAGTTCTGCAAGGACGCGGCGAAGGGCTACGAGAAGCCCCAGCGCTTCCTGCTCATCAGCGAGGACTTCTCCACCGCCAATGACATGCTGACGCCCTCGCTCAAGCTCAAGCGGCGCAACGTGCTCAAGAAGTTCGGCGAGGCCGTGGAGGAGCTCTACCGCGAGGCCGAGAAGAGCGGCGAGCGCGCGGCCTGAGCCCCACCCCGGGCGCCCGCGCGGCGGCTCTGGCACTCACTCGTGCCAGAGCCCGCCGGGCGCTCAGCCCGCTTTGGCCAGGAAGGCCGCCACCGCCTCGATGGTGGGGTACTGCCGCAGCAGCGTCTCCTCGAACTCGCGCTGCAGCCACGTCTCCAGCTCGCCGATGATGCGCAGCTGCTCCATCGAGTCCAGGCCGTAGTGCTGGAACGGCGCCCGCACGTCGATGTCCGCGGGCGTCAGCTCCAGGAAGCCCGCCACCCGCTCCGCCATCCAGCGTTGGATCTCCTCGGCGGTCCTCGCGCTCACGGGCCCGAGCCCTGGCGCAGGCGCGCCGCCATGGCCGACAGCTCCGCCTGCTCCGCCGGCGTGCCCACGATGGGCGGCAGGTCCGCCATGGAGTCGGTGGGAATCAGGTGCACGTGCGCGTGCGGCACCTCGTAGCCCAGCACCACCTCCACCACGCGCTTGCACCCGGTCCGCTCCTTGAGCAGCCGCGCCACCGTGCGCACCGCCTGCATCAGCTCCACGTACCGCTGCGGCTCCAGGTCGAACAGGTAGTCCCCATCCGCCTTCGGAATCACCAGCGTGTGTCCGGGCTTCACCGGCCGGATGTCCAGGAACGCCAGGTGCCGCTCGTCCTCCCAGACCTTGTGACAGGGGATTTCACCGCGAACGATGCGCGCGAAGATGTTGTTCTCAGCCACTCTGCACTCTCCGTCTTGATTGAAAAGTCGGTGCTCCCTTGATTACCGCGCAGGTCTACTTTACACATTAAGTATGGTCTCTGGGGTGATGCAGCGCGTGGCGATCGCCCCTCTGGAGAGGTTCTCGTTCCTGTGGTGGAACGGGGTGGGCGTGGGCGTGCTGGAGGAGCGGCCGGAGGGCCCTACCTCGAAGGATTTGCTCTCTCCGAGCGAGCGGAGCCTCCTGGAGGAGACGGTGCTGCCGCAGCGCCAGCGCGAGTGGCTGCGCGGGCGGCTCGTGTGCAAGCAGGTGATCCAGGAGCTGCTCGGCCCGGAGTGTCTGGCGCCCCAGGTGGAGGTGCTGCCGGGCCCCCAGGGCGAGCCCCGGGTGCACCTGCCCGAGGGGCTCGGGCCGCTGGACGTGTCGCTCAGCCACGCACGCACCCTGTCGGTGGCGGCCGTCACCGCGCGCGGCCGGGTGGGGGTGGATGTGGAGCCCGTGGCCCCCATCCGCCAGGAGCTGTGGCGCTTCTTCCTCTCGCCTGACGAGCGGGCCCGTTGTGAGCGGGAGCCGGAGCTGGCCCCGCGGCTGTGGCTCTTGAAGGAGGCGCTCTACAAGGCCCTCCGCCCGCCCCAGCCCGTGCCGCTGCGCACCCTTCAGCCCGAGCTGGGCGAGGGCGTGCTCCGGCTGCGCGCACCCTTCGAGCAAGAATTCACCTTCACCTTCCTGGCCATGGGCAACCACCTGCTGGCCGTCGTGCGCTCATGAATCCGTCCTCCACCATTCGCATCCACGGCATCCACTACACCCTGCCCGAGCGGCAGGTCGGCCTCGAGCAGCTCGCGGCGGAAGGGCGCCTCATCAGCACGCCCGAGACGATGCGCGACTTCGGCTTCGGCGACTGCCGGGTGTCCAGCGTGCCGGCCACGCAGCTCGCGTCGGTCACCCTCAAGGCGCTGCTGGAGCGCCACGGGGTGGATCCGCTGAAGGTGGGGCTGCTCATCAACGCCAGCGTGCTGGCCACCAGCTCGCTGGTGCCCAAGGGCGACGCGCTCGCCGAGTTCCCCCAGGGGGAGAACGCGCACCTGGAGATGTTCCGCTTCTCCAGCACGCGCCTGCAGGACGAGCTGGGCCTGTCCAACGCGCGCACGGTGGGCCTGAGCGAGCTGGGCTGCGTGTCCCTGTCCCACGCGGTGTGGCTGGCCCATGCCGTCATGGAGATGGAGGGCCTGGAGTACGCCCTGTGCGTCAACGCGGACGTCTTCCCCGACGGCATCAAGCGCGAGGTCGTCTACAACGTCTGCAGTGACTCGGCGTGCGCGGTGCTCCTGTCGCGCAACCCCGAGGGCTCGCGCATCAAGACGTACCAGACGCTCACCCGCGGCTATTACTGGGACCCGGACGGCCACCAGAACGAGCTGCTCGCCGCCTACTTCCCCACCGGCAAGCGCATCCTCGAGAAGACCCTCAAGGCCAGCGGCCTGGCGCGCGAGGACATCCAGCTCCTCATCCCCCACAACGTCAGCCTGCGCAGCTGGGAGATCCTCAGCAAGTTCACCGGCATTCCGCTGGGGAAGATCTACACGGAGAACATTCGCCCCAAGGGCCACTCGGTGGCGGCGGACAATTGGATCAACCTCAAGGACGTCATCGACCGCGGTCTGGTGAAGAAGGGCGACCACGTGATGATGTTCTCGTTCGGCCTCGGCGCGCACTGGGGCTGCAGCATCGTGCAGATCTGAGCCCGGTCCGGGACCCCCCCGCTGTCTCCCCCCTGCTTTTCCCCCCAGAGTTCTCCCCCCCATGAACCTGTTCCTGACCGGAATCACCGGCGCCGTCGGTATGGAGATGGCGCGCTGGATCGCCCGAAACGCGCCGAGGGCGCGCGTGTATGCCCTCATCCGGGCCCCCTCGCCCGTGGTGCTCAAGGCGCGGTGGACGAAGCTGGCGGCGAAGCTGTGGCCGGAGGCCTCGGCCCGTCCGCCCGAGGGCCAGTTCCTCCCCGTGCTGGGCGACATCACCCGGCCCGGGCTGGGGCTGTCGCCGGAGGACGCGGCACGGCTGGCCAGCGAGGTGACGCACGTCCTGCACTCGGCGGCCAACGTGGAGCTGGACGCGCCCCTGGACGAGGCGCGGCTGGCCAACGTGGAGGGCACGCGCCACGTCTTCGAGGTGGTGCGCACCTTCCGCCGGCTGGAGCGCGTGGGCTACGTGAGCACCCTCTTCGTGGCGGGGCATCGCCCGGGCCGCTTCCTGGAGACGGACGAGGTGCACGAGGCCGGCTTCGTCAACCCGTACGAGCAGAGCAAATACGAGGCGGAGCACCTCGTGCGCGGGCTGATGAAGGAGCTGCCCATCGCCATGTACCGGCTGGCCTATCTGATCGGCCGGGATGACGGCGAGGTGACGCGCTACAACTCCATGCACTCGCTCATCCGGCTCTTCCACCAGGGGCACGTGGGCGCCTTCCCGGGCACGCCGGACTCGCGCATGGACCTGTCGTCCAACGACTACGCGGCCGCGGCCCTGCTCACGCTCTTCCTGGAGCACTACCAGCCGGGGCGCACCTTCCACATCGGCAACGGGGACGAGGCCCTGCGGCTGCAGGACTTCATCGACACCGTGGTGGAGGTGGCCGCGGAGTCGGAGCGGCGCTGGGCCCAGGGGGACTTCCTCCCGCCGGACATCGTCGACGAGGAGACGTACGCGCTGCTGCGGCGCACGCTGCTGCAGACGCAGAACAAGCAGTCCCACGAGGTCATCCGCCTCGGGGACACCATGTACGGGCACCTGCTGGCCTCCCAGGTCTTCGACGCCAGGCCCGTGCACGCGCTGCTCGGCGAGCGGGTGAAGCCGCCGCCCGCGAAGAAGCTGCTGATGGACGTGCTGCGCCACTGCGTGGCCACCGACTGGGGCCGCAACCGGAGCTGACGAGGAACACACCATGGACAGAAATCAGTTCGAGGAGCGTCTGCTGACCTTCATCCGCAAGCTGTGCGTGGAGAATGGCATCACCGCGGACATCGGCCGGGACACCGCGCTGTTCGAGAACCGCCTCATCAACTCCATGCGCATCATCGACCTGATGGGCTTCATCGAGAGCGAGCTCTCCATCGAGGTGCCCGAGGACAAGCTGACGATGAACTTCTTCCGCTCGCCGCGGATCATCGCCGACACGTTCTGCCCGGCGGGCGGGGAGGCCCAGGCGTGAGCACGCTGACGGTGGACCCCAAGAGCCTCGCCTTCGACGGCGGGCGCTCGCCCCGGCCCGAGGCCGTGGGGCAGTTGCTGGAGCGGGGAGACCTGCGCTCGTACGAGAACGGCACGCTGGGCATGTCCGGCCCCGCGCTGTGGCTGTTCCGCTACTTCGAGCGCAAGTTCCTCGAGCTGGCCTTCAAGTACGGCGCCTCCGAGCGCCAGTACCCCACGCTGCTGCCCATCTCCGTGATGGAGCGGACGGACTACTTCAAGTCCTTCCCGCACCACGCCACCTTCGCCATGTGCCTGGACCGGGACACGGCGTCCCTGCGCCAGTTCGTGGACGCGGTGAAGGGGGGCGAGCGCGTGGAGGAGTCGGCGTCCGCCCGGGTGCGCACGGCGGGCGCGGTGCTCTCCGGTGCCGTCTGCTACCACTGCTACGCGGAGCTGCAGGGCCGCACCATCACCGGCGAGCCGATGGTGCTCACCACCCAGGGGCGGTGCTTCCGCTACGAGCACGGGGAGTTCGCCCCGCTGCGCCGCCAGTGGGAGTTCACCATGCGGGAGATCGTCCTGCTGGGGCCCGAGGCGCCCATCGCCAGCCTGCGCGAGAAGCTGCTGCTGGAGGTGGTGGAATTCGCGAAGGCGCACGGCCTCACGGGGCGCATCGACGTGGCCTCGGATCCGTTCTTCGGGGCGGTGGAGGGCCGGGCACGCACGCTGCTGCAGCGGGCGCAGTCGCTCAAGTACGAGCTGCTGGTGGACGTCACCGGGCAGAAGGGCGGGGACCTGGCCATCGCGTCCTTCAACCTGCACGGGGACTCGTTCTCCCGCACCTTCGGCCTCACCCTGCCGGACGGGCAACAGGCCAGCACCGGCTGCATCGCCTTTGGCCTGGAGCGCTGGGTGGCCGCCTTCACCGCCTATCACGGGGTGGACCCGGCCGCGTGGCGCGAGGTCATCCCTTCCTCGGAGCGGGCGGGCCTGTAGGCCGCTGCTCCCCACCCGAATTCGCCGCGAGGAGTGCCATGACGACGGAGCGCTACTACTACGACTTCTTCGGCTCCAAGTCGGAGTCGCGTTGGAACGTGGAGAAGGACATCCCCTGGGGGGAGATCGACCGCGAGGCCGCGCTGAGCCAGCCGGACATCCTGGACAAGGTGCGGCGCACCGCGCTCATCGAGTCCTACCACGCGCTGGGGACTGTCTCCCTCATCAAGCTGCTGCACGAGGACGTGGACGCCACCTCGGTGTTCCAGGTGGAGTGCTTCGAGGGCTTCCGGCACTTCTGGAGCCTGCGGCGCTACCTGGACCTGGTGGGCTTCGAGCCGCGCATCACCGATGAGGAGCTGGTGGAGATCCGCCGGCGGAACATCGACCACGTCAACTACAAGCCCGAGGACACCGTCCAGGAGCTGGTGAACTTCATCTGGTCCGAGCACGCGGCGGGCTACTTCGCCCGGCAGCTGGGCGCGCAGTGCAAGGACAAGGTGCTGGCGAAGCTGCTGGGCTTCATCTCCACGGACGAGTTCCGCCACGCGGAGGGCGGCTACCAGATTCTGACCAAGCTGCTGGAGCGCAAGCCGGAGCTCAAGCCCGAGGTGCTGCGCGCGGCGAGCAACTTCAAGCACTACGGCTGGCACGTGTGCGAGCTGCCGGTGGCGGTGGAGAACGACTTCACCACGGTGCTGCAGATGAAGCGCAAGTTCGAGAAGGTGTGCGGCGCGCGCATCGTGAGCTGGCGCGAGGGCTGGGCCAACCTCCCCGAGTCCCGCTAGAGAACCCCCTCTTTCCTCCCTGGAATTGGAACACCGCCATGGCTTCTGACTGCATCTCGGGCGCGACGTCGCTCGCGCAAATCCTCCACCGCCGCGCCGAGCGCCACCCGGAGCGCAGGGCCCTCACCTTCATCGTCCGTGGGACGGAGGAGCGCACGGCGTACTCCTACGCCCGGCTGGACGAGCGGGCCCGCTCCATTGGCGCGCTGCTCAAGGCGCACGGCATGGAGGGCGAGCGCGCGCTGCTGCTCTACCCCCAGGGAGTGGAGTTCGTGGAGGCCTTCCTGGGCTGCCTCTACGCAGGGGCGGTGGCGGTGCCGGCCTACCCGCCGGACCCCACCCGGCTGACGCGCACCCTGGGCCGGTTGCTGGGCATCATCGCGGACTGCCGCCCCAAGGTGGTGCTGGCCACCCGGGAGCTGTGCGCCATGGCGGCGTCCTTCGCCGAGCAGGTGCCCGGACTGGCGGAGCTGAAGTGGCTGGCCACCGACGCGGAGGACCTGGGCGTGGTGGCGCTGACGTCACCCATCAAGGCCGCGAGCGAGGAGCTCGCCTTCCTGCAATACACCTCCGGCTCCACCTCGGCGCCCAAGGGGGTGATGGTGAGCCACGGCAACCTGCTCATCAACCTCGCGCACATTGGCAGCAGCCTGAGGGTGGGCGAGGACTCGTGCTCGGTGACGTGGCTGCCGTCCTTCCACGACATGGGCCTGGTGGACGGGCTGATGGGGGGCTTCCACTGGGGCTACCCGGTGTACCTGATGTCCCCGGCGGACTTCCTCAAGCACCCGCTGCGCTGGCTGCAGGCGGTGACGGCCTTCAAGGTGACGCACACGGGCGGGCCCAACTTCGGCTACGAGCTGTGCGTGCGCAAGGTGACGCCGGAGGTGCTCGAGGGGTTGGACCTGTCCTCGTGGCGGACGGCGTACTGCGGCGCCGAGCCGGTGCGCGCGGGCACGATGCGGCGCTTCGTCGAGACGTTCTCACCTCGGGGCCTGTCCCCCTTGGCGCTGGCGCCGGTATACGGCCTGGCGGAAGTGACGCTCAAGGCGCCGGGCGACATGGGGCGCGGCGTGGTGACGGTGAGCGTGGACAAGGAGGCCCTCAAGGAGGACCGGGTGGTGCCGCTGTCCGCGGGCGATGCCAACGCCACGGAGATCGTCTCCTGCGGCCATGCCGAGGAGGGCTACGCCATGACCATCGTGGACCCGGAGTCCTGTGAGGCCCTGCCCGAGGGCCGCGTGGGGGAGATCTGGGTGTCGGGCCCGAGTGTGGCGCAGGGCTACTGGCGCAAGCCGGAGCTGACCGAGGAGACGTTCCGCGCGCGGATGCGTGGGGATGACGCGCGCCGGTGGCTGCGCACGGGGGACCTGGGCTTCATGAAGGACGGGCTGCTGTACATCACCGGCCGCAAGAAGGACCTCATCATCATCGGTGGGCAGAACCACTATCCGCAGGACATCGAGTGGACGGTGGAGGCGGCACTGCCGGCGGTGAGGCCGGGCTGCGGAGCGGCCTTCTCGGTGGACGTGGACGGCGAGGAGCGGCTGGTGGTGGTGGCGGAGGTGGACACGAAGCAGCAGCAGGGCGGCGCGGCGCTGGACCTGGAGGCGGCGACGGCCACGGTGCGCAAGGCCATCAACGAGGCGTACCAACTGCGGCTGCACGAGATGGTGTTCCTCAAGCCGGGGAGCGTGCCGAAGACGTCCAGCGGCAAGATTCAACGGCAGGCGGCGAAGCGCATGTACCTGGAGCGCGGCCTGCAACGGGTGACGGAAGAGGCGGCCTGAAAGGCTTTCCGCCGTGGATGGCGCGGAGGACACATCACCGAGGACACATCACCGAGGACACCTCACCGAGAACAGATCCCCTCTCCCTCCGGGAGAGGGACGGGGTGAGGGTATCCGGTCCCCGGGTTGTGCCCGCTGTGTTTCCCTCATTGGTAATCAGGGTCAGAGGATGCGCTCCCGGGCCAGGGCGAGGGAGTACTCCGTCTGAGCTGGGACGAACGTGCCGGACTTCTCCACCAGCCACGCGGGTGCGCCCTGCGGCAGGTAGAAGTCCTCCTCGAAGGGGGAGAGTCCCAGGTGACGCAGGTAGTCCTTGAGCATGTCGAACGTGAACCGGTCCCTCACGCGGCGCGCTTGGTACTGCTCCAGCTTCTCGAAGGGGAAGGGCTCACCGGTCTGGTCGAAGACCCAGCGGCCTCCATCATTGGAAGCGCCCAATGCACGCACGTAGTTGAGCCAATCCGTCTGGTGCGGTCCGTACACATCGAGCATCACGGCGCCATAGCGGCCTTCGCCTTTCCGGTAGGTGTGGGGCACGGCGACCACACGTAGGCCCCGGCAGCCCAGCGCCCGGGCCATGTAGCGCATGGGGCTCGCGGCATCGGTCCCTGCCCACCCATTTTCGACGTACGCCGTCCAGGGGCTTCGTGTCGGAATGAAGAGGTCCCGCCGCGCCTCTGGAGTGGTCAGGGGGAGCAGAGCGGAGAGGGCCTGCTCCAGGGAGCCTGAGACCGGGCGCACCTCTACGGCGATGCCACGGGGTGCCATCAGCCCTGCCTGCCACGCCGCGAAGGCGCGGGCGGCGTGCTCCGCAGGGGTCTCCAGGAATGCCATCTCCGAAGTGATGGGCGCCCAGCGGTCATCCAGAAGTAACCCCTTCATGTTCTCGGCCATCGGTCGGGTCTCCCTTCAGGGCACAATGAGGAGGATGCGCTCCGCATCCGGGTCGTTGGAATAGTCGAACTGCAGGTCTGGGCGATTGGTTCCCACGCGCTGGCTGCTGCGGGGCGTGATCTGCTGTTGGTTCACCCGGATGTTCCTGGCACCTGTTTTATCCAGAGATTAGATGTCTGCTTGGATCTGGGCGTTCTGACTCGGGCTGGAGCCGATAGGGCGCTTTATCTGACGCGCTCCGGGCGCTTTCGGGCTGACCGCGACAGCTTGGGGAAGGCGCGGGCCAGAAGCCACCGTGCCGTCAGGTTGTCGCCAGCGAGCGCACGGGCCAATCCCGGCGATGGTGCGGGTGCAGTCCGAGGTGGTGCGCGGGCTGGCGGAGGATGAGGGCGGTGTTGCCGCTACCGCAGGTGCTGCGCCCGCTGGAGCATGCGGTGGCGGGCCCGATGGCCGGCCGCGTCTCGCTCTACGATGAGCTGCGCAAGCAGAAGAGGACTCTCGCTTCCTGGAAGGACGAAGTGAGGGGGCGGGGTCTTGAAACCCGCTGCCGTCAGTCTGCTCCTGGGTTGAACTCCACTAGGCATACACCGGGTGAGTCCTTGTCTACTCCTCGCGAGGATTCCAAGCCCTGGCGGATGCCCATGCCATGTATGGGTCTGACTGAACCGGAAGAATCCATCATTCATGAATTTGCTCGCAAATGAACGCATTCACCTGTATCCGCGAGTCAGCTACCTGATGGGGGATTCGCCGTTCACGCCAGCTCTTGCGGCGGTGGGCAGCGGCAGTCATCCGTGCTCGCGTGGTGGTAGCGCGATGAGAGGAAATGATGAGAAGAATGAATGCTGTTGCACTCCTTGCCGGATTTCTGTCCGCCTCCTCGGTGAGCGCCTATGTGCTGTTCATCCACCGGGGGCCCTGGACCGACAATCCCTATGTCATCGACGTCCTCACCAATGAGTTCAGCTCCGTGTTCGGTCTGGACCCGGCTCGGACGATGAACCTGGCGCGCGCCAGTCTCGGACAGTGGACGAACGCTGGCGTCGGGTTTGGAACCAACATCGAGTTCTACGACACCACCCCGCAGTGGTCCGACATCGAAATCGAAGCGGATACGTGCTGCTCAGGCAATTGCACCACCGGATGCAATGGGCGCGCAGTCCCGTACCCGGGTTCGGATGATTGTTCGATTACAATATTCGATAGCTCCACGTTTTACTCCTACACGGATGATGGTGGGCAATATCCGGGTGCCTATGACATCCAGAGCATTCTCGCGCACGAGCTCGGACATTGCATCGGCCTGGATCATGAGACTTCTGCCCCGGCCATCATGAATCCGACGGGCGGAAAATTCGACGGCCGTTTCCTGACGGTCGACGACAAGACGGGTGGGCAGCACGCGCAGTACATCGCGCAGTACTCCGTCAATGTGAGGGACCGGACGGGCGGGAATTGGACGACGGTGGGCCATACGTCGGGCAGTGTCTCCGTGGCCTCCAGACCGGATGGCTGGTCGATGGTGAGCTACGAAACGGACCGCAACGCCGACACCACCAGCAACCTGGCCCGGGTGTTCGTGTCCGGCTCGGCCTTTGGCCCCGAGTGCGTCAACGAGGGCGAGTGGACGTTCGATGGAGTGACTACCTCGCAGGACACGTCGGGCTTCGCCATCGCATTCCTCGCCGCGAATGACTCGGGTGAGGTGATCCTCGAGCGCGGCATCCAGCCCACCTTCGGCTGCCCGACAGGGGTGCGCGAGGTTCTCAGTCTCAAGTCCTCGAGCATGGCACGGCGGCGTCCCAGCCTCGCGTACGACGCGAGCACCAACCGGCTCGTCCTGGCTTACATCCGCAACGACACCGGGAAGATCCAATTCATGACGTCGACCGGCCCCGGCTCCTGGACGAACGCCGGCTCGACCTGGGACTGGAGTGACACTCCCATTGGCCTGGATTGTGGCTACTGGGCGCCTGCCGGAGCGAACCGGTGCTTCTTCGCGGTGACTTCCGCCAATGGATACCGCCAGCTCTACATTGGTGAGGGTTACATCAATTCTTCGGGGCAGTTCGTGCACCTGGCGATGAGCGCAACCGATGGCCGGATTGGAAACGTCGCCCCGGACATCCAGATCGTCAACGGCAACCGTCTGGAGATCGTTCATGCGGGCCTGGACAACACGCGCAGCCTCTACATGTACGCGCGCAACTGCGGCGGCGGCGGGTGCTGGGACGAGACCTATCCCTTGGATCGGCGTGCCTTCGTCGGCCCCGGCATCTCGAGCCTGAAGGTGGTGACGGCGGGTCCTCCGTGAGCCTCGCTCGCGGATTCATGTCCCGCATCTTGGGTTCTGGCTTTGGAGTAGAAAAATCATGAGTTCTTTCAAGAATATCGGGGTCCATGTCGTCCTGGGTGCCTTCCTGGGTTTGGGAGCCACCGCCGCCGTGAAGGCCGTTCTTCCCGAAGAGTCACTCGCCGGCACGCGGGCCGATGCGCCGCAGAGGCGGATGGGCGATAGCTACGGTGCCTATCCCTTCGGGCCCGAGGGGTACGTCGCCCAGTCGGATGTGATTGTCGTGGGGCGCGTCTCGCGGGTGCTCGACGCGCGGGATGTGCCGTCCAAGGGCAACAAGCGACCGCTGTACTTCCACCGTGTGGAGCTCGAGGTCGATGAGGAACTCTACAGGAACGGGGAGCGCATCCCCGGTGGCCAGGGCAATCGCCTGATGCTGACGGTTCCCGCGACGGGGATGGAGCTCGCCGCGGGGCGGGCCTTCGAGGTGAAGCCGGGCGTCTCGCAGTTGTTCTTCCTGCGGCGGTCGGTTGACCTTCCGGGCACCTTCGTCCCGTTGCGCGGGGAGAACGGGCTCGTCGATCTGTCGCGGGTCTCGGTGAAGCACGAGGTGCTGCGCGCTACCACGCCCTCCGGCATCCTCGACGAGGTGCGGCAGTACGCCACGGAGGTGCGGCTGTCCGTGCCCGCGACTACGCGTGAGCCGCTCCAGGCCGTGCCCAAGGGAGTCACGCCGGGCAGGTTCTATGCGCGAGACGGCGTGCCGGCCGCGCTGGGCAATGCCCTGGCTTCCAAGGCGGACGGAGTGCTGGTGTTCGACGCCCTTCCACGGGGTGCCGTCTCCTCGCGGCTCCACATCCTCACCATCCAGGACAAGTGCTTCGTTCGCTCGCAGTGGGACGATGGACCGGCCTCGGGTCCGGTGGCGCTCCACGTGAAGGGGGAGGCTCTCTCCTCCACGTGTGAGAGCCTGCTCGACAAGAGCTTCTGACGCGCCACACACCAGCACCGGTACGAGCAGTTCGTGCCGGTGCTGTTTGTCTCGTGGAGGGAACATCCGCCGTCACTTCATTAGAATCGCCGCCCATGTTCCGACCGGCCCGCTGGCTCTTCGCCCTGCTGGGGTGTGTCGCGTGTGCGCGCACCCAACCTCCGTCTCCTCCCAGCCCTGACTCGAGCCGCCCCGTGCGCGTGCTCTTCATCGGCAACAGCTACACCTACTACAACGACCTTCCCGCGATGCTCGAGGGCTTCGTCCGCACTCTGGCCCCGGGGACCCGGCTGGAGACCGGCTCGGTGCTCATGGGCGGTGCGACGCTCGAGTCCCACTGGAAGCAGGGCGAGGCGAGGGCACTCATCCGCAACGGCGCCTGGAGCCATGTCGTGCTGCAGGAGCAGAGCCTGCTGGGCGGTCTGCGCATTAACGGCGTGGCCCACATGAATGACCCCGCCGAGCGCTTCCTGCCCTACGGCCGGCTCTTCGCCCAGGAAGCCGCGGCGGCCGGAGCGAAGCCGGTCTTCTACATGACGTGGTCGCGCAAGGCGGACATGCCCGCCCAGGAGGTGCTCACGCACGCCTATGCGAGCCTCGCGCGCGAGCAGAAGGGCGTGCTCTCCCCGGTGGGCGTGGCGTGGCAGCGCGTGCGGCGGGAGCGGCCCGAGCTGGAGCTGTACGTCGAGGACGGCCACCATCCTGCCCCCGCCGGCACGTACCTGGCGGCTTGTGTGCTCTACGCCTCGCTCTTCCACCAGCCCTGCCTCGGCGCGCCGAGCACCCTCATCGGGGCTCCCTGGGCGGACACCGCCTTCGACACCTCGCGCACCGAGACGCTGGTGGCGCTCCCCGAGGACACCGCGCGCTACCTCCAACAGGTGGGCTCCGAGGTGGGGCTCGCCGCCGAGCTTCCCGCGAATGGGGCTCCCATTCCTCCCGCCCCGGTGCTCCCCAGCCTGCCGCGCGGCTCCCCGTTGGAGGCCGGGCAGGTGGCCGGTGCGTGGCAGGGGACGCTCTCGCTCTACCCCGCGGAGCTGGGCATGGCGCCGGTGCCCTTCCAGCTCTCGTTCGACACCCGGGGCGCACAGCCCTCGGGCCGGGTCCGCATCGTGTTTCCCCAGCGTGAGCCTCTCGAGGCCGACGTGGCGCCGCGCGTGGAGGGCGAGGTGCTGTCGTTCTCCTTCCAGGACGCCACGCTCCTCGAGTCCACGCTTCAATTGCGCGCGGTGCTCGTCGAGGGCGAATGGCGCGGAGTGGCCAGCGCCGTGGATGCCCAGGGCGGGCGCTGGTTCGGCTCCTGGTCCGCTCGCTCCGCCCCGGGTCCACGGCTCACGGACCCGGGGCGGTGAACCCGGCACCCTCACCCCGTCCCTCTCCCGAGGGGAGAGGGGAGATTGGGGGAGAGTGGGGGGCGCTTGAGGCGGAGTGGGGGAGGGGCTACTTCGACGCCGGGGCGGACAGCTTGCCGTCCACCGGCTTGTACTTCATGCCCAGCTCGTTGAAGAGGAAGGCGTAGACGTCCACCTCCTCCGCGATCTCCTGGTCCAGCGGCGTGCCCATGCCGTGTCCCATGTTGTTGGTGCGCAGCAGCACCGGCCGCTTCGAGCCCGTCGCCTCCTGCAGCCGCGCCACCATCTTGCGCGAGTGGAACGGATCCACGCGCGGATCGTTCTCGCCCGACGTGAAGAGCACCGACGGGTACTTCACCCCGTCCTTCACCTGGTGGTACGGCGAATAGCCATACATCGCCTGGAACTGCTCGGGGTTCTTCACCGTGCCGTACTCGGTGGTGTTGAACTGCCCGTTGGGCGTGAGCTCCACGCGCAACATGTCGTAGATGCCCACGTGCGCGAGCACCGTGCGGTACATCTCCGGGTGCTGGGTGAGCGCCGCGCCCATCAGCAGGCCACCGTTGCTGCCACCCTGGATGGCCAGGCGCTCGGGCTTCGTCCACTTCTTGTCCACCAGCAGCTTCGCGCAGGCGTAGAAGTCGTCGAAGACGTTCTGCTTCTTCGTCAGCGAGCCGTTGGCGTGCCACTCCTCGCCGAACTCCGCGCCGCCGCGCAGGTTGGCGATGGCCACCACGCCGCCCTGCTCGATGAAGGCGAAGTTCATCGCGTTGAAGCCCGGGGACAGCGAGAGGTTGAAGCCGCCGTAGCCGGTGAGCAGGGTGGGGTTGTTGCCGTTCAGCTTCGTGCCGCGGCCGTGCAGGATGTTGAGCGGCACCTGGGTGCCGTCCTTCGAGGTGCACATGACGCGGTCCACCACCACGTCGCGGGTGTCCACCGGCGAGGTGCGGCCCAGCGCCGTCTTCGCCAGCTTCCCGTCCTTCGCCCCATAGCGGTACAGCGAGACCGGCTCGGTGTAGCTGCTGGTGGCGAGCAGCAGATCATCCCCGCCCAGGTACACCCCGCCGCCCACGGAGGAGACGGGCGGGGTGGGCACCACGCCCAGCTCCTTGCCGTCCAGGCCCACCATGCGCATCCGCGTGGGGCCGCCGAGCTGCTCCACCACGTAGAGGCGGGTGGCGGTGGGGCGGAAGCTCGCGATGGAGGACGGGCCCTCGGGGACGAGGACGGTGGCCTTGTCCAGCGCGGGCGTGGCGAGCGCAATCCTCAGCACCTTGCCGCGCGGCGCGTCCTTGCGCGACAGCGCGTAGAGCGCACCATCCTGGCCGAACGCCGCATCGACGAGCTTGTCCTCGAACGTCGACAGCTGCGTCCACGTGCCCGCCGGCCCGCGCAGGTAGAGCGCGTACTCGCCACCGTCACCGTTGCCCAGGATGGCCAGCACGTGCGAGCCGTCGTCGGACGTCTTGAGGTGGTAGTTGGCGATGCGCGGGGCGCCCTTGCCCAGCTCGTAGGTGTCCTTGTCCTCCGGCGTGCCGAGCTTGTGGAAGTACACCTGCTGGAAGAAGTCGCGGTCCTCGGCCGGGCGCTCCTCGCCGCGCGGATAGCGCGTGTAGAAGAAGCCCGTGCCGTCCGCGTTCCACGTGAGGCTGCCGCCGGCCGTGCCGCCGTTCACCCGGGGCACCACCTCGCCGGGCAGCGCCTTGCCGGTGGACACATCGTAGACGGTGACGTCACCGCTCTCCGTGCCGTCCTTCGACAGCGACACCGCCACCTTCTTCCCGTCCAGCGAGGGCACGAAGAAGTCGATGGTGGTGTGTCCGCTGGGGTCCAGCTCCATCGGGTCCACCAGCACGCGGGCGGTGGACGGGTCATCCACCGAGGGCAGCACCACCAGCATGGACTGCTGCCGGGGCGGCTGGAACTTCATGGAGAAGAGCACGCCCCCGCGCTGCACCATCGCGTAGTGGGCGGCCGACTTGTGGGAGAGCAGCGTGGTGATGCGCGCGCGGATGGCGTCACGCGAGGGCAGCTTGTCCAGCACCGCGCGCATGTGCGCCGTCTGTCCATCCACCCACTTGCGGACCTCGGGGTCATCGCTCTTCTCGAGCCACTGATACGGGTCGTCCACCTTCGTGCCGTGGTAGGTGTCCACTACGGCCTTCTTCGCGGCAACGGGCGCGGGAGGCACGGCTCCCTTGGCTCCGGCCAGCGACGTGAGCGGCAGCATCAGCGACAGCGCGGCGATGGCCGGCTTGAGGCGTTGTTGCATCGAGTCCCTCGGGTTGGTTGAGGACCCGTAGCCTGCCATGCACCGCCGCCGTCCGCTCGTCCCCGCGCGTCAGTCTCGCGCGTGTGCCGCCCCTGCCTCGCTTCACGTGCGCGTTCCTGGGACGTCATCCCATTTCCGGACAGGCGCTCACGCTCGTCGCGAGGGCTTCTTCACCGCGGGTTTCTTCGCCCGCGTCTGCTTCGCCGCGGCCGTCTTCGCCTTCGCCGGAGTCTGCTTCTTCACCGGAGCGGCCTGCTTCGCTGCAGTGGCCTTCTTCTTGGCGGCCGGCTTCTTCTGCGCGGCCCGCAGCGAGGCCTCCACCGCACGGCGGGCCCAGGGCAGCAGCGCGTGGGTGTCGTCGCTCGTGTCCGCCGGAGGCGTCCAGTACGACGTGGTGACCTTGCGGCCCTTGCTCGCGTCGTAGACGAAGGGCTCGCCTCCTGCGGCCTCGAAGGTGGGGCGCGAGATGTCGTCCGTCTTCAGGTAAAGCCGGTCCTCGATGATGAGGCCCATCATCCTCCCGGCGTGGTGCAGGCCCCACCCACCGAACATGCGGCGCGCCTGCACGAGGCCCAGGGGCTCCAGCAGCTCCAGCGTGTACTCCACGAAGCTGTCCATGCGCGCCATGCGGTGTCCTCCCGTTCACCCCATCATGGGGACGTGGACGTGGCCGTGGCCACGCCCTTCTTCACCGGTGGCGGCGCGTTGGCCACCACGGCCGTGCGCTCCAGCATTCCGTCCAGCTCGCTCCTCGGCAGCCACTTGCCGCGCACCATCACCCCGGCGATGTCGCGCGTGTGCTTCACGTCCCGCAGCGGGTTGGCCTCCAGCAGCAGCAGGTCCGCGCGCCGGCCCTCGGCCACCGTGCCCCAGCTGTCCGCCTCGCCCAGGTACTCCGCCGCGTTGCGCGTGGCCGCCTCCAGCACGCCGTAGGGCGGAATCCCCGCCTCCGCCAGCGCCTCCATCTCCCGGTGCACCGCGAAGCCCGCCACCATGAAGAGCTGCGGCGAGTCCGAGCCCACCATCAGCTTCGCCCCCGCCGTGTACAGCCCGCGCGCCACCTGCCGCCGCAGCTCGGCGAACCTGCGCTTGCGCTCGGCCGGGACGTTGGCCATCTGCGGATCGTTGGCCAGCATCTGCGTCCACGCCTCCACCGACGCCTGCTTCGCGTAGCACAGCTCCGGCCGCGCGCGCAGGGACTCCACCCCCTCGGGGCTCGTCACCGTCTCGAAGAGCGCCAGCGTGGGCGAGCTCCACACGCCCGCCTTCCGCGTAGCCTCCGCCAGCGCGGGGATGCGCGCCGGGTCCATCCGCTCCAGCGGCTCGCCCACCTCCACCTGGCCCACCTCCGCGCGCGCGCCGTCGTTCTCCGGCAGCAGCTCGTTCAGGTACCCATCCAGGTGCTCAATCTGCTGCCCCGACTCCAGCGCGTGGACGAGGCCCACGTCCGGGGTCACGTGGCCGCTCACCGGCAGCCCCTGCGCACGCGCCTCGGCCATCATCGCGTCGTACGTCTCGCGGCCGAGGAAGCCGTGTGTCTTCAGCCCGTCGTAGCCGGCCGCCTTGTACTCACGCACCCGCTGGCGCGCCTGCTCCGGGCCCTGCACGGACTTGCCATGCATCGACGGCGCGGCGACGCGCAGCGTGGGCCCGAGCACCTCGCCGCGCGCCACCCGAGCCCTCACCACCAGCGCGGTGTCCTTGGGGCCGCCCAGCGCCCGCGCCGTGGTGACGCCGTTGGCCAGCAGCAGGGCGAGCACCTGCCCCGCGGGGTCCTCCGGCTGGCCCGTGCCCGGCACCAGGTGCAGGTGCATGTCGGCGAGCCCCGGCATCAAGTAGCGGCCCTGGCCCTCCACCCGCGCCGCGCCCGCGGGCACCGGCGTGCTGTCCACCGGGCCCAGCGCGACAATGTGCTCTCCCTGCACCACCACCGTCTGGTGGGCGAGCAGGCGTTCGGAGTCCATGGGCACCACGTTCACGTCCACGAAGGCCACCATTTCCTTCGCCGGTGACTCTGTCTTCACAGACGGGTGGGCCATGCCGCAGCCCGTCATCCAGAGGGCCAGACCCATGACCATCCCCCGTGGCCGCCGTGTCTCTCTCCGCATGTCGTGTGCTCCCCCTGACCCGGGACGTCCGGGCGGCGCCGCCAACACGGCTGCCTGCTGGCTTGTTCCCGGGATGAGCGGGCGAGCAGCACGGCCGGAAAGGATCTGGAATAGTGGAAGGGGTATCCGTCGTTTTCGCGCGGCCTACCCATGATCCTGCCCACGATCTTCCTTCTCGCTTCCGCTCCGGCCGTTCCCCCCGCTCGCAATACCGTGGCCCCCGAGATTGGCGTTCCCTTCGCTTGCGGCCGGGTCTTCCCGGTGAGCCAGGGGCACGACACGGGCAGCCACCTGCAGAACGACACCTACGCGTGGGATTTCCGCATGCCCGTCGGCACGCCCGTCGTGGCCGCCGAGGACGGCCAGGTGCGCCTGGCGCGCGGTGACAGCACCCAGGGTGCGTGCGACCCGAAGATGGCGCAGCACGCCAACTACGTCGTCGTCGCCCACTCCGGGGGCGTGGAGACGCAGTACCTGCACTTCAGCGCCGTGGTGGTGAAGCCCGGCGAGCAGGTGCGCAAGGGACAGCTGCTGGGCTACTCGGGCAACACCGGTTGGTCCTGCGGCCCCCACCTGCACTTCAAGGTGGCCCGCGCGGTGGGCTCCGGGTGGAACAACCCCTCCGTGCCCGCCCTCATCTCCGGTTATGGCGACCCGGTGCGCGACACCCTCATCGCCGCGCCCGCGTGCGGCAAGAACCAGGACATGCCGGTGATGGCCGCCAACGATCCGCGTGGCAACGCGCCGCTCGCGCCCGCCAGCGACGTGATGCGCGAGGGCGAGCAGGCCGCCGGTGGCATCCCGTCCGGGGCCCGCTCCATCCTGGACAAGGTCTCTCGCACGGCCTCCGAGTCCGCCCGCCAGCGCGAGCAGACGCCCGAGGCGCGCGCCTCCGACGGCGCCGGCGGCTCCCGCTAGCGCTTGCTCCTAGCGGTCCGCCACGGGCGTGGCCGCCGGGAGCGTCAGCTCGAAGTCTCGCATCCAGAAGCTCAGCAGGGGCTGCTGTCCCGCGAGGCCGAGCGCCGCCAGGGGGCTGTCCTCCGGAATGGACCAGGTGCCCCGGAGCAGCCGCAGCGAGGTGGAGAAGGAGTCCTTCGTCTCGCACACCTGGCCCCCCATGAAATAGAGGTCCGGCAGGGTGATGGGGAGCCGGACGCGGCGAGGCAGGCCGGGGAGGTGCTCGAAACGGGCCTTCCCCAGGAGCCGCCCCCGCTCATCCCACGCGGCGCTCGTGAAGCCGCCGCCGGGAGGACGCCGGTCCAGCTCGAAGCGGGCCAGCTCCTTGGGCAGGTTCCACAGCGCGCGCCCACCGCGCAGCGACTGCTCGCTGTCCACCCAGATGAGCGGCGTGACGCCGCCGTAGCGCCGGACTCCCCGCTGCTTCACGAGGATGCCCATGGCCAGCTCGCCATACGTCAGCGTGCTGCCGGGCTCGTACTCCACGAAGGCCCCGGTGACGAACAGCCGCCCCCCGGCGATGACGGGCTCGAACACCGGGTCCACCCGCACCGAGCAGCGGTAGACGGGCACGCTCCAGGCGGACATGTACACCTGTCCGCGCAGGGTCCAGGGGGCTGGCGGGTAGTCCGCGGGCCCTGCAAGGGGAGCTGAAGAAGGCTGGCTGTCCACGGGAGGCCTCCTGAAAGGGTGCACTCGGAGCCTAGGTAGGCCACCCGAGGCTCCAAGACAAATTCTGGATGGGGCGCGCGGTTCGGCCAGCATCGCCGCTCTTCTCGTAACACTTCAGGGAGGCATCACATGGGCGCACTGGACGGAAAGACGGCCATCATCACGGGAGGTGGCTCGGGCATTGGCTTCGCGATCGCCGAGCGCTTCGCGCGCGAGGGGGCGCAGGTGGTGATCGCCGGGCGGCGCAAGGAGCGGCTCGAGGCGGCGGTGGCGCAGCTTGGCCAGGGTGCCCGCGCCGTGCAGACGGATGTCGCCGACGAGGCCCAGGTGCAGCGGCTCATCGACTCCGTGGCGAGCGTGGACCTGCTGGTGACATGCGCGGGTGGGGCGGTGTTCGGCCCGGTCGAGCAGGTGCGCCCGCAAGCGTGGCGCGAGCTGTTCGAGGGCCGCTTCTTCGGACAGCTCTCCGCCTGTCATTACGCCGTGCCGAAGATGAAGCCGGGCAGCTCCATCATCTTCTGCTCGGGCATCGCCGGCCACGCGGCCCTGGCGAACTACGCGGGCGGGGCGGGCCTGTGCGGCGCGGTCAACGCCATGGGGCGCTCGCTCGCCATCGAGCTGGCCCCCAAGGGCATCCGGGTGAACGTCCTGTCGCCGGGGCTGACGCGCGACACGGCCATCGACTGGGGCGTGCCGCCCGAGGCGGTGCCCGGGTTCCTCGCCGGGCTCTCCAACAACATCCCGATGAAGCGTCCGGGGACGGTCGGCGACATGGCCGACGCCGCCTTCTTCCTGGCGACGTGCGCGTACGCCACCGGCATGGTGCTCGACATCGACGGAGGCTGGACGGCTATTTGAGCCGGGTGAGGGCGAGCAGGGCGCGGGCGGCCTCGCGCGGGGGGCGGAGGCTGTCCTGCACCGTCTCCCCCAGCCGGGTGCCGAGCGCGCCCAGCAGCGTGAGGAAATGGCCGAGGCCCGCGCGGCGCACGCCCCGGGTGGTGCCCGCGAGGCTCGCCGACGCCAGCAGCGCGCCGCCCCCCGCCAGCAGCGCGAAGAGCGCCCCCGCGTTGATGAAGTAGTCCAGCCCCAGCAGCGGGCCCTCGATATACGCGCGCACCACGCGGTAGCCCACGTGGCCCAGCAGCGCGAGCAGGGGCAGGTTGATGAGCGGCATCAGCAGCCAACGCGCCGGGCGCCACCAGCGGGACACCGTCTCCGCCACCGCCGTGGTGACGGTGTAGCGCCAGGCGCTCGCGCGCGCGGACTTCAGCTCCACCAGCACCGTCTCCACGTCCGGCAGCCCCAGCGACTCCGGGGACAGCCCGCTCGCATGCGCGAGGCTCCGGGCCTCCGTCAGCGCGGCGCGCGCCGCCCCCTCCACCGCGAGGTCATCCTCGAAGGGCTCCACCACCGCCGTCTCCGCCGCGCGGGCCCGCGTCCTGTCCCGCACCGCGTCCAGCACGGTGGAGGTGGCCGCCACCGCCAGTCCCACCGGCAGGCTGCGCCGTGCCAGCAGCGTCGCCGCCCCCAGGCCTCCGGCCCCCACGTACGACAGCCGCATGCCCCACGCCGCCGGGCCCCAGAAGCGTCCCGCCGCCTGGTTGCGCACCTCCGTGGCGAGGTGGCCCTGCGCCAGCCCCAGCCGCGCCTCGAAGTCCGTCTTGAGTCCCTCCGCGGTGCGCGCGAGGCCCGACTCCAGCGCGGCGCGCGTCCGGGCCAGCGTGTCCTCCGTCTCCTTCAGCGCCGCCTCCACCCGCGAGGCCAGCTCCTCCAGCGCGCCCCGGGCATTGGAGCGCCGCACCCGCTCGGCCACCGCCTGCGTGCCCAGGGACTTGAGGTGGAAGAGGAAGGCGCCGAACTCGCCCGACGGGTCCTGCCCCCGCTGCGCCGCCCGGCCGCTGATGGCGAAGATGGGCACTGAGTCCAGCGCCAGCCCGTACTGCTCGGCGGCCAGCCGGCGCGCCTGGGACTTGAGGGCCTCGCGCGAGTCCGCCGACAGCTCGTCCGCGAAGTTGATGAGGAACACGAGCGAGCGGCGCCGGGCGAAGCTGGCGAGGAACTCAACCTGGGTGGCCTCGGCCACGCTGCCCCGGTGCATCACCACCAGCGCCACGTCCGCGCGCTCCAGGGCCGCGCGCGCCACCTCGCGGTGCACGGTGGCCACGCTGTTGAGGTCTGGCGTGTCGATGAACACCTGGCCGCTCCACATGCCCTGCGGGCCCGGCGTGTAGCGCACCACCCGGGCACCCACCTGGGCCAGGTCCTCCAGGCCCGCGCCCTCGGGAGCGAAGACGGTGGCGGCGGTGCTGGTGGGCCGGTCCTCGCCTTCGCGGGCGAGCGCCTGGCCGGCCAGGGCGTTGAGCAGGGTGGACTTGCCCGCGCCGGTGGCACCCACCAGGGCGACGGTGAGGGGAGCGTCCTTGCGCTCCAGGCCGCGGGCGTAGTCCTGGCGCAGCCGCTCGAGTCGGGCCGCCTGGGGCTTCAGGGCCGGCAGGGCCAGCGCGGCGGAGAGCAGGGGCTGGAGCGCGTCGGGGTCGGGCAGCGTGTCGGGCGGGGCGTCGGGCGGGGTGTTCACGGCCCCAGCCTCGCCAAGGAGTGCGCCGGTGCACAGTCCCGAATGCGGGCGAGCTTCCGCCACCGGGCATTCCGGGCCCTTCCGAGGGGATCGGGTGCGTCCCGGCCCGGCTCCATGTTAGAGGCGTCGGGGAATGCAGCAGCTCAATGAGCCCACGTCGACGGCCTTCCTGCTGACCGCGCTCGGCGTGCTGATGGGCGGGGCCGCGCTCTTCAGCCGCGCCGCCGGACGCTTCGGCGTCCCCGTGGCCCTGCTCTTCATCCTCCTGGGCGTCTTGGGCGGCTCGGAGGGGATTGGCGGCATCGCCTTCGAGAACTACGGCTTCACCTTCCGGCTCGGCACCGTGGCGCTGGTGTTCATCCTCTTCGATGGTGGCCTCAACACCCCGCTGGCCGCGGTGCGCGAGGGCATCAAGCCCGCGGGGGTGCTCGCCACCCTGGGCGTCATTGGCACGGCGGCCGCCACGGGGGTGGCCGCACGGCTCTTCGGCTTCGAGTGGAAGCAGGCCCTGCTGCTCGGGGCCATCGTGTCCTCCACGGACGCCGCGGCCGTCTTCGCCGTGCTGCGTGGCAGCGGCCTGCACCTCAAGCGCCGGGTGGGTGTGACGCTGGAGTTGGAGTCGGGCCTCAATGATCCGATGGCCGTCATCCTCACCATGTCCGTCACCGGGATGATCCTGAGCGGCGAGCCCCTGGGCTGGGGCCTCCTGCTGGAGGCGGCCGTGCAGATGGTGGTGGGGGCGGCCATGGGCGTGGGGTTCGGGTACGCGGGCCGGCTCCTGCTCAAGCGCGTGCACCTAGCGGCGGGCGGCCTCTACCCCGTGCTCTCCCTGGCGCTGGCCTTCCTGGCCTTCGGGGTGCCCTCGCTCTTCTACGGCAGCGGCTTCCTCGCCGTGTACATCGCCGCCATGCTGATCGGCGACGTGTCCTTGCCCTACCGCAGTGGCCTGCTGCGCGTGCACGACGCCATCGCCTGGCTGGCGCAGGTGGGCATGTTCCTCATGCTCGGGCTGCTCGCCTCTCCCTCGAAGCTGGCGGAGGTGGCCTGGGTGGGCGCCGGAATGGGTCTGGTGCTGGCCTTCATCGCCCGGCCCCTGGTGGTGTTCCTGTGTCTGCTCCCCTTCCGCTTCCCCTGGCGCGAGACCCTCTACGTGGGCTGGGTGGGTCTGCGCGGCGCGGTGCCCATCATCCTCGCCACCTTCCCCGTGCTGGCCCAGGCTCCGGGCGCCTTTCCCATCTTCAACGTGGTGTTCTTCATCGTGGTGGTCAACGCGATCGTTCCCGGCTCCACGGTGCCGTGGCTCACACGCCGGCTGGGGCTCGTCTCCCTCGCGCCGCCTCCGCCCCCGGCCTCGCTGGAGCTGACGTCCCTGCACCAGCTCGACGGCGAGCTGGTGCCCTTCTACATCGCCTCGGCCTCGGCCGTGGCGGGCGCCACCATCGCCGAGCTGCCGCTGCCCGGCTCCGCCGTGGTGACGCTCATCGTGCGCGGCAAGGATCTGGTGCCCGCCAAGGGCGCCACCCAGCTGCTGCCCGGCGACCACGTCTACATCTTCTGCAAGCCGGCGGAGCTGGCGGAAGTCCACCTGCTGCTCGGCCAGCAGATGGACGAGTGAGGCCCGCGCTCAGGCCGACTTCTTCTGCTTCCCCTCGTCCTTCTCGAAGAGCTCCTGCAGATCCTTGCGCGCCTCCCTCGCCAGCTCGGTGAGCTTCTTCACGTCCTTGTGGTGCTTGTAGGAGGACTGGAGCAGCGCCTCGTCGTGCTGGCGGAAGCGCTCCAGCGCCGTCTTGCTCTCGGACCAGGTGAGGCCCATCTCCTGGAGGATGTCGCCCGTCATCTCCAGGCTGCCCGCGTACGTCTCGCGCATGACGTTCTTGATGCCCAGGTTGAGCAGTTGGTAGGTGTGCTGCCGGTTGCGCGCCCGCGCGAAGATGGTGAGGTGGGGGAAGTGCTGGAGCACCGTCTCCGCCGTGCGCACCGAGGCCTCCACGTCGTCGATGGCCAGCACGAAGATCTTCGCCTTGTCCGCCCGCGCCGCCCGTAGCAGCTCCAACCGGGAGGCATCCCCGTAGTAGATCTTCGTGTTGCCGAACTTCTTGAGGAAGTCGATGTGCTCGGGGCTGGCGTCCAGGGCGGTGAAGCCGATGTGTTTGACGTGCAGCATCCGGCCCACCACCTGCCCCACGCGCCCGAAGCCCGCGATGATGACGGGGTGGTCCTCCTCGGCCGCCACGTCGAAGTCGCGCTGCTCCTTCTTGTTGAAGCGCGGGCGCACGAACCGGTCATAGACGAGGAAGAGCACCGGGGTGACGGCCATGGACAAGCTCACCACCACCACCAGCAGGTCCGCCAGCTCGCGCTCCATGACGCGGAAGCCCACCGCGAGCCCGAAGAGCACGAAGGCGAACTCGCCGCCCTGGGAGATGACCACCGCCATGCTGAGGGAGGGCTCGTTGCTCTTGAAGGCCCACTTGCCCAGCGCGTAGAGCACCAGCGCCTTGGCCAGCACCAGCCCGAGCACCAGCGCCACCACCTGCACCGGCCCGCGGGCCAGCAGGCCGATGTTCACCGACATGCCCACCGCGATGAAGAAGAGGCCCAGCAGCAGGCCCTTGAAGGGCTCGATGTCGGCCTCCAGCTCGTGGCGGTACTCCGAGTCCGCCAGCAGCACGCCGGCGAGGAAGGCGCCCAGCGCCATGGACAGGCCCACCTTGCTCACCAGCAGCGCGGTGCCCACCACCAGCAGCAGCGCGGTGGCGGTGAACAGCTCCTGGCTGTGCAGCGAGGCCACGAAGCGGAAGACGGGCCGCAGCACGTAGCGGCCGCCGAGCACCACGCCGGCCAGCACCCCCACCACCTTGAGCGCCGACATCCACCCGGGCTCGGCCGACTGCGCCACCGGCTCGCCCAGGAAGGGCAGCAGCGCCAGCAGCGGGATGACGGCCAGGTCCTGGAACAGCAGGATGCCGAAGGAGGCCCGCCCGTGCTCGGTGGTCAGCTCGTTCTTCTCCGCGAGCAGCTGGAGCGCGAAGGCCGTGGAGGACAGCGACAGCCCCAGGCCGGCGATGAGCGCGGTGGCCGGCTTGAGCCCCAGCGCCATGCCGGCCCCGGCCAGCACCGCCCCCGTGGCCACCACCTGCACCCCGCCCAGGCCGAACACCGACTTGCGCAGCTCCCACAGGCGCGAGGGCTGCAGCTCCAGGCCGATGAGGAAGAGCAGCAGCACCACGCCCAGCTCGGCGAAGTGGAGGATGCTCTCCACGTCGGAGATGAGCCCCACGCCCCATGGGCCGATCACCATTCCCGCCGCGAGGTAGCCCAGCACCGAGCCCAGCCCCAGCCGCTTGAAGATGGGAACGGACACCACCGCGGCCGCCAGGAAGATGAGAGCCTGTTGCAAGAAGGACATGGCCCCCTTCATGGCATCGCCCCTCGGGCCAGGGCAAGACGGGGGGCCCGGACACCGCGCTGCACCGCGCCATGGCCGTGCACGAGCTGGCGTCCGGCCTCACCTTCAAGGGGCGGCGGCCCGGCGAAAACGTGTGCTCGACGAGGGCCTGACCGGGTCTCCCCCGTGAGGAGGACGGCAGGGGAGCGATCGGCTGCCAGGTGGAATGGCGCTCCGGACATCAGCTGTTGTTTTGACCTCCCCGCTACGGATTCGCTCTTCTCATGCCGCTTCACTCGCTAGAAACCCCGGATCCGTTGCCCTGTGTGCCGCCGAGGCCCGCTCCCCTGGACGACGGCGAGGGCCTCCGCCTCCTGGTGGACAGCGTGGAGGACGTTGGCCTCTACATGCTCGAGCCCGACGGCCGGATGGCGAGCTGGAACGTGGGGGCCGAGCGCATCACGGGCTTCCGCGCGGAAGAGGTCCTCGGGCGTCCCTGCTCGCTGTTCTTCCTCGAGGAGGACATCGCCGCGGGCCTGCCCCAGCGGCTGCTGGACGAGGCGGAGGCGCTGGGCAAGGTGCGGGACGAGGGCTGGCGGTTGCGCAAGGACGGCTCGCGCTTCTACGCCCTCATCATCCTCAACGCGCTGCGCGATTGCGACGGCCGGCTGCGCGGCTTCAACGGGCTGGCGCGCGACATCACCGCCCGCCGCGAGACGGAGGTCCAGCTGGCCGAGGCGCGGGAAGCGCTGCGCCGCGGCGAGTCCCTGTCCCTCATGGGCTCGCTGGTGGCCGGGGTGGCCCACGAGGTGCGCAACCCCCTCTTCGGCATCTCCGCCACCCTGGATGCCTTCGAGGCGCGCTTCGGCGGCTCGCAGGAGCACGCCCCCTACGTCTCCATGCTGCGGCGCGAGGTGTCGCGCCTCCACCACCTCATGCACGAGCTGCTCACCTACGGCCGGCCGCCGAGCACCGAGCTCCTTCCCTGCTCGCTCTCCAGCGTGCTCGACGAGTCCGTGAGCCTCACCGCCCCGCTCGCCCGCGAGCGCGGCGTGTCCGTGGAGGTCTCGGTGGAGCCGGAGCTGCCCCGCGTCCGCATGGAGCCGGGCCGGCTCGCCCAGGTGTTCCAGAACCTGCTGGCCAACGCGCTCCAGTACTCCCCGAGCGGTGGCACCGTGCGGCTCACCGCGCGGCGGCTCGTGGACGAGGGGCGCGCCCGGGTCGAGTGCATGGTGATGGACCAGGGGCCCGGCTTCGTCCCCGGGGACCTGCCGCGCGTCTTCGAGCCCTTCTACTCACAGCGGCCCGGGGGGGTGGGGCTGGGCCTGCCCATCGTCCAGCGAATCATCCAGGAGCACCACGGCTCGGTCCGCCTGGGCAACGGGCCCGAGGGGGGAGCCGAGGTCCGGGTGTTTCTCCCGGCGGAGGGGGAACCGAGTGCAGCGTCGCATCCTGGTAGTCGATGACGAGCCGGCGGTCCGCTTCGGCATCCGCCATTTCTTCGAGGCGCACGGCCTGGAGGTGGTGGAGGCGGAGAGCTGCCGCGAGGCCCGCGAGCTGTTTCGCGGCTACCGGCCGGACCTCGTGCTGCTGGACTACCGCCTGGCGGATGGCACCGCGTTGGACCTGCTCCCGGAGATGCGGGCGGTGGACCCCTCCATCCCCGTGCTGGTGCTCACCGCGCACGTCTCCATCGACGCCGCCATCCAGGTCATCAAGCAGGGCGCGGAGCACTTCCTGCCCAAGCCGGTGGAGCTGCCCACCCTGTGGGTGATGGTGGAGCGCCTGCTGGAGATCCAGCGCACGCGCCGTCAGCAGCAGGCCCAGGCCGCCAGCCAGGCCGAGGAGCTCAACCCCTTCCTCGGCCGCGGCCGCGCCATCCGCGAGCTGGAGGCCACCGCGCGCCGCGTGCTGGACAGCGACAGCCCCGTCCTCATCCAGGGCGAGACGGGCACCGGCAAGGGCGTGCTCGCCCACTGGCTGCACGTGCACGGCGCCCGCGGCGGAGGGCCCCTCGTCCAGCTCAACTGCGCCGGGCTGCTGCCCCAGTTCCTCGAGACGGAGCTCTTCGGCCACGAGCGCGGCGCCTTCACCAGCGCCGTCAACCGCAAGCAGGGCCTGCTGGAGGTGGCCCACCGCGGCACCGTCTTCCTCGACGAGATTGGCGACATGGACCTGCAGGTGCAGCCCAAGCTCCTCAAGGTGCTGGAGGAGAAGCGCTTCCGCCGGCTGGGCGAGGTGGAGGACCGCTCGGTGGACGTGCGCCTCATCGCCGCCACCCACCAGGACCTGGCCGAGGCCGTGCGCACGCAGCGCTTCCGAAGCGATCTCTACTTCCGCATCAGCACCCTGCCGCTGCACCTGCCCGCGCTGCGCGAGCGGCCCGAGGACATCCCCCTCATCGCCCGGGACATGCTCGCGCGGCTCTCCCGCGAGCTGGGCCGTCCCGGGTTGGACCTCACGCCCCCGGCCGAGGCCGCCCTGCGCGCCTACGCCTGGCCCGGCAACCTGCGCGAGCTGCGCAACGTGCTCGAGCGCGCCGCGCTCCTCTCCTCCACCTCCGCCCTCCGCACGGAGGACCTGCGCTTCAACCACGCCATGGCCCGCGCGCTCTCCCCCTCACCCCCGGAGCCCCGGGCGCCCGCGTGCGAGGCCTCGGAGCTGGACCTGACCCTTCAGGAGGTGGAGCGCCGCCACATCGAGCGCGTGCTCGCCGCCGAGGGCGGACACGTGGAGCGAGCGGCCAGGCGGCTGGGCATTCCCCGCAGCTCGCTCTACCAGAAGCTCAAGAGCCTGGGCCTGTCGTCCAAAGTCTAGAATCCAGAATCCGGGCCTTGGACACGGGCCGGGCCGGGAGGGCTCCCGGGTGTGATTCCGGGGATTTGTCGTCCACCGGACAGTGGCGTGGGAATTGCTGTTGACACGCCCGCCCCATGACCTGGTTCCACGACCTGAAGATCGCCTCCAAGCTGCTCTTCGCCTTCCTCGCCCTGAGCCTCCTCACGCTGTTGTTGGGGGTCCTCGCCATGAGCCAGATGGAGGTGATGAACGTCGCGACGGATGACGTGACGGGCAATTGGATGCCGAGCCTGGCCTACGTGTCGGACGCGAACACCGACACCTCGGATTTCCTCATCGCCGAGCTGCAGCACGTCCTCTCGACGGATGCCGCGCAGATGGCCCAGTTCGAGCGGGAGCTGCGGGAGCTGCAGAAGACGATCGACCAGGGCCTCTCGCGCTACGAGTCCCACATCTCCCTGGAGGACGAGCGGCGCCTGTACGAGGCGTTCACCCGGGACTGGAAGCTCTACCTGCAGGAGCACGAGAAGGTCATCGCGCTCTCGCGCTCGGGCCAGCAGGAGGCGGCCCGCGAGCTCCACCACGCCCGCTCGAGGCCC